>CAZTXD010000147.1:0-8695 GCA_964617995.1 uncultured Acidimicrobiaceae bacterium
TGGGCAAGCGCTCCACCGGCAAGACCTTCTACATCCTCGACGAGCCCACCACCGGTCTGCATTTCGAGGACATCAGAAAGCTGCTCCAGGTGCTGCAGCGTCTCGTCGACTCCGGCAACACCGTGGTGGTAATCGAACACAACCTTGACGTGGTCAAGTCAGTCGACCACATCATCGATCTCGGGCCCGACGGCGGCAGCGGGGGAGGACGCATCGTCGCCGAGGGCTCACCCGAAGAGTTGGCCCAGGTGGGGGAGAGCTACACCGGGAAATTCTTGAGGGAGATGGTTGGGAGTTAGGCCGCTCAATCCATTGGCGGGCGGCTGTGGCCGGTGAGAATGAGGGGATGATTCGAAAGCACCGGTTTGAGATCGCCCTGGTGGTGCTGATCGTCCTCACTGTCGCCTTCTATGTGCGATGGGATGCAATCCCCGTCTTTCCGGACCGTCACATCGCCAGTTTCGAAGAGACCTATGGGGTCGACGTGGGCGAGCCTGGACCGTGGTTCTCGGCGTGGGCCTTGGGCGACGGACAGGCTTACGCACTGATCGGAGTCGATCCGACCGGCCAGACTCTCGCCGACGGGATCCGTGAGGCCGGTTATCGGTTCGCCCGGGCGGGATACGGCTGGGCCGTCTGGGCAGTCTCCCTGGGTCAGCCGGAGCTCGTCCCTTACGCGTTGGCGATCGTTGGGGGCGTAACCGTTGCGGCGGTGATGACCCTGCTGATCCGTCTCCGACCCGTGTTGGGCTCGCGTGTCTGGTTAGTGGTCTTCAACCCTGCCCTGTTCATCGGTTTCGCCGCGGACACTTCAGAGCCGATGGGCATACTCCTCCTCGCCGCTGCCCTCGGCGGCAGTGGCTGGTGGGCCACCGGCCTACTCGGGGTGACCCGTCCCACGTTCCTCGTCGCCATTTGGGGGCGGTGGAGACAGCTCGCCTTGGGGGTGGTGGCCGCGGTCGCCCTCGGGACCTACAGCCTCCTCGCCTTCGGGCTGGAGGCGATGATCCCCTCCGGGGGACGGCTCGGGCTTCCGTTTCACGCTTATCTCGAGCATCCTGGTGTGTGGGGATTCCTGCTGGCCGCGGCGGCGAGCATCACGGTGGTCGTGGGCGCCAGGACCCGAGATTGGTCGTGGGTCCTGGCCGGTGTCTTCGTGCTCTGCTTCGGCTCGGACGTGATGCGAGACCCGCTCAACGCCTGGCGGGCGGCCGGATTCCTCCCGGTGATGTGGGCCTTCGGGCCGGGATTCGAGACACGAGCCGGCTCCCCAGGGCTCCGCAAGGTGAATGCCGATACCCCAGTCGATCAACCCGCCTAGTCCCGTGGAGCCACAGCTCTTGCGACCCAGGCACCTCCTCGACACCGCGGTCCGTGGAGGTCTCGCCGTGGCGTTGTATGCAGTCTTCCCGGCATTCAGTGACATCCACCGGCTTTGGGAACGCCAGGCGGGTCTTGTTCCCGGGTGGCCGCAGGACGTCTTCGAATATCCGCCGATCGGGGCGCTCTACATCGCACCGTTCGGCCTCATGCTCTCCGGTCGATGGGCGGTTGTCGTCAACGGTGTTTTCATGGTGGCCTCGACGATGGTTGTCACCTGGCTGCTGATGCAGAGAGTCGGGGATGGAGCCTAAGTGTTCTGCTTCGGAGGGTTGTTGACGTTGTGAGGGGTTGAGCCTCCCTGGTTGTGTGGTGCTTGCACGCAACCGACAACCAAAAGGAGGCTCGTCGTGCACGCTAACGCCCCGTTGACTCCCACAGGCCGGAGGATCCTGTGTGAACGGATCGCCGGTGGCCGTCCTATTGCTCATGTCGCTACGGAGATGGGTATCTCCCGGCAGACAGCGTCGAAATGGTGGAACCGGTATCTCCTTGAGGGTGAGGTCGGCCTGGTCGACCGGAGGTCGACGCCCGATGCGACTCCGGGCCGGCTTCTGGAACGGACAGAACGGCGGATCATCGGGATGCGGGTGAACCGCCGGTGGGGGCCGGCTCGTATCGCCGGCAGCTCCATCTGGTGGTCTCCACGGTGTGGCGAGTGTTGAAACGGTTTGGTCTCTCCAGACTCCGGGACCTCGACCCGCCCACCGGGCGGATCATCCGCCGCTACGAAAAGAACGTTCCCGGGGAACTGGTCCACGTCGACATCAAGAAGATGGGGCGAATCCCCAAAGGTGGCGGCTGGCGGATCCACGGAGCACAAAACCGGGATCAATCCAACAAAGGAAGGGTCGGATACACGTATCTGCATTCGATGGTCGACGACCACTCCCGTCTCGCCTACTCCGAGTTCTGTCCAGACGAGAAAGGCAATACCTGCATCAGGTTCCTCCAGCGGGCCCGCCAGTGGTTTGCAGAAAGAGGAATCATGATCCAGGCGGTCATGACCGACAACGGAGTCGGATACAAATCCCGGGTCTTCGCAGACACTCTCGAAGCCGTCGACATCGACCACGTCCGCATCCGCCCCTACCGGACCCAAACCAACGGCAAAGTCGAGAGATACCAACAGACCCTCGCCACCGAATGGGCCTACGCCAACACCCGGACCTCAGACCACCAACGAGTCGACGCCCTCAACGACTGGCTCCACCAATACAAACACCACCGCTACCACACCGCCATAGACGGCACACCAATCAGCCGCGTCAACAACCTCGGGGAGCAATACACCTAAGGTACCGGAGGGTGGCCGAGCCTGACGTTGGGACTTGGTCGAGGTGATTGGAACCGGTTAACTCGTCTTGGATCATGGCCGATCATCCAGTCCAGTGAGCAAGTCGCCGGTACCAAGACGAGAACTGTGGCTCGTGGGTATCGCCGTTACGGCGACGGCGCTGCTGTATCGCTACGCCTGGATACCGAACGATCCGCCGGCTGCGCTCCAGCATGCGCTCGACACCTTTGGACTACCCGTCACGGGGGTCCAAAGCTGGTTCTCTGCGTGGACCCTCGGTGATGGCCAGGCCTTCGCGATCATCGCCACCGATCCACTTGGGTTGGATGAGGGCTGGCAGCTGGGGTATCCCGCATACCGATATGCAAGGGCGGGTTTCGGGTGGCTGGCCTGGGCGGCGAGTCTTGGTCAGCCCGAATGGGTCCCCTACGGGATGGCGTTAGTGGGTGTGTTATCCATCGTCGGGCTGTTTCGTCTGGCGATGAAGCTCAGACCTCGACTGGGCAGATCTGCCTGGCTAATCGTTCTCAACCCGGCCGTGCTCATCGCCTTCGCCGGTGATACCGCCGAGGCGCTGGGGATCCTCGCGCTGGCTTGGGCGATGGCCGGCGGTGGTTGGTGGGCGTCAGCCGCCCTCGGAGTCGTTCGACTCAGCTTCTTAGTTGCCTTGATCGGACGCTGGCGACTGCTCGTGCCGGGGGCAATCAGCGCTGGCGTCCTGGGTCTCCTCTGGATCATCCGGTTCGGATTCTTCCCCGATCAGTACGGAGGAGGGCTTGGCCCACCGTTGACTGGATACCTCGACCAACCTTCTCTGCAGTCCGTCGGACTTGCTCTCGCCGCCTTCGTCACGCTGATCATTGGCCTGCGAAAGCAAGATTGGGCTTGGGTAGTGTCGGGGTTGACGGTGCTTTGTTTCACCGGAACGGTTGTCGAGACTGCCGACGACGGATGGCGGACCGCTGGGATGCTCTATGTCCTTTGGGCGTTTGGTCCCGGATACTCATCTGTTGTTGACACGGAGTCGTCGGCACGCTCGCCGGGCAACGAGCGAGCCTCGCAACGCCAGGACTCGAGTCCTCAGTCACCCAACTCTTGACGATTGAACCTGGCAGTTTGGCCATCCCGCAAAGTCGCCTATGGCGAGAGACCTGGCTGGTCGGGATCTCTCTCGCGGATGTGGCTCTCCTCTCTCAGTATGCGTGGATCCTCGGATCTTGGGCGGAAGGGCTGGAGTGCCAAGGAGCTGGCGTTGCCCCGTGTCAGGCGTCGGCAGATGGTTCTCGGCATGGACAATCGCTGGTGGTCGGGCTTTCGCGGTCATCGCAGCTGATCCTCTTGCGTTGGACGAGGGCTGGGAGATGAGCCAACCGGCCTTCCGGTATTGGCGCGCCGGGTTGGGTTGGGCGGCGTGGCTGGTGAGCCTGGGGCAGTCACACTGCGCGCCCGATGGCATGGCGATCGTTGGGGTCTTTTCACTCATCGGCTGCTCCTTATAGCGCTCAGGATTCGAGAGCGCTTGGGCAGGTCCGCGTGGTTGATAGTTCTCAACCCTGCGGTGTAATAGCTTCTGCCAGCGACACCGCTTAGGCTCTTAGGTTCCTTGCGCGGGCTTGGACGATGGCAGGTAGCCGCTGCTGGTCGTCGGCTGCTCTGGCGGTGATCAGGCCGAGTTACGTGATTGCCCTGATCAGTCGGCCGAGACTGTTCGCGTGGGGTGCGACCAGCGTCGCGGTCCTTGGAACACTGTGGGTCTGTTCACTTCGGGCTGGAGACCGGGCGGTACGGGTCGAACTTTGTTCTCCCGCCCGCCGGCTACTCGAGTGAGCCTTCTCACCAATCCATCGGTCTGGGCTTCTTCGCCACGATCACCGTCCTGCACGGGTGCGAGACAGAGGGTCGCTTCATGGGTGCTCGTCTCTGCTTCAGTGGGTTCGTGTGGAGGAAGCAGCCAAATGGTTGGCGCGCGGCTGGAATGCTCTTCGTCGTCTGCCTTCGGGCCGGGGCTATTCGGTCGTTTGGCACACGCGGTAGCGGCCTGAGACGGGTGGCAGAAGTCACGCAAGCGGGAGGGTCCTTGGTGGAAAGTGCGTGAATCGGTTAACTGACATCTCCGTATGGTCGATCATGCCGTGCGAATGGATGCAACTCCTGCTTCGAGCCGGGAAGTTTGGTTCGTCGGTGTCAGCCTGGCTTTGACAGCCGTCCTTTACCGGTATGCGTGGATACCTGATTCCTGGACTTCGATCCTTGAGAACTTCGAGCGGACGACGGGGCTCGATGTTGGGGGAGTGGGAGCATGGTTCTCTGGCTGGGCCACGGGCGATGGCCAGACGTTTGCCCTCATAGCCGCCGACCCTCTCGGGTTGGACGAAGGTTGGCAGCTCACCCAACCTGTCTACCGATATGGGCGAGCAGGTTTCGGTTGGCTGGCCTGGCTCGCCTCTTTGGGTCAGGAGCAGTGGGTGCCGTATGGCCTGGCAATTGCCGGAGCGACTGCAGTCGTAGGAACCTTCCTCGTGGCGATGAGGCTTCGTCCGCGGCTCGGTGTGAGGGCCTGGCTCATTGCGTTCAACCCTGCCGTTTTGATTGCCTTCGCCGGCGACACGGCCGAGGCCCTTGGGATTCTCGCTGCGGCGTGGGCGATGGCCACCGGCCGTTGGTGGGCGTCGGCAGCACTGGGTGTGATCCGGCCGACCTTCCTCGTGGCATTCGTGGGGAGATGGCGTTTGCTCCTGTGGGGTGCTCTGAGCGCGGCGGGCCTGGGTCTGCTGTGGATCTTACGGTTTGGACCGGACCTCGATCAATACGGAGGAGGTCTCACGCTTCCGTTCCACGGATACATCGAATCACCGTCGATCCAATCGACCGGGCTGTTGATTCTCGCCATAGTCACGATCGGGGTTGGCGTGCGCCACCGGGACTGGGGGTGGGTCGGTTCCGGTCTGCTCGTCATGTGCTTCAGCCCACTCGTCCTCGGCGGCGCACACAACGCCTGGCGGGCGGCTGGGATGCTGTACGTCCTCTGGGCGTTCGGACCTGGATACAGCGGTCAGTTGGGCGATCCGGTGGCATCGTCCGAGTCGATGCCCACGACGGCCTGATGGCGGGATGAGCGCCCCCCTCTCCGATGTCGGTGGGTGGTGGAGGTGGCCGCATCGATCGGACGAGCGTCGTGATCTCTTGGACACTGCATTCAGGGGTGGACTGGCCGTTGCCTTGTACGCGGTGTTCCCGCCATTCAGTGACGTACACCGCTTGTGGGAGCGTGCCGCCGGGCACAATCCGAGTTGGCCGGTCGATCGCTTCGAGTATCCACCTATTTCGGCCCTCTACTTCGAGCCTCTGTCTCTGCTGCCTTCGTCGCGGTGGGCAGTCGCTCTCAATGGGCTGGTCATGGTCGCTGCCGCCGTGGGCGTCACGGCGCTGTTGCTGCGTGTCGCGGAGTGGCGCAGTGATTCAGACGGTGCTGACGTGAGAATGTGGGTGGCCTCACCGGCGCTGCTCATCTTCTTGCCTATCAATTGGGATGTTCTGGTCGTCTTCGTCGCCGTGCTCGGTGTGATGGTCCTACACCGGTCGCGATTCGCTGCATCCGGTTTTCTAGCCGGTGTTGGGACCGCCCTGAAGATCTTCCCAGGAGCAGTGGTCCTCCCGCTCTTGCCGTTGCTCGACGGCTGGCGAAAGAGGATGATGTTTCTGGTCTCGGGATTCGCAGTTTTAGCGGCGTCCTATGTCGGATATATCGTCTTCGATCCGGACGGTTGGCGATTCCACCTCGATTTCGCCTCGACGAGAGTCGACATCGAGTCGACCATCTGGGGGATCTTCGATCACCTGCTTGGTCTAGTGGGCGTCGACGTCGGCATGAATGTCATCAACGTGTTGTCGACCGTGACGATCACCGGCACCCTGCTCCTTCTTACCGTTTGGATTGCTCGAGCCCGACCCTCGTTTGCCGAGGCGGCGGTCCTCGCCCTAACCGCGATGCTGTTGTTGAACAAGACCTTCAAGCCGCAGTACGTGCTCTGGGTACTGCCCTTCTATGCCTGGATCAGGGCCAGCTACGCCAAAGTGCGTCTGGTCGAGGCGGCTGCGATTGTTGCCTTTGTGGTTGTCTACTTCGACGTGCCCAAATGGATCAACCCCATCGAGACCACGGTGCGTGTCACGATTCTTGGTCTTCTGGCAGCCGACATCATCGGGGCTCGCCGGAAGGCGTCCCCGCTGCGGGCCACTTGACAGCTGTCTCGGTGAGGTCCTGTCCTGCGCTCCGCCGACCCGACTCGGCGAGCCCGAGCAGAATCACGATGGGTGCGAAGACCCTTGCTGCGTTGTTGCCGAAGTCCCAGACCCAGTCAGATGAGGTGATCCCGAGTACCGACCAGGCGAGAATGGGCCAACGCAGCCAGCTCTTCACCATCAGTGAGTAGAGAAGTCCGACAGCGACCGAACTCAAAGCGAAGACCAGGTATATAAGCTCGCCTGTGCTGAATGTGGCCCAGACCGGCGATGCGTCGACGAAACCGACGAAGGGCCATGTCAGATTGCCTCTGCTCGAGAATCCTTCTCCCATCGTGACGGTCAGCCAGACTATCCAGGCGGACAGCACGGCAACCGGGATCAAGATGAGTCTCCAACGGCTTCGATCACGACTCACCGACAGTCCACCCGGCGTCGTCAGGTAGGAGTCCTTGGATAGACCCGATAGGGTGAAGGCGAGGACGGCGACACGGCGCCCTGTCACCACCCAGTAGAGACCAAGCTGCATCAGCGCGATCGCCAGCATGTCCGAAGTGAGGAGTCGCACCGACAGCCACACTCCAGGGTTGAGGATCGTCACCAGTGCCCACCAGTCGGAGGTATCGAAACGGGAGGCGATCGCGGCGGTCACACCAGAGGCAGCTCCCGTCGATACCACTGTGACCACGATCATGCCGACGAGAAGCGCTTGTCCGTCAAACACTCCGAACAGGGAGGCCAATGCCGGGTACAGGACGCGTCGGTATCGATAGGCGCCATGGTCGAGCAGTTCGGGTACTTCTTCACCGAGGAGGTCGAGGCCGATCGCATACGAGATCTGGCCGTCATGGCCCGAATGAGGCGCCAGCGGAATATCGCCGAGTTCGGACTCGATCAGGGGCCGTACCGCACTGTCCTCTCCGACTTGAAGTAGACCTCCATATCCTCCCACCGCGCTGGCTTGGGCGACGATGAGTATTGCGGCGGTGAGGCCGCCGAGAAGGCTCCATTTCCAGAAGGCGGTCTTAGGCCTCAACTTATCTCCAGCATCCCATCGGGAGTCTCCAGTATCCCATCGGGTCGATCAGCTCAATTGGATTCCCAAAGTGCCGATGTAGCCTGAAAGCGTTTTGGAAGGTAGTGACATGTTCGACATGCGCCGAACCGCATTCGGCGGTTTCCAGGAGTTCGAGGGCAAGCACGCCGTCGTGTTGGGTGGCGCCGGGTTCCTCGGATCCCACGTCTGCACCTGGCTGGTGTACTCAGGTGCCCGAGTCACCTGTCTCGACAACCTGATCACCGGCAATGCCGCAAACGTCTCGCATCTGATGGGCGACAAGAAGTTCCGCCTCATCGACTACGACGTCACCGACTACATGCATGTCTCGGGCGATGTCGACTACGTGCTCAACTTCGCCTCTCCCGCCTCACCCGTCGATTACCTGAAGTGGCCGATCCACACGCTGAAGGTCGGCGCCTTCGGCACTCACAAGGGGCTGGGTCTGGCTCTCGACAAGGGAGCGGTCTTCTTCCTCGCCTCGACTTCTGAGGTCTATGGAGACCCCAAAGTGAACCCCCAGCCGGAGACCTACTGGGGCAACGTGAACCCGATCGGGCCCCGTGGGGTGTACGACGAGGCGAAGCGGTTTGCCGAGGCGATGACCCTCGCCTACAACCGGGAGCACGGTCTCGACACCCGCATCGTGCGCATCTTCAACACCTACGGGCCGCGGATGAGGCCGAACGACGGCCGCGCCGTCCCCGAGTTCTTCAAAG
>CAZTXD010000148.1:0-8687 GCA_964617995.1 uncultured Acidimicrobiaceae bacterium
TATCGTCGCCGGTGGCCTTGCCGGCGACCAGCGCTCCCAGCGCCCAGACCATGTCACCTTCATCTGGCTTGCGGAAAAAGCCCATTGGTACCTCCGTAGATCGACTACTCACGAAGATACGCCGTGGTACGCCGGCTGGTATCCGTGACGATTACGGAAACTCTTACGCGGTAGGAGATTCCACTTTCCGACCTCACCGAACCGGCAGTCGACCCCTGCGCTGACCTCGCGACTGTCGCAGCGCAGGTGTTGAAGGGCCCGCACAGACGAGCAGGGTCAGGCCGGCTGCAGGGCTGGCGTGAAGAACTCGGTGAGTGCCTCGGCGAGCGCCTCGGGATGGGTGAGGGGGGCGGCGCGCCCGGCGCCTGGGATCTCGCCGAGCACAGCCGGATCATCAGGCATGGGACCTTGGTACTCCATCATTTGTTGGAAGAAGTCGAGCAGGGTTCGGGACGTAGCGTCCTGTGGCCTCGAAGTAGGCGACGTCCTCGGCAATGACGATGTCTTCGCCGTTGAAGGGGTAACCAGCGAAGGCGCGAGCCGCAGCCGTCAGGTTGCCTTCGTTGGCCAGCTCGCCCATTTCGGGCGACGGCATCGCCGAGAGCCGCTTGCTCCTGCTCGTCAGGCTGTTCGCCGCAGACTCAATGGGCGCCACCGCGTCCAGCAACTCGGACTGCGCCGCCACGGCGAGGGCCCAGTTGGCGCCACCAGACCACCCCACTAATAGTCCGGTCGGTCCCCCGATGCTGTCGACATAGGCGACGAAGTCGTCGGCCACCCACGGGTGTGTCTGGTGCGGTCACCTCCCTTGCTTGTTGGCCGATGAGTCGCAGCGATCCTGGGAGAGGTAGCAGTGGTAGGTGGTCTGGCTGTCGTCGTACCGCTGCCTCGTCGGGGCTAGGCGTCTGTGTATATGCTGGTTAGTAGGCGTGTCGCCGCACTCTGAAACCGGGGGAGGTCTGCGTAGGGTCGAGCTATGAGCATCGCCCCTTCGAGACTGCTCAGGATCATCTGCGCCGCTTCTCTCGCCGATCCGGTGAATCGCAGCGTTGCATCGGCTCTACCCTGCTCAAGGACACCTTCGAGCCAGGTTTCGTTGTCATCGAAGTAACCAACGACCGCATCCTGCATCCGCTTGGGCAGTGTTGGGTATTCTGAGGCCAGCATTCCGCAGAGACACATCCGCTCATTACGAAGCACATCCGCATACAGGGCGGCGTAGGCGTCCAGTTTCGCTCGGGCATCGACCTCCCGCTCATCGACTGAGGCGAGAGCCTGGAAAAAACGCTCCGCATAGCGTGCGATCAGAGCCTCGCCGAGTTCCGCCTTGCCGGCGAAGTGGTAGTGAAGGGCGGCCTTTGTGACGTTCAGCTCCCTCGCAATGTCCGCGTAGCTGAAGCCGTTGAACCCACGCGTCTGGACCAGTCCCTTCATTTTCCCGACGCGAACCGGCCGCACGAGGTAGGTTCTCCTCTGAGAAAGGCTGCGGGTATGGGAGAAAGAAGACTGGGGGCGACCGGGCTGTTTTGTGTTGCCCTGCTCGCGACAGCCTGCGGAGGGTCCGCCGACGAAGCGGTCGAAACAACCACCACCACCACCACCGAGGCGCCGGCCACCACGCCGCCCACGACGGTGGCCACCACCACTTCGACAACCGAACCCGAGCCCGTCCTGGTGATCGACGAGCTGGAGGACTTCGAATCCCGCAGTGTGGTGTACTCCAACATCGTCTACCAGGTCACCGGTGTCCGGGTTTCCAACCAGGAACTCCGCTCTTATCCCCGAGGTGGAGAGCCCGTGATCGACGAGGGCAACTTCCACGCCTTCCTCGACATCACCGCGGTCAACGAGATGTCGACCACGATGTCGCAGTCGCTCGGCGCCGCCCATTACCGGCTCAGGTTGGACGGTGTCGACATCGGGGCCGCCGAGCAGATGGGGTTTCTGTCCGACGTGGCAGGGCTGATCCGGGCCAGCACCGGGGTGGACTCGTTCCTGGCCTTCCCAGTCGAGGAAGGCACCGACCTGACGTCGGCCGAGCTCCTCATCGGAGTTCCCCCGGAGCGAATCGCGGTGCTGCCGCTGACGGGGGCGGTTCCCGAGCCCGCCTATCCGGTGATGCTCCAGGTGGAGGGCTCGGCGGAGGGGCAAGGCCCAACCAACCCCGGCACCGTGGTGTTCACCGTCATGGGCGCCGTCCTCTACGAGGATCAGCCTCACGAGCGCGCCACCTCGCCTACCGGGCACCGAGCCAACGAGGACGAGCTGTTCCTGGTCGTCCACGTGCTAGCGGAGAAGGCGAGTGGAGGACCCGACTTGATGGGTCGCGACGGTTTCCGCCTCATCGTCGATGGGGTTCCCCGCGCTCCCTGGGACGCCGCCTCCGACCCCCGGGGCAGCCAGGGCTCGCCCACTCTGAGCGCCGGCTCGGCGGTCGACGTGTGGGTGGCGTTCCTGATTTCGGTCGAGGCGGAGGAGTTCGTGCTCCAGGTGGGGAACTTCGAGCAGGACCCCGGGCTGATCCCCCTCGACCTTCCCCCCTTCCCCTGACAGCTCTCAAGCCCCGGCTTCCCCACGAGCGTTCGATACTGGTTGCCTTGCCTGACGGTCTATGTACCTTACAGAATAAGGCAACCATTCGGCTCAAGGAGGCCACTCGGCGCGCCACCGGTTGAGGGCGATGTCGTCGATCAGCCACTCCATCTCCGAGATCTCCCGACCCTTCGCCCCGATGAGTCCAATCCATTTGACGAACACATGTTCGATAGCGTAGGGGTCCTCTCCGACCGCTCAGGAGACCCACGATTGAGCGACACCGACACCGACACCCGGATCCACCATCTCCGAGAGGAGCTGGCCGTCTACCAGCTTCGCTACACAAAAGGACAGTCCTACCCCCTCGAGAAGTCAACATCACGCTTAGCAGGGAAGTGCACCTGGACGAGCCGCTGTAGACATCTCTTTAGACCACAGTCGTGTCTGGCCCCATCGCCAGGGCAGCGTCACTTACATGTTTCCATATCACTGGGGGCAGTGAGATGGCTGTCTAGACGGCCGGCGTGCCGATTCGATCGCTGTCCAGCGTGGACCGGTCGGTTGTCGGTGTTAGCTGAACGCCTCCCGGCAGAATGTGACCTGATAGGGAGAACAAGTACCGGGCAGGTTGGGCTGTCGCTGGCTGTGAGCCCTCCAACGTCCGGTCGTAACACGTGTGGATGGCCGTCTTATCCGGCCGGGGGGCACTTACACTCGGGTGACTGAGGATGAATCTCCTGGTGGCCGTCACTGGCCTCTGTCCGTATCGTTGAGCCGATGACCGCGGCCGATCGACTCGACCGAGCCCGCGACTCGTTGGAAAGGCGGGCGTGGGGGGAGGCCTTCGCCCATCTGTCGGCTGCTCAACGGCAAGGCGGCCTGACCCTCGAGGATCTCGAGAACCTGGCGATAGCTGCCTACATGCTTGGAAAGGACGACGAGTGCACAGAGGCCTGGATGCGCGCCCATCAGGAGTGGTTGCGCCGGGGCGAGGGGACTCGCGCCGCGCGGTGTGCCTTCCAACAGGCGCTGGGCCTGTTCTTCAGGGGCGACTTGGCCCCCGCCATGGGTTGGGTCGCCCGGGGCCGACGCGTCTTGGAGGAGGGCCATGAGTGTGTCGAACAGGCCTGGCTGCTCATGCTCACGGCGGCTCCGGTCATGTTCCGTGGTGACCCGGAGAGCGCGTATTCCAGCTTCGTCGAGGCGGGTCAGATCGCGGAGCGACTTGGTGACCCCGACGCAGCCATGTTTGCCCGTCTCAGTCGAGGACAGGCGCTGATCCTGCAGCAACGCACCGGCGAAGGCATGGCGCTGCTGGACGAGGTCATGGTTGCCGTCACCGCAGACGAGGTGTCGCCGATCCTCGCCGGAATCGCCTATTGCCAGGTGATCGACCTGTGTCAGAGGGTGTTCGACCTGCGTCGGGCGAGGGAGTGGACGGAGGCACTGTCCCGCTGGTGCGATTCTCAGCCCGGCCTCATCCCATTCCGAGGCAATTGCCTGGTCCATCGTTGTGAGATCTTCCAGTTGCAGGGGGCGTGGGACGACGCGCTCGACGCGGCCCACCGTGCGTGCGAATCGCTGGCTGGGCCACCGGAATGGGACACGTTGGGATCGGCCTACTACCAGCTGGCCGAGATCCAGAGGCTGCGGGGAGAATTCGCCGAAGCGGAACGGTCCTACCGTCAAGCCAGCCTGGCGGGACGGCAACCCGAGCCTGGGATGTCACTGCTCAGCCTGGCTCAGGGCCGGACAGACATCGCCTTAGCAGCCATCCGCCGCCTGATGATAGAAAGACAAGACCCCATCCGTCGGTCGCAACTGCTGCCTGCCTACGTTGAGGTCATGCTCAAAGCGGGCGACGTCGCAGCGGCGCGGGCGGCAGTGGATGAGCTGACCCGAATCGCCGACCAGCTCGACGCGCCATACCTGTCTGCTCTCGCCGCTCACGCTTCGGGTGCTGTCCTTCTCGCCGAGGGCGACACTGGCGCGGCTCTGGTCGAGTTGCGCCGCGCCTACGACTCCTGGCGCAATCTCGACGCCCCCCACGAGGCTGCGCGTGTACGAGTTCTGATCGGTGTTGCCTGCCGCGATCTCGGGGACGGGAGCGGCGCCGACCTGGAACTGGAAGCGGCTATGGAAGTCTTCGTGCAGTTGGGTGCGGCACCCGATGTCAGAGATGTGACCGGGCTGTTGAGTATGCCAAGCTCTGAGGCCACCAAAGAGCTGAGTCCCCGGGAGATCGAGGTGCTTGACTTGGTGGCGGCCGGCAAGACCAATCGGGTGATCGCCACCGAGCTCTTTATCAGTGAGAAGACGGTCGCCCGTCACGTAAGCAATATCTTGACCAAATTGGGGTTGGCATCCCGGTCGGAGGCAACCGCCTACGCCTACAAGCACGGGCTGGTCCGGTAGCGTCAATACACAGAAATACCCATGTCCTTCGGCTGCGATTGGTTGTTTCTCCCGAAGTCGGAGCACCCTCTCGACCTTATGTTCCTCGTCAAAGGTCTGCTTGCCACTGAAAGGCATGCAGCAAGGCGAGGAGGACGCGATGACGACGAGACGAGACGATCACACCAGTGCACAGGAGCAAGCCGCTCCCAGGGAGGCCTGGGACGCCATCGCGGCGGGTTATGACCAATACGTCACTCCCCAGGAGGAGGTGCTGGCAAACGAAGCGCTCCGCCTCGTCGGTCTCAAGCCCGGCGAGCAGTTCCTCGACGTCGCCGCGGGAACCGGAGGTCTAAGCCTTCCAGCGGCGCGCCTGGGGGCACAGGTGCTCGCCACCGACTATTCCCCAGCCATGATCGAGCGATTCGAGGCGCGGGTGCGCCAAGAAGGTTTGCCGAATGCACAAGGACGGGTGATGGAGTGCCACGCCCTCGAACTGGCAAACAACACCTTCGATGTCACCGGATCCCAGTTCGGGGTCATGCTCGTCCCCGATCAGCCGAAAGCGCTGCGTGAGATGGTTCGAGTGACGAAACCCGGCGGCCGGGTGCTGCTGATCGCCTACGGCTCTCCAGCCGAACTCGAGTTCCTCCAGATCTTCGTCGGCGCATTGCGAGCCGTCGTCCCGGATTTCGCCGATCTGCCCGACGACCCACCCCCACTCGAGTTCCAGGTGTCCGACCCGGAGGTCATGCGCCGACGTTTGAGCGACGCCGGACTCAAAGATGTCAGGGTTGAGAAAACAGCCGAGAGGCCCTCCTTCCGCTCCGGGCAGGAAATGTGGGACTGGGTGCTCAATGGCAACCCCATCGCGGGCATGCTCGTCGCCGACCTCGACGATGAGCAGCGAGCCACGATACGACAAGTCCTCGACGGGATGCTTCGGGAGCGCTCAGGAGGGGAAGAGCCAGCCGTGCTGACAAACGCGGTCAACGTCGGCATCGGGACCAAGTGAGAAAGATATCGATACGCGAATTCCCGGCCAGTTAACCACCAACAGGTCCAGGCCACGTGACGTCCTCTCACGCCCAGCGCACGCTCCGACTCTCAGGCTTCGCTGTCGATCGGAGTCTCGAGGATCGTATGCGCTCAAGCAGTCTCTCTACGTCATCGCGTAGGGCGCCGAGCTCAGCACCGATCTCGGTGAAGGCAGCGATCAACGCATATTGACGTTCAGCGACTCCCGCAAGCCCTCGACCAAGAATACCTGCCGGGCTGCGAGTGCTCCTCGCTGGCGAAGGGATCGACTGAAACACCCCGTCCCCGCCTACCTCTGAGGTTGAGGTCGCCCTTCCCGGTCGAACGTGTTCAAGCGGTAATGGACGCTATGTCGCGTTGGTTGTACGCCGGTGCTCGACCGCCCAGTCCTCTCGGCCCCTGGTTATGAGAAGCCAGGCGATAAGGGCGATGGATACCCAGAGGATGGGGACGTAGAAGGTGACGATGAGCCAGGAGACGTCGGTGGTCAGGCCAAGGAGATCGTTAGCGATCCCGGTGATGAGCGCATTGGCCAGGTCGATAATTGTGGCGACAACGAGCAGCCAGGCCAGCGGCTTGCCCAGGTTCGACCTTCGCCACAGGGCGATCAGGGTCAGCAGGGCGAGGAGGAAGCCTATCTGGTCGCCCCAGACGATCTGATCCCGGAGGGTGTCGGGGATGGCAAGTCGGTCGGCCTGCGCCGCGTACAGCTGGAGGGCGACTGTCCTACCGGTATGGATGACCACCAGTGGGGTGAGCGCCTCGACCACGCTCCGTTCGCGAGCCCAGGGAACGAATTTCCAAAGGGCGAGGACGATGAGAGTGACGAAGTTGAGCACGATTGCCAGTTGGGCCGCCACATCCGGAGTCATCTCTCCTCCTACAGCAGGATCTTGTCCGCACCGTATCGGGCAAGGGAGTAACTTGGAATAGACCGTTCAGACGATCACAGGGCAGAATCGGACATGAGAGTCTTGGTGATCGGGATCGAGGGAGCCGACTCACTCAACACCGTTTCGGTGCTGGACACCATGGTCAAGGCCAATGTGGCCTGGCGACACCTGGTCGATCCCCGATCGGCTGACCTGTTTGATCCGGTCACGGTGGGGATCGACCTTGGGCCGATCCGGTTCGCCAACCGGGTGAGCCTCGACCCGATGACCACGGTCGGAGACGAGGAGCGACCCGAGCTGGTGGTCGTCCCCGGTCTCGACGTGGACGTCCCTTCGTCGCTGGGGTTGAACCGCCGCTGGGTGCCGTGGATCAGACGGTGGCACCATGCCGGAGCACAGGGTCGAACCCCGATTGAGGACTTCGAACCCTTCGGACTCGATTACACAGATTGAAGCCACCTCAACTGCCACCGGGGACAATCACAGAACAAGATCATCCCGAACGGCAGTGAGCGGCCCACGGATGCCAGTTCAGAGTGCCCGCCGATGCTGCCGTTCATGAGGAGTCGTTGGGCTGAGCGTTACGCGCCAAGGACTGAGTGATGTGGGATCCCGTGTGTCCCGTTCTCACGTGGGGGCGGTAGAGCAGTTTGGGGTGAGGATGGTTCGTGTTCGGGCGCTATTCCGCGGTCTGGGAAGCTCCTGGTTCTCGCTGCACGTTCCATCCCGGGGGAGGTGGGGAGTCTTGGCGGGAGGAACCGCGGGCGTAAGGTCGTACGTATGGTTCGGGGCGAGAGCCCGTGGATGGGCTGGGGGTGTGCCGATCGAAGGGAAAATGGGGAGACTTGATCGGCGGTTGTTGTATGCCGCCGCTACCAGTGATCGTTTGGAGGGGTTCGTTCGGCGTTCGCGTCTACTGAGCAGGCACTGCAATCGGCGTGCCGGGAGGTTTGTTGCCGGCGAGTCGCTGTCGGACGTAGTCGCCACGGTTGGGCACTTGGTGGACCAGGGGTTTGCGGTCAGTGTCGACCGTTTCGGCGAAGGCCTGGATGATCCCGCCGGAGTCTCTCGGGTGGTTGAAGAGTACGGGGCGCTGAGTCGCGCCCTCGCCGACGTGGACGGCGACATCTACCTGGAGGTCGTCCCCTCCCATTTGGGAATCGACGTCTCGGTCGAGTTCTTCTGCGACCGTGTGCTCGAGGTGGCGTCGCTCCTGCCACCCGGCTCGCGGTTGGAGGTCAGCGCCGAGGAGAGTCACCGCACCCCTCGCATTCTTGTGGGGTACTTAGGTTGGCGGCGCAGGGTGTGCCGGTGGTTGCCACGTTGCAGGCCAATCTCCGCAGGAGTGAGAGCGACGCGCATCGACTCGTTGACTCGAACATTCCGGTGCGGCTGGTGAAGGGTGCCTACCTGGAGTCACCCGCAGAGGCGTATGAGTGGGGCGATCCGGTCGATGTGGCATTTCTACGGCTAGCGCATCAGGTGGCGGAGCGCGGTGGAACGTTGGCCATCGCCACCCACGATCCCGTGATTCGCGAAGCGCTGCTCCTTGCTCTAGACGGCATCGGGATCGAGATGCTGCTCGGAGTACGCCCTGGCGACGCACTCGGCCTGGTCAATCGGGGACACCAAGTGCGCATCTACGTCCCGTACGGCAGCGACTGGTTCCGTTACTGGATGCGACGTGTGGCAGAAAGCCGCGGCGCATGACGCTGCGTCCCGACCGAGGAGGTGACATGATGGATAGGCCGGTCAACTTGGAGAAGGCGTACTCGTCCTTCGATGAGCTGTGGAGCCCCCGGATCATCGCCACGATGAACGACTAAG
>CAZTXD010000149.1:0-8646 GCA_964617995.1 uncultured Acidimicrobiaceae bacterium
CACCTTGAAGTCCATGTCACCCAGGGCGTCCTCGGCACCGAGGATGTCGGTGAGAGTGACGAACCGATCGTCCCGGTTGATGAGGCCCATGGCGATACCCGCCACGGGTTGGAGGATCGGAACGCCGGCGTCCATGAGAGACAGTGTCGACGCGCACACCGACGCCATCGATGTCGATCCGTTGGACGACAAGACCTCAGACACGAGCCGCAGGGCGTACGGGAAGTCATCCGCTTCGGGTATCACCGGCAGCAATGCCTTCTCGGCCAGGGCCCCATGACCGATCTCTCGGCGCTTGGGACCACGCATGAAGCCGGCTTCTCCCGTGGAGAAGGGCGGGAAGTTGTAGTGGTGCATGTAGCGCTTGGACTCCTCCGGAGCGAGGGTGTCCAGCATCTGCTCCATCTTGAGCATGCCCAGGGTCGTGATGTTCAGCACCTGGGTCTCACCTCGCTGGAACAGAGCGGAGCCGTGCGACCTCTCGATCACACCCACCTCGGCCGAGAGCTGCCGGATATCTGCGGTTCTCCGGCCGTCGAGGCGCACGCCTTCATCCATGACACGGTCGCGCATCATCTGTTTCACCAGGGACTTGAACGCCTTGGTGGCCTGGGTGAGACCTTCCACATCGTCGTCGGCCAGGTCGAGTTCGGCCAGAGTGGCTTCCAGGGCGGCGTTCTCGGACTCTTTGCGCTCCGCCTTGTCGCCGAGCGTGACGACATCACCGAGCTTGGGACGGGCCACTTGCTCGACGCGGTCACGCATCTCGGGTGTGTAATCCACCACTCGCGGCCAGTCGACGTCCTTCTTGTCTGCCTGCGAGGCGAGTTCATCTATGAGATCGATGATCTCGCCGATGTACTGCTTCGACTCCTCCAGGCCCGCAGTCACGGCGGCTTCATCGGAGGGGGCGTCCCCTTCGGCGATGAGCCTGAGCCCGTCGGGGGTGGAGCCGGCTTCCACCATCGTGATGTCGATCTCTCCCCGCTCGTTACGGTTGCCCGCCACCACCATCTCGAAGACGGCCTCGTCGAGCTCGGATTCGGTCGGGAACACAACCCATCGGCCCTTGATCAGAGCCAATCGAACACCGGCGACGGGACCGTTGAACGGAATGGAGGAGACGGTCAGGGCAGCGGACGCTCCGTTGAGGGCGACGACATCGAAGGGGTTCTCCCCATCCACCGACAGGGTCGTCACCACGACGTGGGTCTCGCACCTGTAGTCGTCGTCGAAGGAAGGGCGGAGCGGACGGTCGATGAGGCGACACGTCAGGATCGCCTGCTCGGAGGGCCGACCTTCGCGGCGGAAGAACGAGCCGGGGATTCTTCCGGCGGCGTACATCCTCTCTTCGAAGTCGACGGTGAGAGGGAAGAAGTCGATTCCCTCCCGCATGGTCTTGTTGGCGGTGGCCGTGACCAGCATCTGGGATCCCCCCAGAGTGGCGACGACGGCACCGTCGGCCTGACCGGCCAGTTTGCCGGTGGAGAGGGTGAGCTGTTTGTCACCTATCTCACCGGATACGGTGATTTCGGGCACGGTTGTGCTCCTTCATGTCTGGGAGCGGCCCGTTGGCAGTTGCCAGCTCTCCCGGGAGAGCTCGCAACTGACAACCGACCGGCTCCGGCTTCGGGACACCGGCGGCACATGAGCCGCGTGTGTCGTTGTAACGATCCCGGTCGCCGCCCACCCGGGCGGGACCGGAGCTAATGACGAAGGAGCGGCCGGTGGCCGCTCCTTCGAAACTTGTCAGCGCCGCAGACCGAGTCTCGCGATGAGAGACCGGTAGCGCTCGACGTCCTCTCTCCGGAGGTAGTCGAGGAGACGACGCCGCTTGCCGACCAGCATCAGCAACCCGCGACGACTGTGATGGTCTTGCTTGTGGTCACGTAGATGCTCGGTCAGATGGCTGATCCGCTCCGAGAGCTGGGCAACCTGGACCTCGGCGGAGCCGGTGTCGCTGTCGTGATGCCCGTACTCGGACACGATCTCTTGGGTCGTCTTCATTGCGCGTTGAACCTGATAGTGGTGGAGGAACTGTTCACATTGTAACTGTATCGACCGTATGGGGGAAACGCCGGACCTCAATGGGCGGCGAGCACCCTTCGAGCCTGGACGACATCGGCTTCCATCTGTGCGACCAGATCGGCCACGGAATCGAAACGCTCTTCTCCCCGGAGACGCTCGATGAAGTCGACATCCAGGGTAGCTCCGTAGAGATCTCCCTCGAAGTCGAAGAGGTGAACCTCGAGGATGCGGGCTCCGCCCCCACCGAACGTGGGGCGCACCCCCAAAGAAGCCACGGCATCGCCGACCGTCCCTCCCGACACCCTCACGGCGTAGATGCCGTCGGCCGGCAGGGCCAAACGCGACCCGGGAACGATGTTGGCCGTGGCGAACCCCAGGCTCCGCCCCCGTGCGTCACCCCTGGTTACTTCGCCGGTCACGCGGTGTGGTCTGTCCAGAAGCGAAGCAGCCCCCCGGACGTCGCCGGCACCCAGCAGTGACCGCACCCTGCTGGAGGACACCACCCCGTCGGCGTCTCGGACCAACTCGACGGCCGCCACCGCGAACCCGACGTCCTCGCCGCGTCGGCGAAGCATCTCCACATCACCGGCCCGTTCATGGCCGAATCGGAAGTCGTCGCCCACAGACACCACCCTCACCCGGGCCCGGTCGACCAGAACCCGATCGATGAAGTCGATGGGGTCCATGGTCCGGATGTCCCGCAGGTCGAGCACACCCACCCAGTCGATGTCCAGCTTGGTGAGAAGCTCGACGCGTCGCTCCAGTGTCGTGAGGAGGGAAGGGGCACGACCGGGAGCCAGCACCTCGACGGGATGGGGTTCGAAGGTGAGGACGCCGCTGGACAGTCCCTCCTCCCGGCACCGTGCCACCAGCTCGCCTATCACAGCGGTATGCCCTCGATGGACGCCGTCGAACACTCCGATGGCGACACCGGACGGCGGTGGTGGTTTCCAGCCGGGTGCCAGCACGTTCACGCCACCACCACCTCGGGACGAGCCTCATGGCCTTGGCGGCGATAGACGGCCAGGAGCTTCCCTCTCCCGTCCACTATCGCGGTGGGTGTGTCGACGGGGATGGTGGCAACGGGCCCGGTGGCGAAGCGCACCCCGTTGCTGACGGGAATCACGAGATCGTCCTCTATGGAAACGCTCGCCAGATCCGCCAGCGCCTCCAGGGGCGACAGGATGTAGCGTGTGTGTTCGCCCATGTCCTCGATCGTGACCGCCCGGTCCAGACCGAGACTCCCTATTCGGGTCCGTCGCAGCCGGGAGAGGTGGGCGCGTCCTCCCAGCGCCCCGGCGATGTCGTCGGCCAACGATCGGACATAGGTTCCCCTCCCGCACACCACCCGGAAGCTCACCTCGGGATAGGGACCGGGGGCGAAATCCGTCATCTCCAGCTCCTCGACCACCACCCGGCGTGCCTGACGCTCTACGACCTCACCCCGGCGGGCGACGTCGTAGAGCCTCTCTCCTCCTACCTTCAGGGCCGACACCATCGGTGGGATCTGCTCGATCTCGCCCACGAAGCGGGGGATCACCCGGCGCACGTCATCGGCGTCCACGTCCAGGGGCTCACGTTCGAGCACCGCCCCATCCGCATCCAGCGTGTCGGTTGCCACCCCGAAGACCGCCGTCGCCACATACTCCTTGGCGAGGTCCTGGATGAAGCGAATCAGGCGGGTGACCCTACCCACCGCCACCACCACGACCCCGGTGGCCATCGGGTCGAGAGTGCCGGCGTGTCCCACACGGCGCACCCCCGTCTCCCGTCTCACCGCCCCCACCACATCGTGACTGCTGATCCCGCCCGGTTTGTCCACGATGAGAAAACCCTCAGGCATCGGGCAGACGCTCGCGCACCGCCGCCAGGGCGTCATTGGGGCCACCGTCGAACGTGAAGCCGGAGGCGTTGTGGTGGCCCCCACCACCCATATCAGCGGCGATGCTGCCGACGTCGACCTTCCCCCGCGAACGAAGCGACACCTTCACGGTCTTCTCGTCGATCACCTTCACCAGCGCCGCCACCTCTGCATCCCGCGGCAACCGGATCAGGTCGATGAGGCCGTCGATGTCACCGCGATCCACGCCCGCGGCAGCGAGGTCGTCGGGGAAGACCACCGACCAGACCAATGCCCGGTCGCTCTCCAGGACCGCTCGACCGGTCACGGCCGACGCCACCGCCAGGTATCCGAAGGCCTCTTCCTCGTACATGTGACGCCCGATCACCTCCGGTCGGGCTCCGGCCGCCACCAGCCTGGCGGCGGCTTCCAGGGTGCGCGGGCCGGTATTCGAGTACTGGAAGCGGCCCGTGTCGGTGACTATCCCGGTCAGGAGACAGGTGGCGATCACCGGAGTTATCGGCCAGCCCAACCGGCGGATCACCGCCAGGGTCAGCTCGGCGGTCGACGACACGGCCGGGTCCACCAGAGCGACCTCACCGAAGCCCTCGTTGGTGACGTGATGGTCGATCACGATCGTGCTGCTCACCTTCTTGATATGGGATCCCACCTCACCGAGCCGGTCGGGCGAGCCGGTGTCGAAGGCAACCAGCAGATCGGCGTCGTCCGGCAGCTCGTCGGGTGGCACCAGCATGTCGACGGGCAGGTAGCGGAAGCTCTCGGACACCTCGAAGGGGCTCCCGAATGTGCACCACACCTTTCGGCCGGCGTCGCGGGCTGCGCTGCCGAGAGCCAGCATCGACCCGAGAGCGTCACCATCCGGCCCGACGTGACAGGCGAGGATCATCGTGGTGGCACCGTCGAGAGCCTGGGCGGCGCGCTCGAGTGCCTCCCGGTCGATCATTCCTCCTCCCCGGCGGTGTCGCTTGAGATGCTCCGGAGGATGGCGTCGATCCGGTCACCGTGGACGACCGCCTCGTCGATCGTGAACTCGAGCTGGGGGGTGTACTTGAGACGAACCTGGCTCGCCACCGCCGCCTGGAGGCGGGCGGCGGCCCGCGTCAGGGCTTCAACCGCATCCTCGCCGCGACTCAGTTCGAGCGTCGACACGAAAACGGTGGCGTTACGCAGGTCGGGACTCGTGTCCACACCGGTCACCGACACCATCTCCAGTCGAGGATCGGTGAGACGCTCGATCTCATCGGCCAGCACCTCCCGTATGACGGAGTTGACTTTGCGCATCCGCGGATTGGGAGACATCGAGTACCTCCTAGGGTCGAGGCGCCCAACGGGGCCCGTCCTCACGCCGCACGGGAATCCCGTGGGCCTGCTGTCGTCGGCTCCGAGCCTCACAGCCACGTTAGCCCCGAGCCGTCGGTTCCCGAGAGGTGGGAGACTCGGTCCTTCGCCCTTCCTGTCTCGACTCACGGCTCCTCCAGGTATGTGATCGACCACTCGATCACTTCGATGTCGTTTTGATGGTCGAGATATCGGCGTACCTTCTCGACGAGGGAGTCGAGGTGGGAGCGGCTCGGAG
Source organism: uncultured Acidimicrobiaceae bacterium (assembly GCA_964617995.1). Lineage (GTDB taxonomy): Bacteria > Actinomycetota > Acidimicrobiia > Spongiisociales > ZC4RG35 > CAZTXD01. The sequence continues at coordinate 5,466 of CAZTXD010000149.1, forward strand.
CCACCATCGCCACCCCCAACCCTGCCCGCTGCCAGAAGTCGTGCCCGTCCACTTCGGCGACGCTGAGCGAGGCCAGGCGACGGAGACGCTCCACGTGCGGCCGGAGCACCGCCCTCTTCTCCTTGAGGGATTGCACGGCCGGGAGTCGCAGGTCGATCCGGATGGCGCAGGCCCACATCCCTCCGCCGACTCAGGTGCGCGCGATCTCGCGGATCTCGTACACCTCGATGAGGTCGTCCTCCTTGACGTCGTTGAAGTTTGCCAGCCCCACACCACACTCGAAGCCCTGGGCCACTTCACGAACGTCGTCCTTGAACCGCTTGAGAGAATCGATAGAACCGTCATAGGCGACCACGCCCGCCCGGAGGAGGCGGGCCTTCGCCCCTCGTTGGATGACACCTTCGGTGACATAGCAACCGGCCACCACACCGGCTCGCGGCACTCGAAAGATGGCACGTACCTCTGCCGTTCCCAGCACGACCTCCTGCTCTTCCGGTGCCAGCTGACCCACCAGGAGCTGTTCGATGTCGTCCAACAGCTCGTAGATGATTCCGTAGGTGCGGATCTCGATGCCGTTCTGCTCGGCCAGGCGACGGGCGCTCGGCTCCGGTCGGACGTTGAACCCGACGATCACTGCTTCGGTCACCTCCGCCAGTGTCACGTCGTTCTCGTTGATCCCGCCCACGGCCCCGTGCACGATCTCGATGCTGCCGCCTTCCCGTTCGATCTTGACGATCGATTCACGCAGAGCCTCCAGTGAACCCTGGGCATCTGCCTTGACGATGAGACGCAGAGTGGCATCTTCGGAACGGAGTTGCTCGAGTAGCCCTTCCAGCCTCTCGCGAGCGGAGGGAATGGCCTGTTCCAGCTCCTTGATCGCAGTGAGGCGGCTCTCGGCGATCGTGCGCGCCTCCTTGTCGTTGGCGACCACCTCGAAGAAGTCCCCGGCTGCGGGCACATCCGACCAGCCCATGATCTGCACGGGTGTGGCCGGGCCGGCGCTGTCGAGGCGGGCGCCGGTATCGTCGCTCATGGCCCTGACCCGACCCGACACGGGCCCGGCGACGAAGGCGTCGCCCTTACGGAGAGTTCCCCGCTGGATGATGACCGAGGCGACGGGCCCCTTTCCCTTCTCGACCTGTGCTTCCACCACCACACCCGAAGCCGGAGCGCCGGGGTTCGCCCGGAACTCCTCGAGCTGGGCGATCAGGTCGAGGAGCTCGAGAAGGTCCTCGATTCCCTCACCGCTCAGAGCCGAGACCTCCACGCTGGGAATGTCACCGCCCAACTCCTCGGTGATGAGTCCATGCTCGGTGAGCTCGGTGCGTACCCGCAGGGGGTCGGAACCGGGGGTGTCGATCTTGTTGATCGCCACCACCATCTTCACCCCGGCGGCCTTGGCGTGGCTGATGGCTTCGATCGTCTGCGGCATGACGCCGTCGTCGGCGGCGACGACGAGTATGACGATGTCGGTGATGTTGGCTCCCCGGGCGCGTAGAGCGGTGAATGCCTCGTGACCGGGCGTATCGACGAAGGTGATCTTGCGGCCGTCCACCTCCACCTGATAGGCGCCGATGTGCTGGGTGATGCCTCCGGCTTCGCCCTCGACGACGTTCGTCTTCCGGATGCCGTCGAGGAGGGTCGTCTTGCCGTGGTCGACGTGCCCCATCACGGCGACCACGGGTGAGCGGAGAACCAGATCGGCGTCGGCGTCTTCGAAGGTCGGGGCTTCCGCCACTGCCGGGCGTCTCTCCGGTGCCTCCGGCTCGACCACGTCGATGATCACCCCGAAGCCCTCCGCCACGTCCTCCATCAGGTCATCCGGCATGGGAGCGGTGACACCTGCCGCCCGTCCCCGCGTCAGTAAGGCTTTCACTACCTCGGAAGGATCGCGGCCGATGGCGCCGGCGAACGCCTCCACCGTGGCCCCTTGTTCGATCTCGGCGATAGCCACGTCGGCAGCTGGTTGCTCACCGGCCCCGGCCACCTCTTCAGGTTCGACCAAGTCGACCCCGGTGTCGGGTAGGTCCGCCTCGGGCTCGAGCGCGGGCGCAGGCTCCGGCAGCGGAGCCGCCTCCTCGGTGCCAGCGCCGTCACCGGAGATGGCCATCTTCACCAGCTCGACGTCGGCTTGGTCGAGGCCGGAGGAAGCCGTCTTCACTTCCAGACCCAGCTCCTGTGCCTGATCGAGGACATCCTTGGAGTCCACACCCAGGTCGCGGGCCAGTTCATATACCCGTGTCTTCGCCACTACTCACTCACTCCACGATCTTCGTCACTCTTCTTCGCCGGCCCCCACGGCCTCCTCGGCCTTGGCGTCACCGGGCTCTTCCTCCTCCGGTGGGGCTTCATCGGCGTCGCCTTGGGCCGGCGCCGCGTCGCCCGCCTCGGTCGACTCTTCGTCTGCAGGTTCCCCCTCTGTCGCGTCTACCGCGTCGGCACCATCCGTGGAGGCAGCCTCATCGGCGGCGTCTTCTTCCTCCACCGCCACTGTGACCTCGCCGTCCTTGCCGACGAGCGATCCCGCCTCGATCGCCCCGTCCGGAAGGGTCACCACCTCGCTCACCTCGGCCTCCTCACCCTCCCGATCTGAGCGGATGTCCACCTTGTATCCCGAGAGGCGTGCGGCCAGGCGAGCGTTCTGACCTTCTTTGCCGATGGCGAGCGATAGCTGGTGCTCGCCGACGATCACGGTAGCGGTCATCTCCTCCTCGTCGATCTGCACTTCCTTGACACGGGCGGGTCCCAGCGCCTCGGCGATGAACTCCGCGGTGTTGTCACGCCATTGCACGACATCCACCTTCTCTCCCCTCAGCTCGTTCACCACCTGACGAACCCGCGAGCCTCGCGCTCCCACCGCCGCCCCCTTGGCGTCGACATTGGGGTCGTGCGATACCACGGCGATCTTTGTCCGGTGACCGGGCTCCCGGGCGATGGCGACGATCTCCACGGTCCCGTCGGCGAGTTCCGGCACCTCCAGCTCGAGGAGCCGGCGCACCAGGTCGGGATGGCTCCGAGAAACGACGATCTGCGGCCCCTTCGTCTCCCCTCGGACCTCCACTATCAACGCTTTGACGCGGTTGCCCCGCTGCAACCTCTCATAGGGGATCCTCTCACTTCCCGGCATGATCGCCTCGGCGTCGCCCAGATCGAGGATGGCGAAGCGGTTGTCGATCTGCTG
>CAZTXD010000150.1:0-8619 GCA_964617995.1 uncultured Acidimicrobiaceae bacterium
ATCGCCATCAAGGTGTCGGCCGGCTTCTTCGACAACCCCTCCCTGGGCCTCCCCAGCCTGGGCGGGTTCATGATGGTTCTCGATTCCCGCACGGGTGTGCCGGCGGCGGCACTGTTCGACAACGGCTACCTCACCGACCTGCGCACCGCCCTGGCCGGGGCCGTCGTCGCCCGTCACCTCGCTCCTGCCGCTCCGCTGCGGGTGGCCGTGATCGGCGCCGGGGCTCAAGCCCGATATCAGATCCGTGCCCTCCGCTTGGTCAGGGAGATCGAGTCGCTGAGGGTATGGGCCCGCCGCCCCGATCCCGCCGAGAGCCTCGCCGCCGCGGAGGGAGGGGAGGCGGCCAAGTCGATTTCCGAAGCGGTCGCCGACGCCGACGTGATCATCACCGCCACCCCGGCCACGACCGGTCTGGTGAAGGAATCCCATCTGCATCCCGGTGTCCACATCACTGCCGTCGGCTCCGACGCCGAGCACAAACGTGAACTGGGAGAGGGGGTCCTTACCGGCGCCGACCTCGTGGTGGTCGACTCGATCGCCCAGAGTCTGCGTCTGGGCGAGGCCAGGGCGGCGGTAGCCGAAGGTCTCGACCCGGCGGGCCTGGTCGAGCTGGGCATCGTCGTCTCCGGCTCCCACGTGGGGCGGTCCGACGGCGAGCAGATCACCGTGGCCGACCTCACCGGCACCGGGGCCCAAGACACCGCCATCGCCGCGCTGGTGGTGGAACGGGCCAGACGGGAGGGCGTGGGCGATGTCGTCGCTACCTGACATCGATGTGGCCGCCGCCCGCCGGCGGATCTCGGGGATCGCCGTGCGCACCCCGCTGATGCCCTCCCTCGCCCTTTCCGAGCGTGTCGGACACGACGTCCACCTGAAGCTGGAGGTGGTGCAGCCGACCGCCGCTTTCAAGCTGCGGGGGGCGGCGTCGAAGGTGATGGCTCTCAGCGAGGAGGAGCGGTCGCGGGGCGTCGTCACCGCCTCCACCGGCAACCACGGGCGATGCGTCGCCTATGTTGCGAAAAGGCTGGGGATTCGCGCCATCGTCTGCGTCTCCAGCGGCGTGCCCACCGGGAAGCTGAAGGCGCTCGAGGACGTGGGCGCCGTCGTCGAGGTGGTGGGCGACTCCCAGAACGACGCCCTGGATCGGGCGCTGGCGATCGCCGAGGAGGACGGCGTCACCTTCATCCATCCCTTCGACGACCTCGACGTCATCGCCGGCCAGGCCACGGCCTCGGCCGAGATCGCCGAGGACCTCCCCGACGTGAAGACGGTGCTGGTGCCGTTGTCGGGAGGTGGGCTGCTGGCGGGGGTGGCCGCCGGGCTCCGCCGCTACGCCCCCTACGCCGAGGCGGTGGGGGTGTCGATGACCCGGGTGCCGCTGATGAAGATGAGTCTCGACGCCGGCCATCCCGTGGACGCTCCCGAGGAGGAGACTCTCGCCGATTCGCTGCGGGGTGGAATCGGCCTCGACAACCGCTACACGTTCCCCATGATCCGCGAGCTCGTGAAACGAGTCGTCCTCGTGGACGAGGAGGCCATCTGGCGGGCGATGCGCTTCCTCTTCGACCACCACCGCCTCCTCGTCGAGGGGGCGGCGGCGGTGGGCGTGGCCGCCCTGCTGGAGGGCGCCGTCGATCCGTTGACAGGTCCGGTCGTGGCGATCGTCACCGGAGCGAACGCCGAGCCCGACCACGTCGCCCAGCTCGTCTCCGGCGCCCCACCCCCCACGGCCTGACCCCGTTTTCGCGCACCAAATGCGCGCTATCGCGCGCATTTGATGCGCGAAAACGGGTGCTTGCTGCGCGAGAACGGGTAATTGCCTTGACATGTTTGCGGGGGGTCGGTTACGTTTCCTGGATCGCAAACCATGAGGCACAGGTGGAGCGGAAGCGCATCCTCAACCCGATCATCACGATGACGGGTTCCGTCGCGCCCATCTTCACCACGGGCGGCGGCGGATTCCTCGCCCTCGCCCCCCGGCGGCTTCATTAGGTCCGAGCACCTCCACAAACCGTAAAGCCGCCGGAACTCCTGCCCGGCGGCTCTTTTCGTGGCCGCATCAGACCCGAAAGGTTTGCGTATGAACGACATCTACCGATCCGGCCGTTGCCGAGACGGCGACAACCATCACCTCTTCTTCAGCCAGCGGGCTTCCGACCTGGCTGCCGCCCAGGCCCTGTGCAGTCAGTGCCCGGTGCGGATCCCCTGCCTGGAGATGGCACTGGAAGAAGGGCTCGAGTACGGGGTGTGGGGCGGCGTCATCTTCTGGGACGGCCAAGCCTTCCACCGAAAGCGCGGTCGGGGTCGCCCCCGACGATCGGAGGCCCACCTGCCGGTGGAAGCCGACCGCGAGGAGCTGGAAGACCTCGTCAGGTCCGCTTGAAGCGGGCCTGACGGGGTACCAGGGAAGGTCAGCCGGCGGCCGACTGACCGCTCATGAAGAGTGACCGTGGGTCGTCGAGGTCGTCCTTGCGCAGCTTCTCGATGGCCCGCGTCTCGATCTGACGGATGCGCTCGCGGGTGACGTTGAACTCCCGGCCGACCTCGTCGAGGGTCGCCGGTTCGCTTCCGTTGAGGCCGAATCGCATCTCCAGTATCCGCCGCTCGCGGTCCTCGAGGCGGCTCAGAACTATCCGCAGGCTCTCGATGTTCATCTGGAGCATCACCAGCTCGAACGCCGGTATCGACTCGGTGTCCTCGATGAAGTCCCCCAGTGTCGCCGAGTCGTCGCCCACGGGCTGGAAGATGGAAACCGGTTCAGGAGCAAGGCGCTTGGCGTCCCGCACCTTGCGCACCTCCACACCGGATTCGTGGGCGATCTCCTCATCGGTGGGATTGCGCCCCAGACGCTTGATCAGATTCGTCTCGGCGGTTTGAACGGCGGTGATGGTGTCGATCATGTGGACGGGGACCCGGATGGTGCGCGACTTGTCGGCGATGGCGCGTGTTATCGCCTGACGGATCCACCACGTGGCGTAGGTGGAGAACTTGAAGCCCTTTCGATACTCGAACTTCTCCACGGCTCGAATCAGACCGAGGTTGCCTTCCTGGATCAGGTCGAGGAACGAGAGGTTGGAATGGGGGTAGCGCTTGGCGATGGAGACCACCAGGCGCAGGTTGGACTGGATGAACTCGCGGCGGGCGTGGTCACCGGCGGTGACCTCACGGCGGAGTCGCGCCCGTTCCCGGGCGTTGGTCGTATCCTCCAGCGTCCGGGCGGCGTGACGGCCCTTCTCCATCACCTGCGCCAGCCGCACCTCGTCTTCGGCGGTGAGGAGCGGGTAGGCGCCGATACCGTCGAGGTACCGGCCGATCGCTTCACTCTCGGTTTCACGTCGATTGCTTGCCATGCTCTACCAACTAACAGAGGGACCTGGTCGGGGTCGAATACCCGTTTGTCGTCTCCCGGGTATCGGCGCTATCGGCTCGAAAGTGAAGGGGTCGATCGACTCAATCGAAGTTCTTGGCCAAGCCGATCATCGACTTCTGCGGGTCGTCGCTCAGGGTGTGGTTGACCGCCACCACGATCGCCGCGATCGGAACCGACAGGAACACGCCGGCGATGCCGAAAGCGAAGCCACCCGTGGCTATGGCCAGGAGGATCACCAGGGGATGAAGCTGCATCGCTCGCCCGAAGACGATGGGGTGGAGGACGTTGCCCTCGAGCTGCTGTATCCCGACGATGATCGCAAGGACGATCAGGGCGTCGGTGAGCCCCCCGTTGACGAGGGCGACCGCCACCGCCAGCAGCCCTGAAACGAAGGCGCCCACCACGGGGAAGAACGCCCCGATGAAAACCAGTATCGCCAGGGGCACCACCAGCGGGACATCGAGGATCCACAAGCCGATGCCGATGGCCACGGCGTCGATGACCCCCACGATGGCGAGTCCCTTCACATACATGTTGAGCGTCCGCCAGGCCGTCCTACCGCCTTCCCCCACCTGGCGGGCTCGCGCGGGCGGGAGCCTCGCCATCAGGTTCTGCAGGAGGCGGTCGCCGTCCTTGAGGAGGAAGAACGAGATGATGAACGCCAGGATGGCGCCGGTCACCAGTTCCACCGCCACGGCCGCCCCCGTGAAGATGCCCGTCGCCAGATGCCCCGCACTCGCCTGCAGCTGGTCGGCGAGCATGCCGGCATACCGGTCGACTTCGGTCTGCGACAGACCAAACGGGCCCTCCACCAGCCAGACCTGGAGGTCGTCGTAGGCGGTGGCGACATCCCGCGCCACGGGTTCGATGCCCTCCGCCAGGGCGGGGACCACCAGCATGCCCACCCCGACTGCGAAAGCCACTCCGGTGAGCATCACAGTCCATGTGGCCAGCGCCGGCTTCCAACCGCGGCGTTTCAGGGTCCTGACCGGCCCCCACAGGAGGGAGGCGGGGAACAGGGCGATCACGGCCGCCAGCACCACCGCCGCCACCGGGCGCAGGGCCTGGAATCCGAAGTAGACGACGGCCCCGATGACGAGAAGCCGCCACCCCAACGCTGCGGCCCGGTCGAGGCCCGGGGGTATCTGGTCGTGCCTGGCGGTCATGGGTCCCGGCCAGTCTATGACCGCATCCTCGGCGTTTTGCCGACCGACGAGGAGGGTAGGTAACGGCAATGTCCACAGGTTCGCCGCCCGGAGGTCTCTAGATGACCGCGGCGCCATCGGCGCCGGCGTCGCGACGGCTGCCCTTCCGGCGTCCGGGGCCGTCGGCTGTTTGGCGCCGTCCTGCCGCGCGAGCGCTGACGGTCTTCCTCATCGCCATGCTGATTCGAGTGGCGTTCCGGGCGACCTACCTGGTGAACTGGGACGCCGTCAACTTCGCTCTCGGAGTGGAGTCCTTCGACCTGGAGCACCATCAGCCTCACCCTCCCGGTTACGTCGGTTATGTGCTGTTGGGAAGGCTGGTCAGGTGGTTCGTCGGTGATGCGGTGGTGGCGCTCACGGCCGTGAGCGTCCTCTCCGGAGCCCTGGCCACCATGTGGATCTACGTTCTCGGGCGGAGAATCGTCAACGAGAGGGCGGCTTTGATCGCCGCAGCACTGTTCGCGACCTCACCTCTGGTGTGGTACTACAGCGGTGTCGCCCTCACCTACATCGTGGAGGTTGCCCTGGCCCTGCCATTCGCATGGCTGGTCATCGAGGCCCGATCGCGGCGTTCCCTCCGCCTCCTGGCAGCCGCCACGGTGGTTCTCGCCCTGATGGGTGCGCTGCGCCAGACGAGCCTCGTGTTGTTCTTGCCGGTGTGGCTCTACGCGTGGATCCCTTTCTCGAACCGCGACAAGGCCAAGACTGCCGGCCTCCTCATCGTCCTCACGTTGACGTGGCTGGTTCCGCTCCTGATCCTGTCCGGGGGTCCGATCGCCTATCTGGGGCTGTCGATGGAGCTGGCGCAGCTCACCGGGGGCGTGACCTGGTTGGGGGCGGGGATGGGGGTCCTCCAGAACTTCGCCATCGTCACGACCGGTCTCGTGTTGGGCATGCACGTAGCGCTGTTCGCCGTTCCGTTGGCGGTGATGCAGCGTCGTCAGCGCAGCCGTCTCCCTCTCCGACATCGCCGGCTGCTGTTGATCTGGGCGCTGCCGCCCCTCCTCACCTATCTGCTCGTGCACTCGGGTCAGCTCGGCTATGTGTTGGTCCTGCTCCCGGTGGGGATCCTGTGGGCGGCGAGCGTGTTCGAGGCGGCCATAGGGCAGTCGGCCCGGGTGGTGGCAGTGGCGGGTCTGCTGGTGATGGTCAACGTCGTCGGCTTCACCGTCTTGCCGGAGCTCGCCTACGCAGCGGCACGCGACGGGCGTATACCTCTCCCGGGCACGGTGGCGAGCCCGTGGCTCTTCGAGCGGGGCATTCGCCAGGCCAGCCTGGCCCGATCCGACGCCTACTGGGACGCGCTCATCGGTGCGGTGGAGACCTTCGATCCCGACCGCACGGCCATCCTGGCGGAGCCGCGCGACGGCGGCAGCTTCCGTCACGCCGCCTTCTACCTGCCCGACTACGTCGTCTACGGTGTCGGAGACGACCGGGACGGAGGACTCGGTCATCTGTTCACCGGCGAGAGGCGCCAGACCGACTACAGCGTCGAGAGACTCGGCAACGCCGCATCGGTGCTCCGGCTCCGGGAGGGCATCGACACCCTCGTGATCCCCGATGCCCGGCTCCGCGAGGTGTTCGGGGATGTGCCCGATCAGGAGGTGCGAGTGATCGACGACGGCAGCCGCATATCCGTGATCGAGGTGCCTTCCGGCTCGTCGATCCTGTTCCTGGGAGAGGAAGGCCCGGCTCTGATCGTTCCCAACGCGGTGGGGGACCTGCTGAGCGAGGAGGCGCTGCGCTCCGAGCTGGAGAAGTACCGGTGACCGGCGGGCCGGCGCCGTCGCGTGAGGAGCCGGCCGCGGTTGCCGTCGTCGACGTTCCGCCTGAGACGGGCGAGGAGATGATCCTGTCCGGATGGGGAGGATGGCCCCGCAGCGGTGCCCGGGTGATTCGCCCCCGTAGGGTGGGCGACCTCGTCGGCGCCTCATCCGCCCGAGGGTTGGTTCCCCGCGGGCTGGGGCGCAGCTACGGCGACGCCTCCCAGCTGTCGGGAGGAACCGTCATCGACATGACGGGCATCTCCAGTGTGGATCTCGATGCCGCGACGGGCCTGGTCACCGCCGGTGGGGGAACGTCCCTGGGCGACATCATCTCGGCGGCGATGCCCCGCGGGTGGTTCTTGCCGGTGACCCCGGGAACCCGCCACGTCACGGTGGGAGGAGCCATCGCCGCCGACGTGCACGGGAAGAACCACCATCGCGACGGGACCTTCGGCAACCATGTCGAGCGTCTCATGCTGCTCACCGGTAATGGCCGGAAGCAGGAAGTGGTGCCCGGCGAGCGGGCCTTCGCCGCCACCGTGGGTGGCATGGGGCTCACCGGAATCATCCTGGATGCCACCATCCGCCTCCGGCCGGTCGCCACCTCGTGGATGCGGGTAGACACCTTCGCCGAGCGCGACCTCCCGGCAGTGATGGACCGCCTGCTGGAAGTCGACCGCCACAGCCGCTACTCGGTTGCCTGGCTCGACATGACCCCCGGGAGGCACGGGCGTGGGGTGGTAATGGCGGGAGATCATGCCGAGCTCGGAGACCTCCCACCCCGCCACCGGCGCCGGCCCCTCGCCCGGACACCGATGAGGGAGCTCCCCACTCCATCGGTGCCCGCCTTCGGGCTCGTCGATCGGGCGACAGTGGCCACGTTCAACCGCCTGTGGTTCGAACGGGTGCCTCGCCGGTCGACGGGGCGGCTGGAGCCTCTCGACCGATTCTTCTACCCGCTGGACCGCCTGGCTGGATGGCCGGCGATATATGGACCTGCCGGGTTCCTCCAGTATCAGTTCGTGGTGCCGCCGGCGGCAGTCGACACGCTGCTGGCGGTGGCCGAGGTCCTGACCCGGGCAAGCACCCCCGTGTCCCTCGCCGTTCTGAAGCGAATGGGCAAAGACGCCGGCGGATCGCTCTCGTTCCCGATGGAAGGATGGACGCTCTCGGCCGACATGCCGCTGGGTGATCCTTCCCTCGGCCCGCTGCTCGACGGCTGTGACCGCCTGGTGGCCGAAGCGGGAGGACGCGTCTACCTCGCCAAGGACGCTCGTATGCGCCCCGAGCTCATGGCCCGGATGTATCCGGAGCTGGACCACTGGATCGACTGGAAGCAGATGCTCGACCCGGACCTGAGGATTCGCTCGGATCTGTCCGACCGCCTCCACATCACGACCTGATGCCGCTCGATGCCCTCGGCCGTCCCCGGACCGTCCTCCTGTTGGGCGCCCGATCGGATATCGGAGGGGCGATCGTTCGCCGCCTGGTCGAGGGGGGCGCCACCACCGTGCTGGCGGCCGGGAGGCAACGGCCGGGACTCGACCCCGGCATCGGGGCGGAGGCGGTGGAGCATCTCGCTTTCGACGCCATCGAGACTTCCGATCACGGCCGCTTCTTCGACGACGTCTTCGCCCGCCACCCCTCCATCGACATGGTCATCGTCGCCTTCGGTGTGCTCCACAGCCAGGAAGACGCCGAGTCCGAGCCGGGGCGGGCGGTGGAGATGGCGCAGGTCAACTACGTCGGTGCGGCCTCCGCCCTCCTGCACCTCGCCGCCCACCTGCGACGTCAGGGGAGCGGCCGGGTGGTCGTTCTGTCGTCGGTGGCGGGTCTGGTTCCCCGACGGTCGAACTACATCTACGGGTCGTCCAAGGCCGGGCTGGACTTCCTGGCCCGAGGCCTCGCCGACAGCCTCGACGACACCGCCGTGGATGTGATGATCGTGCGTCCGGGATTCGTTCGGACCGCCATGACGGAGGGGCTGAAACCCGTCATGTTCGCCGTGTCTCCCGAGGCCGTGGCCGACGCCGTGGTCGACGGAGCCGCCCGGCGACGGCGGGTGGTGTGGGTCCCGCCGATCCTGCGGCTGGTGATGGTGGCGGTGCGGATGCTTCCACCTGCCCTGGTGCGTCGCCTGGGCGGGTGACACCGTCGGTCACGGCGCAGCCACAACCCGTTTTCGCGGCTCAAATTGCGGGCCCAGCGCGGCCATGTTTCGCGCAAACGGGGTTTTCGCGGGGGGGGGTGGGGCGGGCCCCGTGCCAACGCCCCGCCG
>CAZTXD010000151.1:0-8559 GCA_964617995.1 uncultured Acidimicrobiaceae bacterium
GCGCGCATTCGATGCGCGAAAACGAAAGCGTCGGTTGGGTGTGGGTGCGTTCAGTCGGCCAGGAAGAGACCTGGTTCCTCGAGGTTCTCGATCAGCATGGCCATGAATCGCCTTCCGTGGCCCCCGTCGATGACACGATGGTCGTACGAGAGCGACAACGGCAGCAACGGAGCGATGTCGACGGTGCCGTCCCGGGCGACGGGCTTCTCGACGGCTCTTCCCACCGACAGGATGGCGACGGTGCCGGAGGGAACGATCGGGGTGCCGAACCCTCCCCCGATCGCACCGATGTTCGAGACCGTGAACGTCTGGCCGGTGAGCTCCTCCGGCTGGAGAGCCCTCTTCTTCGCTCCGGCGCCGAGACGACGAACCTCGCCGGCGAGCGACAGGACGGACCTCCGGTCGGCGTTTCGGATGACGGCCACCAGCAGGCCCTCCGGTGTGTCCACGGCGATTCCCACGTCCTGTCGGGCGTGGACGACCAGCTCGTCGCCGTCGAGGGTGGCGTTGAACTCGGGGAAGGTGGCTAGGACCGGCGCCACCGCCTTGATGACGAGAGCTTCCATTGGGATCTTCTCGCTGTGGCGTCGGCTCAGGGCCCGGCGCATCTCCAGCAGGCGGGAGGCGTCCACCTCGTCGAAGGTGGTGACATGGGGGATCTCCGCCCACGCGCGGCTCATGTTGGCGGCGATCGTCTTCCGGAGCCGGGTGAGAGGGCGACGCTCGGGCTCGCGACGGGCCCCCGCCGGCAGGGTGGGCCTGGGCTCCTCCGGCACGGATGGGACGGGCGGCAGCCTGTCGGCTGAGGGCTGGGCGACCGCCTCCCCTGTCTCCGCCGCCGCCTCCACGTCCTCGCGGGTGATGCGTCCTTCCGGCCCGCTGCCGGTGACGGTGGTGAGATCTACGCCGAGGGTCCGGGCGAGCTTGCGCACCAGAGGGAGTGCCTTGACCGACGCGGTGACCTCCCCCGACGCCGTCGAGCGGGCCCCGAGCTCCTCGGCGTCGGATGAGATCGAGCCGACGATGGGGGCTGCCTCCTCTCGAGGCGCCCCCTCGTCCGCAGGGGACGGGGTCTCGTCCTCCTCGTGGGAGCGAGTCACCGGTTCGGCTTCCGGAGCGCTCGCTGCGCCGACGGCAGGGGCCGCAGACTCCCACTCCTCGTCGTCTTCGCCTATCACGACCAGGACCTCCCCGACCGCCACGACCTCTCCCTCGGCGGCACCGTGGTGGAGCACGACGCCTCCGAAAGGTGAAGGGATCTCGACGACGGCCTTGTCCGTTTCGACCTCGACCACCGTCTCGTCCACTTCGACTCTGTCACCGACCCCCACCAACCACCGAACCACCTCCGCCTCGGTCAGTCCCTCCCCTATGTCCGGTAACCGGAATTCGTGAGCCATCAGCTCGCCAGGGTCCGACGGGCGGCGTCAACGATGCGGTCCACACCGGGTAGGTACTGCGCCTCGGAGCGTTTCAACGGGAAGACGCTGTCCCATCCGGTGACCCGGAGCGGAGGTGCCTCCAGTGAGTAGAGGCAGCGCTCGCTGATCGTGGCCACGACCTCCGATCCGAAGCCGCCGGTTCGAGGCGCTTCGTGAATCACCACCAACCGGCCAGTCTTCGTCACAGAAGCCACGACCGTGTCGGCATCGAAGGGCACCAGCGACCTGAGGTCGACGACCTCCACCGACACCCCGTCTCCTGCCAGGGTGTCGGCGGCTGCGCGGGTCTCGGTGAGCATGGCCCCCCATGAGACGAGGGTCACGTCAGTGCCTTCCCGTTCCAGACGCGCCTCGCCTATCGGCACCTCGTACCACCCCTCCGGAACCTCCTCCTTCACCGACCGGTAAAGACGGATCGGCTCACAGAACACGACCGGATCGGGATCGGTGATGGCGGCCAACAGGAGACCCTTGGCGTCATAGGGGGTGGAGGGAACCACCACCTTGATGCCGGGGATGTGGGCGTAGAGCGCCTCGGCCGACTCGGAGTGGTGCTCCGCCGCTCCGATGCCTCCGCCGTAGGGGATGCGGATGACCATCGGGGCGGTGAAGCGGTGCCTGGAGCGATTGCGGATCCTGCCGACATGGCTGATCACCTGGTCGAGCGCCGGATAGGAGAAACCCATGAACTGCAACTCTGCCACTGGTCGCATACCCCCCACCGCCAGGCCGAAAGCCACGCCCACTATGCCCGACTCGGCAACGGGGGTATCGACGACACGGGCAGAGCCGTGCTTGTCGTAGAGGCCGTCTGTGACCCGGAACACCCCACCGGTGCGACCGATGTCCTCACCCAGGAGCATCACGTGGGATTCCTTCTCCAGAGCGACGTCGAGAGCGTCGTTGAGAGCCCTGGCCATGGTGAGGACACTCATTGGTGATCTCCCATCAGTTCCGACCGCTGGCGGGCGAGTTCGACGGGAAGGGACTCGAACATCGCGTCGAGGATCTTGCCCGGACCGAGGGGCGGCATCTTCTCGGCCAGCTCAACGGCCCGGTCGATCTCCCCGGACGCCTCCTTCTCGATCGTGGCCTGCCACTCCTCCTCCCAGGCGTCCCTCTCGGAAAGGTAGATCCGGAGGCGTTCCAGCGGGTCGAGCCTGCGCCACTCGTCCTCCTCTTGGCCCGATCGGTACCGACCCGGATCGTCGGAGGTGGTGTGAGGTCCGATCCGGTAGGTCACTGCCTCTATCAGGGTCGGCCCCTCGCCTGCTCGGGCACGCTCGGCCGCATCCTTCACCGCCTCATAGACGGCGAAGAGGTCGTTTCCGTCGACCTGCACTCCGGGCATGCCGTAGCCGATCGCCTTCTGGGCGATCGTCTCGGCCCTGGTCTGGAGGTTCCTCGGCAGCGAGATGGCGTAACCGTTGTTCTGGCAGAGGAAAACGCAGCCTAGGTCGAACACGCCGGCGAAGTTCATGGCCTCGTGGAAATCACCCTCGGAGGTCGCCCCGTCACCGAATGAGGTGAGGACGATCCGACCGCTGTCCTGTATCTTCTCGGCCCAGGCGATACCCACGGCATGCACCATGTGGCCTCCGACGGTGATCGAAGGAGGCAGTACCGGGACGTGCTCGGGCGGTGATCCGCCGCGTTCGTCCCCGGTTCGACCGGCGATCAGAAGCTCCCACGGGTACCCCTGTGCCCACATCATGGCGGCGTCCCGGTAGGTCGCCACCACCCAGTCGTGCGGTTCCAGACCGGCCACTGCTCCGATCTGGGCTGCTTCCTGACCCTCGAAGGGAGCGTAGGTCGCCAACCTTCCCTGTCGTTGCAGCGCCGTGCACTTGCGATCGTAGGTCCGGGCGAAGACCATCGCCCGGTACAGTCGCCGGGTGAGCTGGAGGTCCAGCGGCGGCTGGCCATCGATTCCCCCGCTCGGTGTCAGCCTCTGACGCACGTCCCTGTCCCGCAGTCTCGCCTTTTGCCCATCTTGGCGCGAGGGTAGACGTCTCAGGCGTCCACGGATTCGGTAGCAAGGCTCTCGTCCAGCTCCTCCTCGGTCATGAGCACCTCGCGCGCCTTGGACCCGAGCGACGGACCGACGACTCCTCGATTCTCGAGTATGTCCATGATGCGACCCGCCCTGGCGAAGCCGACCCGCAGCTTGCGCTGGAGCATCGAGGTGGATCCGAGCTGAGAA
The DNA here is from genome assembly GCA_964617995.1 of uncultured Acidimicrobiaceae bacterium. Classification (GTDB taxonomy): domain Bacteria; phylum Actinomycetota; class Acidimicrobiia; order Spongiisociales; family ZC4RG35; genus CAZTXD01. The sequence goes on from CAZTXD010000151.1 coordinate 3,646, forward strand.
CGGACTATCTCCTCCATCGCCCGTCGAATCAGCTCCTCGTCTTCGTCCTCCTCCTCGGATGCCCGGGCTGCGGCGGCGTCGGCGGCAGCCTGGAGGACCTCCTGATCGCGGTACTCGGCTTCGCGCTGCTGCTTCACCCAGTCGACCACGGAGTGGATCTCGTCCTCGGAGACCCAGGCGCCCTGGATCCTCTGCGGACGGGGCTCCTTGGCCGTCACCACGAGCATGTCCCCCATACCCACCAGTTTCTCGGCTCCAGCACCGTCGATGATCACGCGGCTGTCCGTCTGGGAGGCGACCGAGAACGCCAGCCGGGAGGGAACGTTGGCCTTGATCACGCCGGTGATCACGTCGACCGATGGGCGCTGCGTGGCGATGACGAGATGGATGCCCACCGCCCGCGCCATCTGGGCGATCCGGACGACCGCCTCCTCGACCTCGCGTCCGGCCACCATCATCAGGTCATTGAGCTCGTCGACGATCACAACCACGTAGGGGAAGCGGTCGTAACCCTCGGGGTCGAGCCTGCCGGCGTCCAACTTCTCGCGGTAGCCGATCATGTCACGGACCTTGGCGTCGGCCAGGAGGTCGTAGCGGCGGTCCATCTCGGCCACCGCCCACTTGAGCGCATCCGCCGCCTTCTTGGGGTTGGTGATGACCCGGGTGAGAAGGTGGGGCACACCGTTGTACTGGCCCAGCTCCACCCGTTTGGGATCGACCATGATCAGACGGACGTCGTCGGGGGTGGTACGCATCAGCAACGACGTGACGATCGAGTTGATGCAGGACGACTTCCCGGCGCCGGTGGCTCCGGCAATGAGCACATGGGGGAGCTCGGCCAGGTTGAGCATGCGGGAACGCCCCGAGATGTCCATCCCCAGCCCCACGGCCAGCGGATAGGTGTCGCCCATCGCCTCGTCGGAGCGCAGGATGTCGCCCAGAGTGACCATGCGCCGGTTGCGGTTGGGGACCTCGACGCCGATGGCCGACTTGCCCGGTATCGGAACCAGGAGCCTCACATCGGGAGTGGCCAGGGCATAGGCGATGTCGTGGGCGAGGTTCGACACCTTGTTCACCTTCACGCCGGGAGCGAGCTCGATCTCGTAGCGGGTGACCGTTGGTCCGGGCACGATCTTGGTGAGAGCGGCCTCCACCCCGTGCTGGTGGAGCGTGTCCTCGAGCTGGCGGGCGGTGTCCTCGAGGGAGCGCTTGTTGTGCTCTCCCCCTCCTCCCATGCCCAGCAGGTCGAGGGGCGGCAGCCTGTATCCGGAAGGCGTCGGAACGGCTCTCATGACCGGAGCCTTCCTCGACTTCTTCGGCTCCGGGGGAGGCGAGGTCACCTCCGGCTCCTGCCGATCCGGACGGGTGTCCTCGACGACCGGGGCCGGACGCCTGGGAGCGGCATGCCGGCCGCTCGGACCGTGAGAGCCCTGTCGCTTCAGGTCGGATACGAAACGTCGGAACTGCCGACCCAGGTCACCCAGGCCACCCACGAACTCTCGAACGGACGTCCGGGTGAGGACCAGCATCCCCATGCCGATCACGGCGCTCAGGACGACGAACGACCCCCACACCCCCAGGATACGCGCCAGCGGAAAGGCTATGAGGGCGCCGACGGCTCCACCTCGCTGCTGGACGAGCGCCAGGTCCTGGGCGATCGACACCGTTCCCGTGAGGAGGTGGAAGAGGGCCACCGTCCCGACGAAGGTGGTCCCGGCTCCGGTCACCATCCGCCCCGCTCCGTCCCTCGGTTTGCCGGCTATCAGTGCCCAGCCGATGCCGACCAGGGCGCCGGGGAGGACGAAGCGCCACACACCGAAGAGGAGGCGGGTGCCGGTTTCGAGGCCTCGGCCGACAGGACCCGCCTGACCGAGGAACCCGAGCACGATAACAATGGCGAAGACGATGAGGACCACGCCCCACACGTCGTCGGCCTGGCGACCGAGGATCAGGCGCAGCTTCTCTCGCAGAGTCGCCAGCAACGACTGCCGCTCCCGCGTGCGCCGGGAGGTCTTCTTTTTGGGTGCCACCCGTTTCCGCCCTTTTGCCCCCCGGCGGGTGGATGTCCGGGATGGCATGGGACGGTGACGTTAGCCGCCTCGGTGCCGGATACCAATGAATGCCCGGTCTTCAGTTCTCAGTCGTCGGTCATCGGTTCCCAGCGGCGACCGACAACTGCCAACCGAGAACCTCAGAGCTGGAAGACGACGGGGATTATCACCGGTTTGCGTGACACCTCGTTGCGGATCACCTGGGCGGTTGCTTGCCGCACGAGACGTTGGATGCCGTTGACGCCGTCCTCGGCGTTGTCGATGCCTTCGGCGATCGCCTGCCGTACCGCTTCCGCAGCCTTACCGAGGACCATCTCGGGCTCGTCCATCAGTCCGTGGCTGTCGAGATCGGGTCCGTAGACCACATTGGCATCGCGATCGATCCCCACTGTCACCACCACGACCCCTTCGTCGGCGAGATGGCTTCGGTCCCGCAGCACTGCACTCTGGACGTCGCCGTAGCTGGCGCCGTCGAGGTAGACGTAGCCGGCAGGAACGGCCTTGCGCACGACCTTGGTGCTGTCTCCGTCGATGATCACCTTGTCGCCGTCTTCGAGCACGTCGACCTCTCTCACACCCATCCGGCGAGCGAGATCGGCGTGGGCGTGCAGATGGCGATACTCGCCGTGGACGGGCACGAAGGCCCTCGGGCGGACGACGTTCAGGAAGGTCAGCAGCTCCTCGCGGGCGGCGTGACCGGATACATGAACGGGGGCGTTGCGCCCGTGGATCACGTTTGCCCCCCGGCGGAGCAGGCGGCTGATGACCTTGGACACCGCCGTCTCGTTGCCGGGGATGGGTTTGGCCGAGATCAGGATCGTGTCTCCCTCCCCCACGTCCACGAATCGGTGCCGGCCCCTCGACATCAGGGACATGGCCGCGAACGGCTCCCCCTGGCTCCCGGTGGTGATGAGGAGCTGGCGCTCAGGAGGCAGCTCGAGCAGATTCTTGATGTCGACGACTCCATCTCCGGGAAGATCCAGGAACCCTGCGTCGTGCGCCACCGTGGTGTTGCGATGCATCGACCGGCCGAAGAAGGCGATGGTCCGCCCCGCCGCCATCCCGGCGTCGACGATCTGCTGCACGCGGTGCACGTGGGAGGAGAAGCATGCGGCGATCACCCTCCCCGGCGCCTCCTGGATCACGTCGGTGATCGCCTCCCCCAGCGAAGACTCCGAAGGCACGAAACCCGGGACCTCGGCGTTGGTGGAGTCCGACAGGAGCAGCCGCACCCCCTGGGAGCCGAGCTCGGCGAAGGCCGGCAGATCGGTGGGCTCGTGGTCTATCGGCGTGGGGTCCAGTTTGAAGTCCCCCGAGTGGACCACCAGACCCTCGGGTGTGTCGAAGGCGATGGCGGTAGCGTCCGGCACCGAGTGGCTGACCCGGATCAGCTTGAAACGAAACGGACCGTGCTTCTTCCACTCCCCCAGCGCGAGAGGATGGATCTGGGCGCTTATCCCCATCTCCTCGATCCTCCCCTTGGCGAACTCGGTGGTCAGACGTGAACCGTAGATGGGGACCTGGATGTCGCGCAGGAAGTAGGCGAGTGCCCCCACATGGTCCTCATGGCCATGGGTGAGCACCACGAAGTCCACGTCGTCGCGACGGTCCACCAGCCACGACCAGTCGGGGAAGACCAGGTCGACGCCGAGCATGTCCTCCTCTGGAAACATGAGGCCGCAGTCCACCAGACAGATGCGTCCGTCGATCTCCACGGCGGCGCAGTTACGGCCGATCTCGCCCAGACCACCCAGGAACGTGACGGAGACACTCATGCAAAGGAGTGTTGCAGCGCCGCCACTGCTTCCTCGACGGCCCTCACCGTCTCCGCCGTCGCCGCCGACAGCGGCATCCTCGGCTCCCCCACCGGTTCCCACAACCGTGACATCGCCGCTTTCACCGGGCCGGGATTGGCCTCGAGGAAGCATGCCTCGCACAGCGGGAGGAGGGCATGGTGGAGACGGCGCGCCTCGCTGAGCTTGTCGGCCACCGCCGACTCGACCATGGACGCCACCTCGTCCCCGGCCAGGTGGCTGATCACCGACACCACTCCCACGGCGCCGACGGCGATCATGGGGAGCGTGTATGAGTCCTGGCCGGAATAGACGGCCATCGCGGGGACCCGCGACACGGTGGCGGAGGTGAACTCGACATCCATCACCGCGTCCTTGGTGGCCACGATGCGGGGATGACGCGAAAGCCGCTCGAGAGTCTCGATCGTGATCAGCCGACCGGTTCGACCGGGAATGTTGTAGACGATTACGGGGAGATCGGTGGAGTCGGCCACGGCCTCGAAATGCCGTACCAGCCCTTCCTGTTCCGGCTTGGAGTAGTAGGGGGTGACAGCCATGATCGCATCCACCCCCGACTCGGCGGCGCGCCGGGACAGGCGGATCGATTCGGCGGTGTCGTAGGTCCCCGTCCCTGCCACCACGACGGTGCCCTTGTGCTGCACCGCCTCCTTCACCGTCCGGTAGGCGGCCAGCTTCTCGTCGGCGCTGAGGGTGGGCGATTCACCGGTCGTACCCGTCACCACCAGGCCGTCCGACCCGTGCTCGGTCAGAAAGCGGGCCAGGCGCCACAGCCGCTCGTGATCGACCTCCCCTCGCTCGGTGAAAGGTGTGATCATGGCGGTGAGGACCCGACCGAAAGGGGCGGTCGGTTCGTGAGTTGTCACGGCTCCCACGTTACTCGTCATCGGTCCGTGACCGGGGACCGAGGTAGGCAGGAGGGACGGAGCAGGCGTCACCTGTTGCTCCCCGGTGCCGCGGCTTCGCTTGGCTCGGGTCGGCGAAAGCCTCCGGGGCCAACCCAGGGTTCCACACCCCGCTAGGGGTGGGGTGGAGCCCACGGTTGGTTACGG
>CAZTXD010000152.1:0-8440 GCA_964617995.1 uncultured Acidimicrobiaceae bacterium
CTCGAGAAATGAGGACAGCCGATGCTGGGGAGGATGCTCAGGACCACCTGCGGTTCCGGCGAAGACCCGTGGTGAAGTTGAGGCGTTTCCTCTCGCTTCACCGCATCCCCGTCATGCTCTCCGGGGCGGTGCTGGTGGTGGTGTTGTTCTTCGGAGGGGGGCTGCTGTTCGGTATCACCCAGAGCCTCGGCTACCTGCCTGCGATCGGCCTGAACGATTGGACCCTCGACCACTACGTCGGAACCCTCACCGATCGTAGCTTTCTCCGCTCGCTCTGGCTCACCTTCCGCATCGCTTTCATCGTGACACTCGGGTCGGCCGTGCTGGCGGTCGGTATTGCCTTGGTGTTCCGTGTCGGGTTCCCCGGGTCGAGAATTGCGACCTTCATCTTCGGCATCCCGTTGCCGGTCCCTCATCTTGTGGCCGCCAGTGGCCTGGTGTTGCTGGTCACCCAGAGTGGCATCCTGGCTCGTCTCGGAGCAGGTATCGGCTGGATCGAGCGTCCGGCCGACTTTCCGGTGCTGGTGTTCGACCGTCCCGGCGTCGCCATCATCCTCACCTTCTTGTGGAAGGAGGTTCCCTTCGTCGGTTTCGTAGTGCTGGCCGTGCTGAAGAGCATTGGACCCCAATACGAGGAGATGGCCCGGACCCTTGGCGCCAGCGCCTGGCAGCGGTTCTACCATGTCCTGCTCCCCCTGCTCATGCCCGGCGTCCTCTCGGCGTCGATCATCGTCTTCGCCTTCACCTTCGCGAATTACGAGATCCCGCTTCTTCTCGGGGTACGCAGCCCCACCACACTCCCGGTGCTCGCCTTCCGCCATTACCAGGACCCGGATCTCGCCCTACGGCCCCAGGCGATGGCGATCGGTGTCGTCCTCGCGGTCATAGCCCTGATGCTTCTGGTTGCGTACCGCCGACTGGCCGGATACGTCGCACGATGACTGGAGATCAGCTAGTGACACCGAAGAGATGGGTGACCAGGGTCATGGTGCTTGCCGTCGTGGCAGCAATCGGGTTGCCCCTGATAGCGTTGGTGGTCTGGTCGTTCGCCTTCCACTGGAGATTCCCCGCTGTTCTCCCTTCGGAGTGGGGGCTCAACGCGTGGTCATACACCGCCAGCCCATCATCTCGGGTGGGGGAAGGCCTTTGGAACAGCTTGGTGATCGGAGTCGTCGTCACCACCCTGGCCAATGTGATCGGCCTCCCCGCCTCCCGGGCCCTGGGCCTGTATCAGTTCCGGGGCAAGAGCCTCGTCGTGTGGTTGCTGCTCATGCCCATCATCGTGCCAGCCATCGTGGCCACCATGGGAATCCACGTCATCTTCATACGTCTTGGTTTCACCGGCACGTACCTGGGCGTTTCACTGGTCCATCTCATTCCCGCCATCCCTTACTTCGTCCTGATCATGGCCAGTGTGTTCGCCAGCTACCGGACCGAGCTGGAGGAGACAGCCCGGACCCTGGGAGCTGGGAGGATTCAGGTCTTCCTGCGGGTCACGCTCCCCGCCATCGGTCCCGGGATGGCGGTTGCCTCCATGCTCACCTTCCTCGTCTCCTGGAGCCAGTACGTGACCACGCTGCTGATCGGTGGCGGGAGGATCATCACCTTGCCGCTCGTCCTCTTCCCGTTCATATCCGGAGGCAGCCACGCCAACGCGGCAGCCATCAGCCTGGTCTTCCTGGCCCCCGCACTGGTGGTCCTGGCGCTCACCTCGAGAAGGCTGATGGCGGATTCGGGAGTGATGGGGGGGCTCGGCCGGCTATGACCCGTGTCACGCTCGATCATCTGACCCGACAGTTCGGCTCGTCCGCCGCGGTCCAGGATCTCTGTCTCGAGGCGGAACCCGGTGAGATGGTGGCGCTGCTCGGTCCATCGGGGTGCGGTAAGACCACGACGCTGCGCATGATCGCCGGACTACTCGAGCCGACCTCGGGTGACGTGCTTTTCGATGGCCGCTCCGTGGCCCCGGTGCCGGCCGAGAAGCGGGGAGCGGTGATGGTGTTCCAGAAACATCTGCTCTTCCCCACCATGAGCGTGGCGGGCAACGTCGGATTCGGTCTCCGAATGCAAAGAGTCTCCAAGGCTGAGATCGACCGCAAGGTGACAGAGATGCTGGAGCTAGTCCGTTTGGAGGGTATGGGTGACCGGAGAGGTCACGAGCTGTCAGGCGGACAGCAGCAGCGTGTTGCCCTGGCTCGTGCCTTGATAGTCCGTCCCCGGGTGTTGTTGCTCGACGAGCCGCTGGCCAATCTCGACGCCAATCTGAGGGTCGAGATGGGCGAGCTGATTCGCTCCATCCACACCGAGACCGGCATCACCTCCATCGTCGTGACCCACGACCAGGAGGAAGCGGTCATGCTTGCTGACCGAGTGGCCTTGATGCTCTCGGGGGTCCTCCAGCAATACGGGTCGCCTTCAGATCTCTATGAACGTCCGCTCAGCGTCCAGGTGGCTCGCTTTTTCCGCAACGAGAACTTCCTTCCGGGGGTGCGTGAAGGATCGAGGGTCGATACCGCGGTCGGGAGACTGGTGATCGACCCCGATCGAGTCGAGCCACACCGCGGCGGGGTCCTGGTAACGGTGCGTCCCGAGCACCTGGAAATCTGCGATGGCTCCGCCACCTACGACAACCTGGTGGAGGCGAGAATCTTGGCCAGCATCTACCTAGGCAACCGGCGTCGACTCGTGGTGTCGTTCGGAGGAGTGGAATGGCATGTAGAGACATCGGACGAGGCTTCCCTCGTCGAGGGGGCAACGGTCAAGCTTCGGTTGTCGCCCGAGAGGATCTGGCTGTTACGCGGCGACGTGTCGGGTGATGCCCAGTCGACCGCGTGAGCAGCGCGCCAACCAAGGGATCGCTACCTGAGCGATCCCCCAACTGTGGGATCGCGGCGTTCGATGGTTTGTCATGAAGCCGATCATTCTTGATGAACTGGGTCTGGCCACCCGGTTGGCGATCTCCACTCGACCGGTCGCCCGGGTGATTGTGGTGAGCAGTGCGCCATACTCGGATCGAGAGGAGGTCCCTCGACGGGTTCTCCCGGACACCCGGCGGAAGGAATCCCATGAGCACCAATTTCGAGGCTGCCGTGCTCCGTTCGGTGCGCTGGGTGATCCCAGGGGCCGTGGTCGGAGGACTGGGGCTGTTTCTACCCCAAGCGACCGATCCGGCGAGACTGACTGTGGTCACCGTGCACCTGAGTCTCGTGGTCGCCTTTGGGATGGTTGTCGCCTGGGATCTCGAGCGCCTTCCCCGAGAGGATTGGTTTACGACGCTTCCGTCTCATTTTGCCAGAAACTTGGCGTCCAGCGTGAGCGTGGTGTCCCTCGTCACAGGGGCGGTTGCACTCGTGACGCTTGCCTCGTCGGCGGCCCTTCGGCTCGATCCCTCACTCCAGTTCCTCCAGCTTCTTTCAGCTCTCGACATCACCTGGGTGGTGACCGGGGTGGTGGTCGGTGTGCGAGCGATATGGAGTCGGAACGTCGCTTGGGTGATCGGAATCTCGGTGGCGGGGATCTGTGTCTGGTCGATCTGGCGTTATCTGGCCGAGGTGGGTTTCACTCCTGAAGGTGGCTGGCAGGTCGACGCCGACGCCCTGGTCAGGTTCGTCCTCCCATTCGATGTGGTCGCGGCGTCGATGGCCATTGGGGCACTCGTGGTCGGTGCTCGGCGCGGGGTGAGAGTCGAGGCTCGATAGCGGGTTCAGCGCAGCCGCACGATGTCGGATGCGCTGGCCCTGTGAACCAACACACCGCGCTGGTGTGGGCGGCATTCAAGATGCTCGGTGTTGTAGGGGCGGAACGTACCTTGTTCGGGACCGGACGCGACGTAGCGGTCCAAAGCCCGGAAGCTGTGGTAGCTCAAATGATCTCCTCCGTGACATCCACGGGCTCACGATGCGGGTGGGCGGCCCGATGCGCCCTCACTCTCGCTTCCAGGTCTTCGAAGTCGGGATCGATCTCGTAGCGGTAGCCGTCCCACCACCCGTCCCGTTCAGGAACGAACCGGCGAACCGGCGCCATCCCAGGTCCCATAGCGACCCGCTTCATGAGTTGCTCTAGTTCGCGTAGACCATCGAGAGGATTCTCGGGAGAGACGGGCTTCAACACTCGCATAGAGACACGGATGCCAGTGCGAACTGTGGGGGAGTAGGGGTGCTCCCACACGCGGTGGGTACCGGTGATCACCACCGGCAGGATCGGCCGCTTCAAAGCCCGTGCGAGCCGATCGGCGCCCTGGGCGAACGCCACCTCCAACCCGAGAACCGATCCTTGCGCAAACACGACAAGGCTGTCGCCGCCCGAGAGAACCTCGGCCGCTTCGGAGAAAAGGCGCCGGAGTGACGTCCGATCGGGATGGGTGTCTACACGGATCTGCTGGGACGCCAACAGATAGCGGCGCAGCAGAGGCCAGGTGAAGAGCTCATCACGGACAAGGAACCGGAGGGGAAGTGGAAGGTGGAAGAGCGCCACCGGATCGAACAGGCCCTCATGGAGGGATACCACTACATACGTCTCATTGGGGTCGATGTTCTCGAAACCGTCGATCTCGAGTTCGACCCCGAGCAACCAACGGACACCACGAGCCCATCGATGCTCCCACCAATGCACCGCGTCTCGAGAGCCGAATCGTGCGATCAAGCTCAGCCACGGTGACGCCACGTGAAGCAAGAAGAGAACACCGACTGCCACACGTGGCCACTCTCGAGGCCGTTGTGGCCGAAAGCGGGGAAGGAAGGGAGGGTTGGTGTCGTTCATCCGTGGAGCTGGGGCCGCCGACCCGCGAGTCGGATGGGAGCTTGTACGGAGCTGGACCAGGCCCTCAACTCGGAGGAGGCGTCGGCCGGTGCTCTTGATCGCCGTAGAAGGCGCATGATTCGTCAGTCAAGCAAGCTCGACGCCTTCTTGGGCATGGGAGGCACAATCCCCCCTATCTCAGGTCGTACGCGGATTGCTGGCGAGTTACACGAGACCCGCCCAGCGGATCCTCACCTGCCGCGCTCTGGCGATTCCCCCGTCGAGGGCGGACGAAGCAGCCTTCCAACAGCCGATCGAACCTCGTAGCCTCAAACCGGTGAGAGGCACGGCACGTGTCGGGAGCGCCCCGCCCCGATGAAACACTCAGGGGAGGAAAGCGGAGACGGGGCGCGCTATCGCTCGCTGATATCGCCCGTCTCTCTCAACTGGCACGATCTGGGTCCGGGGGAGCCGGCCTTCACGGAGTGGGCGGCGCGGGGGCTGGAGCTGCCCGATCGGGAGGCGATACGTCGGTATCGCCTGGCGCGGGTGCGGGCGGAACTGGCCCGGCGCGACTACGCCGGCATCGTCCTGTTCGATCCCATCAACATCCGCTATGCCACCGACAGCACGAACATGCAGGTCTGGCATCTCCACAACGCGGCCCGCTACTGCTTCGTGGCCACCGACGGACCGGTGGTGATGTTCGAGTTCCCGTCCGGCGCCCATCTCGACGCGCCGTTCGCGGCCATCGACGAGATCCGGCCCGCCATTCCCTGGTACTACTTCGGTGCCGGACCACGCTATAGCGACCACGTCCGGAAGTGGGCGGCCGAGATCGGCTCCCTCTTACGCCAGCACGGGGCCGGCAATGACCGGCTGGCCGGCGATCGGATGAATCCCGAAGGGGTGGCGGCGCTGGCCGACCTCGGCATCATCGTCCACAACGGAGACGAGGTCATGGAGCACGCCCGGGTCATCAAACATCCCGAGGAGATCAAGGCGATGCGATGCGCCATGGCTGCCACGGAGTCGGCCATGGGTGTCGTGCACGGGGAACTCGTTCCGGGCGTGAGCGAGCAGCGTCTGTGGTCGTACCTCCACGCCGAGTCGGTCTCCCGAGGGGGCGAGTGGATCGAGACGAGGCTCCTGTCCTCGGGCCCCCGCACCAATCCCTGGTATCAGGAATGCTCGAGCCGGATCATCCGGGCGGGCGACCTGGTGGCCTTCGACACCGACCTGATCGGCACCTTCGGAGCCTGCGTCGACATCTCCCGGACCTGGCTCTGCGGCACCGGAGACCCGACACCTGCCCAACGGGAGGTGTATGAGCTGTCACGCGAGCAAATCCACCGCAACACCGAGCTGCTCGAACCGGGCATCGGGTTCCGGGAACTGGCGCATCGGGCATTCGTCCCCGACCACGACACCTACCGCCGCTACACCTTCCTATATCACGGGGTGGGCCTGTCCGACGAGTACCCGGGAGTGTGTTTCGCCGATCAGTGGGACGACGCCGGCTACGACGGGGAGATCGAGCCGGGCATGGTGGTCTGCGTGGAGAGTTACGTCGGCCGTCGGGATGGGGGAGAGGGTGTCAAACTGGAGGAGCAGGTGCTGGTGACGGAGAAAGGATCCGAGACCCTCTCCTCCTATCCGCTGGATCTGACGCCGTGAGCGGGTGACGGCCGGTCATCCGAACACGGGGATGTCTTCCCGCTCGTCGCCCTCGGGGATCCGGTCGACGCCGACCATCCGATCGATCACCATGTTCTGGAACCGATGGAGGGGTTCCTCGAAGCGGTAGCACATGCGGCCTCCGCGGTATTCGGGTGTGGGGATGCCCCTCTGCACACGCTCGACGATGTCGATGTCCTCGCGGTTGACGTCGTCCCAGAACGAGTGCAGCTTCTCGAGGGCGGCGACGCTCTCCTCTCCCCCCATTGTCTCGGGATGGGTGAGGAGGTAGGTCTTCTCGAGCGTGGCGGCCGGGCCGCGGGGTTCTAGGACCATCACGAAGGCGTGATTCGGCAGTATCGAGAGGGCCACGTTGGGAAAGATCATCATGAAGCGTCCCGACTCGAGGTCCGAGCCCGTGATCCCCGCATGCTGCGGAAGGTCCAGCCAGACCGAGTTCTCGTCGCGACTCACAGGGTTCGTAGTCATACCCGTGTACATGCCGGGACCCTGATAGCGGTAGTGGTCCTTCACCCGGGAGACCTTGATGAGCTGGGGGTGGACCCACGGGAGGTGGTAGTACTCCATGAAGTTCTCGGCGATCAGCTTCCAGTCGGCGACGATGTCGTAGCTCTTGGTCGCCTGGATCTGCCATGACTCCAGTCCGTATCCGCCGAGGCGGCCGGAGAGGTCGCCCAGCCATGTCTCGATGTCGGGCGTGGTGTCGGACAGGGTGGCAAATACCAGACATCCCCAGGTGGCGGTTCGCACCGGATAGAGGCCGTAGTCGGCCCGGTCGAAGGCCTTCACATCGGACATGTCGAACAGGGCGCGCTGGTCTTCGGGGATATCCGATCCCTCGAACAGCGGGGTCCCGATGCAGGCACCGTCGAGGTCGTAGGCCCAGGCGTGATACGGGCAGCGGATCCTGGTGCCGACCGTGCCATCCTCCTCCACCAGCCGTGTTCCGCGGTGGCGGCACACGTTGAGGAAGCCACGCAGTGCTCCCTCGCCGTTGCGGGTCACCAGCACCGAACGTCCGGCCAGAGGGCGTACCAGCACACGGCCGGGCTCGTCCAGCTCGGAGAGGATCCCCATGCACACCCAGCTCGTGGCCCACAGGCGATCCTGCTCGGCCTGGTGATACTCGGGATCGTGGTACGCCTCGGGAAGGAGGGTGCTGGCCGCTTCCACAGGTAGGCGGGTCTGCCGGTAGGTCTGCTCGATCGTGTAGTCGAGTGCCGCCATGTGTCCGAGTGTGCCACAACGATGGCCGTGGTGCGGGACAGAGCGTCGAAAGCGAGATCGGGGGTGTCGCCGTGACCTCTCCGCAGGAGGTTCGGTGTTTCGACCCTGCGATCGGGCACCCTGCTCACTCCGTGTCGATCCAAACCTCGACTGCCTTCCGGATGTGCTCGCGGCGGATGAGGTGGCCCTCGGTGGGCTCCCGGCGGCGTACAGGGAGTGGGCGGGCTGTTTGGTGGCGGTCAGATAGGTCTCGATGGTTGGGGGCGGCTTCCGCTCCGCCCGGAGGTGGAATCCCTGCTGTGCGCCAGCCGGGTGGCAGGCGCGCCAGGCACGCAGCATCGTCTCCTGGACGGCATCCTCGGCGTCGAACGGTGATCCGAGCATCCGGTAGGCGTAGCCGACCAGTTCGTGGCGCAACGGACCTAGTTCCTCGTCGCCGAGGAGCACCGTCAGAGGAGTTCATCAGAGTCGGTGAGATGACCGGCATACGCCACGGGACCCTACTCCCCGAGGGACACAACGCGGTCTGGCTGTCTCCATCGGTAGCTCGGTTCGTTGCCGTTCGATGCCCTTTACCTTCATGAAGAAGTGGCTGGCAGTCATCGCGAGCTGGTGGCAGATCCCCGTGACAGTTCACTCAACGTCGGACACTCGTCGCCAAAGTTGAACTTCTCGCACTCGACATCGGTGAAGCCACGGGTGAGGGAATCTGCCGCCAGGTCGAGGAGCTCGTCGGGGTCGATGGTGATGATGAGCAGCCCTCCAGAACGAGGAGTCA
>CAZTXD010000153.1:0-8277 GCA_964617995.1 uncultured Acidimicrobiaceae bacterium
ATCGATGGGACTTATGCACTGTCACTGGAGGATTGGGGGCGGGCGAGACGGCGGGCGTAGCGCTCGGCGTGGTCGGCGTAGGCCGCCTCGAACAGCGCCTCGGCGCGCTTCTCGCCCACCTCGGAGGCGGCCGTGATGACGGGGGGCATCGATCCTCTCTCCAGGAGGGCCGCGGCCACCTGCACCTTGAGCTCGTTGACGACGGCGGCGTAGACGAGTGTGGATCCGGGCCCGACCGGAGTGTCCAGCCCATCGAGTGTCACCAGGGCATCGGCGGCGGGGGTGCCGATGTCTATCGCCACGTCGGCGTGATCGAGGAGCCTGCTGCCCGAGGAGTGACTCGACGGCGCGGCGGCGCTCTGGGCGAACGACACCACCGCCACCACGGGGAGGCCCAGGCGGTGGGCCCCCATCGCCATCTCGATGGGCACGGCGCTGCGACCACTGGCCGAGAAGACGATGAGACAATCGGGCGGCTCCATCCGGAAGTTGGCCAGAATCTGGTCGGCGAGACCCTCGACCCGCTCGATGAACATCGCCTGACGCTGCCCGTTGGATCCGGTCACCTGGGTGTGGAAGGTCATCGACAGCTCGGCCATGGGATGGAAGCCGGGAAAGGATCCGTATCGGGGGAACATCTCCTCCAGGGGGATGCGGGAGTGGCCCGTCCCGAAGAGGTGCACCAATCCACCCCCATCGATCGCCTCCACGGCCAGCCCGGCTGCCGCGGCCACCGCCTCCATCTGCGTGGCCTCGAAGCCGTCGAGGAGACGGCGTGCCTCCTCCATCCAGCGGCCGGCGACGCCGGTGGTTGCGCTCATGAACCACCGCCGATGGTCGCCGGGTCCAGGCACGAACGTGGTTTCATTGGTCGGTCCAAGAGCATTGCGAGATACCAAACGTACTATATGTCTAGACAACTTGCCTGGAAAGCGGTGAGGGACCCATGACCGAAGAGCGATCCCGCTACGAGGAGATAGCCACCTACCTCCGAGCCGAGATCGCCTCCTCCACTCCGGGGACCCGGCTCCCCTCCGAATCGGAGCTGTGTGAGCGCTTCGCGGTGTCCCGGATGACCGCCCGCGCCGCCCTCCAGATCCTCGACAACGAGAATCTCATCATCCGCCGTCGCGGCCGCGGCACGTTCGTGGCTCCCCGCCCGGTGCAGCGGTTGCTCGGCTCGCCCCTCTCGTTCACCGAGAGTATGCGCAGGAGGGGCCTCACCACCACCTCCCGCCTGCTGGCGGCAGGAGAGGTGGATCCAACCGACCAGGACATCTCCGCGCTGGAGCTAGGAGGGAACGAGCGTCCGGTGGTGCTGGAGCGGCTGCGGATCGCATCCGAGGTGCCGATGGCGATCGAGAGGGTGATCCTCCATCCGTCACTCGCTCCCGTCCTCGACGAGGACCTCGCCGGGGGCTCGCTCCATGCTGCCCTGGAGCGCATGGGTCGTATCCCGACGCGGGCGCAGGCATCTGTGTCGGCCCGGGTGGCCGACTCGAGGGAACGGAAGCTGCTGGAGATGGAGGAACCGGCGGTCATCCTCGTCGAGAGGAGGGTCATCTCGGATCAGGATGGTCGGCCCCTCGAGCACACCGAGACCCGCTACGCCGCCGAGCGGTACACCTTCGAGGCCGTGCTCCACCGAAGCGACAGCGACGTGATCTCGTGACCCGGTATCTGGGCCTCGACCTGGGCGGCACCAACATCAAGACGGTCGTGCTCGACGTCGAGGGTGACACGATCGACACCGTTGCATCCGAGACGTCGGCCACCCACGCCGACAGGGGACCGCAGCGTGTGGTCGACCGGCTGGTGGAGGTGGGCGGCGACGCCATCGGCCGCCACGGACCCATCGACACGGTGGGGCTGGGGGTCCCGGGCTTGTTCGACCGTGTTTCGGGCGCCATCGAGCTCTTCCCGAACCTCCCCGGCCCCTGGAAGGGCCATCCCATGAGGGCTCCGGTTAGCGACGGACTCGACCGCCCGGTGACCCTCATCAACGATGCTCGCGCGTTCGCCCTGGCCGAGGCCACACTGGGTGCCGGCCGGCACTGCTCCACGGTGGTGTGCGTCACCCTCGGTACCGGAGTGGGAGGAGGAGTCGTCATCGACGGACGTCTGCACCTGGGGGCGTGGGGAGTTGCCGGAGAGATCGGCCACCAGACCGTCCTGGTCGACGGTCCTCGGTGCGGCTGCGGGAACCGCGGATGCGTCGAGGCACTGGCCAAGGCCGAGGTGCTGGTGGAGCTGGCGGGAAAGGCGAACGCCGAGGATGTTTACCGGTCGGCCCTCGACGGGGATCGGGCCAGCCTCGCCGCCGTCGAGACGGTTGCCTCGTGGCTGGGCGTGGGCCTGGCAAACGTGATGACCATTCTGGGCCCTGATCGCATCGTGGTCGGGGGAGGTATCGCCGCTGCCGGAGACCTGGCGCTGGAGCCGATCCGCCGAGCCGTCCGCAGCCGTGTGACCCTGCTGCCCGTGGACGAGATCGATATCGTGCCCGCCGAGCTGGGGACATCTGCCGGAGCGGTGGGGGCGGCACTCGCCGCCCGCCAAGCCCGCGCCGAGGGGGGTCAGGAAGTCCGGGCCCGGTAGTCGTCGAGGATCTCGGCGGTGCGGGTCGCTCCGATGCGGGTGACTCCCACAGACATCACCTCGAGGAGCCCGTCGAGGGTACGCACTCCCCCGGCGGCCTTCACCTGGACAGAGTCGGATACGATCTCCCGCATGAGGATCAGATCCTCGATCGTGGCGCCCGACGGCGCGAAACCGGTGGAGGTCTTGACGAAGGCGGCACCGGCCGACTCGACCAGCTTCGAACCTGTTCGCTTCTGCTCGTCGTCGAGATAGGCGTTCTCGAGGATGACCTTGACCAGCGCCTGGTCGCCGGCCGCCTCCACGACGCGCATCAGCTCGTCCTCGACGGCTGCGTGCTCTCCCGAACGGAGCCATCCGATGTTCAGCACCATGTCGAGTTCGGTGGCTCCTGCGGCGATCGCCTGCCGTGCCTCGAACACCTTCGTCGCCGTGGTCGAGGAACCATGCGGAAAGCCGATCACGGTTCCCACCTCGACCGACGATCCCTCCAGCTCCCGGACGCATAGCTCGACGTCGGCGGGGCGGGTGCAAACCGACTTGACCTCGTACTTCGCCGCCAGCCGACAACCGGCGACCACCTCCTCCAGAGTCAGCTCGGGACGAAGTAGCGAATGATCGATGGTGGCGGCGAGCTGCTCATACGTGACATCGGAGACGGTGAGGACCGGCATGATCGACCATGATCGCAGTCACCCCTGCAAATGTCTAGACAAGTGGGGTGTCAGCGTCCCGCCTCGGTCACACTCCATCCCCCGTCGACCACGACGACCTGGCCGGTTATGTGGAGGGCGTCGTCGCCGAGCAGGAATGCGGCGGCAGCGGCCACCGACTCCGCTGGGAGGAACCCCTCCGACAGTGGCTGCTTCCGTCGGGCGTAGTCGCTGGTCTCGGGGTCGGATGCCGCTCGTTCCGACATCGGTGTCCGAACCAGTCCGGGGGCGATGGCATTCACGCGGATGCCGTCCCCGGCGTAACGGGAGGCGACGGATCGAACGAAACCGAGGGCGGCGCTCTTGGCGGCGGTGTAGGCATGGGTGACGAACAGCGGCGAGGGATGCGACGCCAGCACACTGGACACCACCACGATCGAGCCGCCGGATGGCCCGGCGTCGCCGTCTGCCCTCATCGCCCGCACGGCCTCACGAACGGTGAGGAACATCGGCGTGAGGTTCATCTCTATCGTGACGTCCCACCCCGCGAGCGGGATGTCACCGACGGCACCGTCGCCGTGGGAACGCCCGCTTCCGCCGGCAACGGCGACGACGCCGCCGGGTCTCCCCAGGGTGGAGACGCAGCGCTGGAAGGCTGCCACTGCTGCCTCTTCTTCGGTCAGGTCGGCCGCAAAGCCTTCCGCCGTGTGTCCCTCTCCCTGCAGGGCCCGGAGCTGGTGGAAGACTTCATCCTCGTGCCGGGACACCAGGAATACCGCTGCCCCATCCCGTGCCACCCGCCGGGCGACGGCTGCGCCGATGCCGGTGGCCCCGGTCACCAAGACCACGCCGTTCACGAGACGCTCGTCCGTCAGAGGATCCCTCCGGTCACGGGGGGAGTCTATCGGCCGAGCCCTCCTCCCCCACCGGCCGTCAGGCCACCCGCATCTCTTCGACGGGCTGCAGGTCTTCGTAGAGGGCGGCCAGGGCCTCGTTGAGCATCGCCCTGACGCGATGCTCGGGAAGTCCCATCTCGGACGAAAGTCGCGCCATCGTCGCGGGTGACCCGTCGTCGAGGCCGAACCGCAGCTCGACCAACCGCCGTTGCCGCTCCGGCAGCGCTTCCAGGCTCGCCCTGACGGACTCCTCCAGCAGTCGAGCCTCGGTCTCTGCTCCCGGATCGGCGGCGTTGTCATCGGGGATGAAGTCGCTCAACAGCGCTCCCTCCTCACCCACGGGGGTTTCGAGGGAGACGGTCGATGCGACCTTCTGGGCCCGCTCGACATCGGAGACGGGTATGCCGGTAGCGTCGGAGATCTCCGCGGCATCGGGTGCCCGGCCCAGAGTCGCCTTCAACCGATCGCTGGCGGACCTCACGGTGGGAACGATGTCGGAGACGCCCGTGGGCACGCGGATGGTCTCGGTGAGGGTCGCCCTTGCCCTCTGCATGGCCTGACGAATCCACCACGTGGCATAGGTCGAGAACTTGAACCCTCTCCTCCAGTCGAACTTGTCGATCGCCCGAAGCAGGCCCAGATTCCCCTCCTGGATGAGATCCAGCATCTCTACATCGTTGCCGGCATAACGCCGGGCGTTGGCAACGACCAAGCGCAGGTTCGACTCGATGAACCGGCGACGGGCGCCCTGCCCCTGCCGGACGGCTCGTTGCAGCTCCCGCCGCTCACCGGGGTCCTCTACCTCGCCCTCATCGAGACGACGCGCAGCAGCCTCACCGGCTTCGATGAGCTGTGCCAGGCGCACCTCGTCCTCGGCGGTCAGCAGATCGAAGCTGCCGAGTCCTTCGAGATATTGTCCGAGGCCGTCATCGACGGACCTGGTATTCGATTTCGTCATATTTCTCGTCACAATCTGGCGAACGCTTGTTCGTAAGGAAGCATTCCCGGATTCGGCCATACCGAAACCGCGGAGGTCTACCGTGGAAGGTGGGATCATTGCAGACCCGGGACCAAGAGAGTAACCATGCCGGTCGCCTTCTACAGCACCAGGCCGTGCGATCGCACATACCTGGGTGTGGCCAATCCCAGAGCGGTCACCTATCTGCCCCGATCAGGCAACGAGGTCGAGGCCTCGGCGGCCTTGCCCTGAGCGTCGTGCGTCGATCTCTCGACCACACGGCCGACACGGGAATGGAGGCCGAGGCCGGCTCCCTGGCAGCTCTCCTCGAGGAGCTGGCAGCAGGAATGTTCGAGCTGATGGCCGAGGTCGATGCCGAGGATGCCGGCCGGTGGCTGGAGGTCGCCGTGGAATCCGCCACCGTCGAAGATCTGGTCGTGGATTCCCTATCGGAACTGCTCTATCGATCGGAGGTGGAGGATCTCGTCTTCTGTAGCTTCCGCGCTGAGACCAGCCCCGAGCGACTGGCGGCGACCATCCGGGCCGGTGGTGTCCCGGCGAAGGAGGCAGAAGAGATGGGACCCCCGATAAAGGCGGTGACCTACCACGATCTCCACGTGGAGGAACGGGGCGACGGATGGTACGGCCGGGTCTACTTCGATGTGTGATCCGGCGCTCCGGTACCCTCGAGGGTGTCGACCGCCTGCGAGGGCTCCATGCAGATCCAACCCGTCTCGGATGTGGTGTGGGAGATCTCGCCCGAAGATGGAATGATCGTGCCGGGCCGCATCTTCATCTCGGCCGACCTTGCCCACCCGGAAGCCCTGGAGGACGCAGCACGACAGGTCGCCGGGGTCGCTCATCTTCCCGGCATCCGGACGGCCTCGTTCGCCATGCCCGACATCCACTGGGGGTACGGATTTCCCATCGGCGGAGTGGCCGCCACCGACGTGTCGGCGGGAGGCGTCGTGTCACCCGGGGGCGTCGGCTTCGACATCTGCTGTGGGGTGAGGCTGCTGGCTTCCCGCTTCTCGGAAGCCGACTTCACCAGGCACCGTGAAGAGATCATGTCCAACCTCCACCGCCTCATCCCTCGGGGCGTGGGGAAGGGTGCCATCGCTCCCCCGGGCCTCGTGAGCGACGTCCTCGAAGGAGGCGCCGCCGCCGCCCTCACCGCCGGCTACGGCTGGGAGGAGGATCTGGAGAGATGTGAGGAGCGCGGCACTTCCGCCGGAGCCGAGCCGGGCAGGATCAGCGACAAGGCGCTGGCGCGTGGCGAGGACCAGCTCGGATCGCTGGGCGGAGGCAATCACTTTCTCGAGGTCCAGGTCGTGGAGACCGTCAGCGACGCCGACACCGCCCGGACCTTCGGGCTCGAGCCCGGGATGGTGGTGGTGATGCTCCACTGTGGCTCCCGAGGACTCGGCCATCAGACCTGCACCGACCAACTCCGCCGGGTCGGACCGGCCATGAGCCGATACGGCATCGCGGTTCCCGACCGCCAGCTCGCCTGCGTCCCGGTCGACTCGGCGGAGGGACGTGACTACCTGGGAGCGATGGGCGCAGCGGCGAACTTCGCCTGGGCGAATCGCCACGTTCTGGCACACGCCGCCAGGGAGGCATTCGCAGAGGCCTTCGGCCTGACACTGGAGGACACGGGCATGCGCCTCGTCTACGACGTCGCCCACAACCTCGCCAAGGTCGAAGACCACGATGTCGACGGCGACTCGCTAGAGCTGTGCGTGCATCGCAAGGGCGCCACCCGCGCCTTCGGTCCTCACCATCGTGATCTGCCTTCGGATCTGGCACCCGTCGGCCAGCCTGTCCTCATCCCGGGTTCCATGGGCACGGCCTCGTGGGTGATGAGCGGGGTGGTCGACAACCCGGCCTTCGCCTCCGCTGCCCATGGGGCGGGGCGGGTCATGAGCCGCAAGCAGGCCAAGCGCCGGCAACCGGGTGCCGAGGTACGGGAGAGCCTGGAGGCGTCGGGAATTTCGGTCCGTCCCGGTTCGGTGGCTCTCCTCTCCGAGGAGGCACCGTATGCCTATAAGGACGTCGACGCGGTGGTCGACATATGTGCCCGGGCCGGACTGGCCGCCAAGGTCGCCCGACTCCGTCCGCTGGGCGTGGTGAAAGGCTGACCCCGAGCCCCTCGCGGTCGATACGCGAGGCTGGAATCCGGACCCGAACCGATCACTTCGCCAGGTGCCTGGCCAGCTCCCACCGCCGACGATCCTTGTCACGTTTGGATCGGCGCAACCGCTCGAGGACGGGACGGACATCGGCGACGACGACCTCCCTGCCTTCGATGCGGGTCTTCCATGAGCCGACCAGCAGCTCCCGGTATGTGCCGGTCAGACGGGGCACGATGTCGAGGATTCCACGTTCGGTGACAAAGCGGTGGTTTAGGTTCGCCTCGATAGCCGGGTTGGGTCGCCATCGCCGGATCTCATCGATCGTCAAGCTGTACTCCCAGCCTGGAACACACTCGGGAAACGCATCGAGATGCTCGAGGACAGCAGCGAGCCGCTGAAGGTTCTCCTCTCCCAGGTCGGGGACCACGTCGAGATCGCCCGGCGACAGTTCGACTCCAGCCGCCACGAGCACCACCGACCCATCGAGCACCCAATGGACACCGGCAGCGTCGAGCTCTCTCACCAGGGCACCAACGTCGAGAGGAGGCGGCGGGAAGGCCGCGTGAGGAAGATCCCGGGGCTGATCGTGGAGGCACGCCACCGCTGCCCGACGCCACCCGGCCCAGTCGGGACTCGGTGTCATCGCCTCACCTTGGCATGTCGCCCACGATCACTCCAACCGTTGTCGACGGGGTATGCGAACCTGGATCGCGTGGAAACCGACGAGGTACGTTGGTGGACGTTCCGGCCGGCCCAGAACCTCTCGGCCGCCGTCTACCGATGCCCTTTCTGCGACGAGAGGCTCACCGCCCTATCCGAGCACATGCTGGTCACACCGGAAGGCGACAGCTCCCGTAGACGCCACGCCCACACCGAATGCGTCTCAGAGGCGCGCCGTGCGGGCCGTATGCCCACCCGGGACGAGTGGCTGGCAACCCAACCCCGAGCACCCTCCTGGTGGAACCGGCTGCTGGGTCGCGACCGACGCCGGTGACTGCCTTCCCTCAGGGTGGTGGGGCGTTGGGGAGGGTGGTGTG
>CAZTXD010000154.1:0-1411 GCA_964617995.1 uncultured Acidimicrobiaceae bacterium
CCGCTGGCCTCGGCGTCGGGCAGGAGCGCGATGCCCGTGGCGCGCCGCAGGTCGTCGATGAGCGGGCCGAGGTCACCGGTCAGGTGTGGTGTTGGCTCGTCGACGTAGCTCAGCAGCACACCATCGGTGCAGTCCACGGCGGGCGGCGGCTCGTAGGAGCCCGCCGAGTTCTCGAGGACATCGGTGGTGATGCAGGCGACGACGGTGGCGTTCTCCGGGGCCACGCTGCCGCTCTGCGGGTCGAGGTCGAGGGGCACGTCGATCTGGGCGGTCTCGAAGTCGCCGAACACGCTGAAGACGTCGAACGTGACGTAGGCGCGGGCCGTCTCCGTCGCGCCGCCCCACGACACGTGCAGCGTGTCCTCGGGGTACTGAGACGAGGGGAGACCGGGTGGGGGCGACACCGGGAGCTCGATCGAGGCCAGGCAGGTCCCGAGCAGGTCGCATGACGGGTCCGACTGGTACCAGCTCTCGAAGATCGGGGTGATGACCTGCGGCGGCGAGGCGGCCAGCGCCGCGGGCGCGACAGCGCAGGCGGCTGCGGCCACGGTCACAGCAGCGAGCTTGCGGTGCTTGTTCACGGCGTCTTCTCCTCCACGAGCGCGGCGAGAACCTGCTCGGCCTCGTCGATGACGGCGTCGGTGGCCTGCGCCTCGGCAGCGGCGAGACGACGCCCGACCTGGACGACCGCGAGGATCGACCCGATGAGCACGAGTCCGAGGCCGCCGAGGCCGCCGGAGAGGAGCGCCGCGACCTGCTCGGGGACGAACGCGGTCCTGGCGGCGACGCGCCACCCGCCTACGACGACGGCGAAGCCGACGACCACGAGCAGGGCGAAGAGAGCGAGGCTCGGGGCGGCGGGATCGCGCCAGACGGACCTCATCTGTCAACCTCCAGCGCAGCGCGGATCGCTGCCATCGTCTCCTGCAGCTGGCCGAGCTGCTCGCGGCGAGCGGCCGCCTCGGCGACCTTCACGGCGATGGCCACGGTCGCCAGACCGACCGCGATGAGGCCGAGACCGATCCCACCGGCCGAGATGACGTACGGCATCTGGAGCGCGACGACGCCGAGGTCGGCCACCCGGCTCCACCCGACGACGAGAACGATAACACCCAGGAGCGTGACCGCGAGACCGAGCCACGTGCCGATCCCGGGGATGCCACGCAGGGCCGAGATGCGGCCCGAGGCAGCACGCCGGAAGTCGCCCAACTGCTGGACGAGCCGCGCACGCTCGACAGCGGGCTCGATGGACCGGGACTCCGCTGCGGGGACGGTGGTCGTGTCTGGGGAGGTCATGGCATCCTCCTGCTGGGCCGGGTGACCCTTCGGATCACGGTGCGGGGCGCCGGTTCGCCGTCGGGAACGGACCCGTTGGTGCTGGGCCGCCGAGTGGCGATGTCGCCCGGCTCGG
>CAZTXD010000154.1:1511-8218 GCA_964617995.1 uncultured Acidimicrobiaceae bacterium
CCCATGATCAACGGGATGTCGTGCTCGATGATGATCAGCGTGAGGGCGAACTCCTCCTTGAGCCGCTGGAGCAGCTTGCCGAGGGCCTCGGTCTCCTTCTGCGCGACACCGGACGAGGGCTCGTCGAGGAGGAGCAGCTGCGGCTGGAGGGCGACGAGGCAGGCGATCTCGGTGATCCGCCGGGTGCCCGTCGACAGCTCCTGGATCTGGCTGGACCGGTACCGGGTCAGTCCCATCCAGGCGATGAGCTCCTCGGCGCGCGCGAGCTTGCGCTCCTCGGCCCCCCGCAGCCCGAGCAGCGACGGCATGAGCCGCGTCGGCTCCGCCCGCTCGAAGGCGAGTTGGACGCATTCGAGCACCGTCAGCGTCGGGAACAGCGCGGCGTCCTGGAAGGACCGGATCAGACCGAGACGGCCGCGCGCCTCGGGGCTGTATCCCGTGATGTCGCGCCCGCCGTACCGGACGGTCCCCGCGTCGGTCTTCGTGAACCCGGTGAGCAGCTCGAACGTGGTGGTCTTGCCGGCGCCATTCGGCCCGATCAGACCGAGGGTCTCGCCGGCGCTGACCTCGAACGACACGCCACGCACGGCGTGGATGCCGCCGAAGCTCTTGACGATCCCGTCGGCCTCGAGCAGCGCGCCGGAGCGCGGAGCCCGGTGCCGCCGCGCAGGTGCGCGCAGCACGGGGGCCGTGCCCTGCTCGGTCCGGTACTCGCTGAAGCCGCGCTCCTCCGCGTGGACGGCGTCGACGGCCACGCCGGCCCGGCGCGCGAGCCAGTTCGCGACGCGGTCACGCGTCGGCGTGACGAGCTGCCCGAGCCCACCCGGCAGGTACATGATGATGAGCAGCTGTCCGAAGGACGTGGCGGCGAGCCCGGCGGTGTCGAGCGGCAGGAACGTGACACCGCCGACGAAGGCGGCGCCGATCATCGGCCCCGACAGCAACCCGAGGCCACCGATGACGGCCATCTTGACGACGTCGATCGAGATGCTGGTCGGGAAGCTCGTGGAGGACACCAGCGACAGCGAGTGGCCGTACATGGCGCCCCCGAGGCCGGCGATGAACCCGGCCAGGGCGAACCCTTGGAGCTTGACCGAGGCGGCCGGGACCGTGAAGGCGCGGGCCGCGTCCTCGTTGTCGCGCACGGCCACGAGGCGGCGACCGAGGCCTCCCGCACGCACGTTGCGTGCGATGACGAACGCGATGACGACCGTGACGAGGCCGACGTAGTAGTAGGCACGTCCGGTGGCGAGCTCCTCACCGAGGAACGACGGTCGTCCCGGATCGACACCGGAGCCGAGCACGCGGTCCGAGCTGAGGATGTAGTTCGGCACGACGAGGGCGAACGCCAGGGTCGTCACGGTCAGCAGGAGGCCCTTGATGCGGAGCGCCGGGAGACCAATCAGCGCCGAGACTGCAGCGCCGGCGAGCCCCGCGTACACGAAGCCCTGGACGTAGCTGCCGCTGCGCATCGCGATCTGCCACGACGCCACGGCCCCGATCGCGGCCACAGCGAACTGGCCCAGCGACAGCTGGCCGCCGAGCCCGGTGATGATGCCGACGGACAGGCCGACGACGACGAAGCCGAAGATGCCCGTCACCTTGACGCTGTTGGTGTGGTTGATGAGCAGCGGCAACAGCGCGAAGCCTGCCAGCAGCACGACGCCGAGGGCGGGTGCCAGGAAGCGCACGGCGGGGACCGCGCGGATGGCCTGCGGCAGCGGGCGTGCGGCCTGGACCGCGGCCCATGAGCCCTTGTCGTCGGCGCGACCGACGCGCTGCCGCTGCAGAAGCAGGCTCGCGAAGATGACGATGAACAGCGCGAGGTCGACGAGGCCGGCCCTGGCGTAGTTCCACAGCAGAAGCTGCTCGATCAGGCCGATCACGGTGCCGGCGACGAGCGCCGCGGGCAGCGACTGCATCCGGGCGAGTACCGCCGCCGTAAGTGCGATCAGCAGCAGGTGCGGACCGAAGCTGTCCCCCGAGCTGAAGCCCCGCGTCGGCTGGGTGAGGATGGCCGTGAACGCCGCGACCGCGCCCGCGAGCCCCCAGGCCAACGAGCTCATGCGCGACGAGAACACCCCCGCCATCCGGGCCGCCTCGGGGTTGGCGGCCGACCCGCGGATCGCGAGGCCGAAGCGCGAGAACTTCAGGAAAGCGCCGATGGCCAGGACGACCAACGGAGACAGGAAGAGCATCCCGGCGTACGCGGGCGTGACGTTTAGCGCTCCGATCGTGAACGACGGGAGCCCCGGTGGCTCGGGGTACCGGGCGCCGGCACCGGCCTGGCTGTTGATCGCGAAGGCGAACAGCACGAGGAACTGGCCGACGCCGAGCGTGGCGACGACGGACATCACGCTCGGTGCGTTGCGCAACCGGCGCACGACGGCCAGCTCGGCCAGCGCACCGACGCCCGCGGTGACGAGCAGCGCGGGCAGCAGCGCCAGCCAGTACGGGACGTGCCAGTTCACGACCGCGATGCCGAACACGGCGGCGCCGAACGCCCCGACCTGACCGTGCGCGAAGTTGATCAGCCGGTTCGTCCGGTAGATGAGGACCAGGCCGACGGCGAGCAGGCCGTACGTGACACCGACAGTCGTGCCGAGCGCGAGCACGGCCGCCGGTGACTCCCACTGGCCGCTGAGGGTGTGCGACGACGGCAGCTCCGGGAGCAGCACGAACACGAGCAGCCAACCGGCACTGAGTGCGGCCCCGGTGCGGGCAAGGTTGCGAGGTGTCAGCAGCCCACGGAGATCACGCAGGAGGCGGCTCACGCGTCACCTCCCCCGTCCGCGGAACCGCTGTCGAGGAACACTGCGCGGAGCAGGTCGCCGCGGGCGAGCAGCTCCCTGGCCCGGCCGTCGAAGCGCATCTCACCCTTCTCCATGAAGTACGCGTGGTCGACGAGCGAGAGGGCGATGTTGACGCTCTGCTCGACCAGGACAACCGCGGTCCCGGTGTCGTTGATGCGACGCACCATGTCGAGCAGCGGCCCGACGATGATCGGCGCGAGGCCGAGCGAGAGCTCGTCGATCAGCAGCAGCTGCGGCCGCAGGATCAGCGCCTTGGACAGGGCGAGCATCTGCCGCTCACCGCCGGACATCGTGGCCGCCAACGAGTCCCGCCGCTCGTACAGCCGCGGGAAGGCCTCGAAGCACTCGTCGATCGCCGCGTCCACGCGAGCCTTGTCGCGGCCGATCGTGTGGCCGTAGAGGCGCAGGTTCTCGACCACGTCGAGCGTGCCGAACACCGCCTTGCCACCGGGGATCTGTGTGATGCCCAGGGGCACGCGCCGCTCCGCGTCGAGGTAGGTGATCTCCTGTCCCCTGAACCGGACGGTGCCCGCGGACGGGAGGCCGATGCCGGAGAGGACATTGAGCAGCGTCGACTTCCCGGCACCGTTCGTGCCGAGCAACGCCACCATCTCCCCGTCCTCGACGGTGAAGTCGACGTCGAACAGCACCTGGAGTTGCCCGTACGAGAAGTCGATGCCCCGGCAGCCGAGCAGCGGGAGCGTGCCCCCCCGCGCGACCACGGCACGGACGTCCTCTCCCTCGAGGACCTCGTCGATCATGCGGTCGAGGTCCGCGTCGACGAACTTCGCGGCGCTCCGCACGATCAGGCCGGAGACGAAGCCCGGCAGCATCAGCGAGGCGATCGCGACCGACAGCCCGAGCCGCCGGTCGAGGCCGGAGAGAAAGATCACCCCGAGGATGGAGCCAGCCGCGGTGAAGATGCCGAACACGGCGGCCGCGTGCGGCCGGTAGCGGGCGTCGATGACCGACAGGGCCACGGCGGTGAGGCTGGGCGCGATGACGGTTATGCAGGACTGGCCGATGGCGAACGCGACGAACATCAGTGAGAAGGAGGGCATGAGCGCGCCGACGGCGATGAACACCACAGCACCCATCAGGCTCCAGCCGGACAGGACCACGATCGTGGCCGGCGAGCGGCGGAACACGGCCTCGGCCCGCTTGCCGAACGCGAGGAGCGCGCCGATGCCGACGGCCGCGATGGCCGAGAAGAACACGCCCCGCTGGGCGGCGCTGAGCGACCACCGGACCTCGAGGAACGCGGACAGGTAGGTTGCGAACGGGACCAGCAGCACGCCGAGCGCGAAGTAGCCGGACGCGAGCCGGGCGACGGTCGGGATGAGCAGGATGCGCCGGACGATCTCGAAGAAGCCGAGCTGGACGTCGGACTCGAGGTCGTGGTCCGGGGCGACCCGCTCGCGCTCCGCGGCGCGCAGAGCCTCGGTGTCGAACTTCCCGGGCCCTGGATCGGTGAGCCGCAGGCTGAACAGCGACATCGCGAGCGAGACGAGACCGAGACCGAGGAACACGCCACGCCAGTTCAGGTTCAGCGGCCCGGCGAGCAGCGCGACGAGCAGCGGCGACAGGATCGTGGCCGCGGTCTTCATGGCCGAGTAGCCGGACAGCACCCGAACACGAGCCTGCGGTGGGTACGAGTCGACGAGCAGCGGCGTGTGCAGCGCCGACACCGATCCCGAGGACAGGCCGTCGACCACCAGGACGAGGATCAGCGCGAGAAGGCTCGTGACCATCCCGGTGTACAGCGTGACGATCGACCACAGCAGGGCGGTGCCGATGCACAGGGCGGCGCGCACGCCCCGCCGCTGTGCGAGCGCTGCCATCGGCAGCGGTGCGAGGACGATCCCGAGGAACGCGAGCGTGCGCGCACCTGCGATGGCACCGAGCGAGAGACCGAGCGAGCGGCTGATCTCGGGCGTGAGGATCGAGAACGCCTCCGCCTGGAACGAGTCAGCGATCGTCAGCATCCCGAGCGCAAGCATCGGGTAGAGGCTGACGTCGTGCTCGCGCAGCACGGGGCGCAGCGGCGGGGAGTCGGTCTCCTCGGTGAACCCGAGCGTCCGTCGTGCGGCGTCGCGCCGCCTCTGACGCACCGACTCGTCGCCCTCGAGCACGGCGACCGCGGCTGGGGCCCCGTCGATCTGGGTGGCCATCAGCTGACCCTCCTCGGCGTGAGGAACGGCAGGTACCACGCGCTCTCGCGGACGCGCTTGCCCGTCGCGTCGACGAGCACGACGTTGACGAAGTGCTCCTCGTCACGGCTGTCGGGACCACCAGCACGGGGCAGCCGGTCGAGCGTGATGCTCGTGTCGGTCGTGACGTACACACCCTGCGCGGCGAGGTGCTCGGCATCCGGGCAGCGACCGTCACGAGCACACGACGCGTCCTCACGCGCAAGCCACGCCAGGTCCCTGCCCACAGGCATCGGCGCCTGGTCGACGAACACGACGAAGGCGCCGTCCTCGGCGGTCGAGCCGTCGAGGCCCGAGAGGGCGAGGTCCTCCATCGTCCACTCGATCGTCACCGGGATGCTGACCAGTTCCCGCTCGGTCGGGCTGACGAACTCGAGGCGGTCATCGTTGGTGAACTCGAGGTCGGTGATCCCGCAGCCCGCGAGCAGCAGCCCACAGCACGCGATCGAGGCCAGCGAGCGCAGCCGGGGCCCACGCGAAGGCGCCGTCCTCACTGGAAGGGGTACAGCGTCGTCGAGTCGTACACGTAGGTGCCGACGGCCGCGTCGTAGGTCATCGTGCGGAACTGGGACGCTGAGCCCGGGTACCGCTCGTTGAACAGCGGAGAGAACGACGTGGTCGACGGCCAACTCGTCCCGATCCGGTTCTTGCCCTCGAGCAAGGTCGTGCCCGTGATGTCGGTGCCGCCGTAGGACTTGGCTGTCTCGTGGAGGAGGAGCAACGACCCGCAGATCGACTGGGACACCTTCAGGTTGGCGGTGTCGTTGATGCCGTTCGGCGCCTCGATCTCACGGCACAGCTCGTACGTGGGGTTCGTCCAGATCTCGGGGTTGTTGTACAGGTCTACATCGGCGTTGGGGTTCCAGCCGATGGCGATCGAGTCCTCCAGGATCTTCGGGTCGCGCCCGTCCGCCAGTTGGAAGGGGTTGTCGTAGGTCGAGACGACGTAGGTCGGGTAGTAGTCCTGCCTCTCGGCCTCCTGCATGTACAGGTTCATGCAGCCGGTGCACAGCGAGACGACCGCCTTGGCGTTCGCGGTCTTCATCGCGAGCACCGCGGACGGCAGCTGGCCGGCCGACTGGGAGATGTCCGCAGTCGACTTCGGCGTGTGCACCTCGTAGGCCACGACCGTGAGGCCGAGCGACTCCGCCTCCGCGCGGAACGCCTCGATGGCGGCGTGGTTGGAGGGGTAGTCGTAGCCGAGCACGCCGATCGTGTCGCCGGACTGGACGACGCCGCGGTCGAGTGCGACCTGCGCCATCCTGCGCGCGAGCACGTCCGCCGCGAGCTCCATGGGCGAGGTGTTGTACGGGTAGCGAAGCCAGTCGGAGACCACCTTCGCCGTGCCCTGGACTGTGATGAACAGGACCTCGGCGTCGTTGAGGCACTTCACGAGGTTGTTTGAGGTCTGGATCTCGGCGACGACGACCGCGACGACGTCGTTGTCCTGCGTCCAGGTCGTACAGGCCTCCTGCTCGCTCTGCGAGTAGGTCTTCGAGCCGGCGATCTCAGCGCCGTATGGGACGAGCTCGACCGGGCGACCCCCGAGGCCCCCGTGCGCGTTCATGTAGTCGGCGACGACGTTGAACAACGCCTTCTGGTCACCGAGCGGGTTGGTACCGCCGAAGGTCTCGGCGAAGCCGTCCAGGTCCGAGATGTACATGTAGCCGACCTGAACCGGGTC
>CAZTXD010000155.1:0-8179 GCA_964617995.1 uncultured Acidimicrobiaceae bacterium
CCCCGCTGACCTTCGACACCGACATCGGACCCACCACCCAGGATGCAGCCCTCACCTACTGCAAGAACCGGCGGGCGTTCTATCTCGTCGACCCGCCCAGCACCTGGACCAGCGTGTCCGCCGCCGAGAGCGGGGTGAACGCCCTCAACCTGCGGGACCAGAACGCGGCGGTCTACTTCGCCCCCAGGTCCAGATCGCCGACACCGCTGCGCGACAACCAGCTCTCCGAGTTCGTCCCCTGTGGCGTGGTGCCCGGTCTCTACGCCCGCAGCGACGCCAGACGCGGTGTGTGGAAGGCGCCGGCGGGCACCGAGGCGACGATGAACGGCGTGCGCCGGCTGTCGGTCCCGCTTACCAATGGCGAGAACGGGCGGCTGAACCCACTCGGCGTCAGCTGCCTGCGCTCGTTCCCGGTGACGGGAAACGTCGTCTGGGGCGCACGCACCCTGGAAAGCGCCGACCAGCTCGCCTCCGAGTGGAAGTACGTCCCGGTGCGGCGCACCTCGCTGTTCATCGAGGAGACGCCGTACCGGGGTCTGCAGTGGGTGGTGTTCGAGCCCAACGACGAGCCGGTTGTAGGCCCAGATCCGCGTCAACGTCGGCTCATTCATGCACACGCTGTTCCGGCAGGCCGCCTTCCAGGCTCGACGCCGAAGGAGGCCTATCTGGTGAGGTGACGCGGAGACGACCACCCAGGCCGACATCGACCGCGGGGTGGTGAACATTCTCGTCGGCTTTGCGCCTCTCAAGCCCGCGGATTTCGTGTTCGTGAGGATCGAGCAACTCGCCGGGCAGCTTCAGACTTAGGAGGTGAGAGCGGATGGCTCAATTCAGCGTCAATGCGTCCCGGTTCGATCCCTACAAGAACTTCAAGTTCCGCGTGAAGTGGGACGGCGTCTACGTTGCAGGCGTCAGCAAGGTGAGCGCCCTCAAGCAAACCACGGAGGTGATCGAACACCGTGAGGGGGGCGACCCGAGCACCGTCCGCAAATCTCCGGGCCGCTCCAAACACGAGCCCATCACCCTGGAACGGGGTGTGACCCACGACCCGGCGTTCCAGCAGTGGGCCAGCAAGGCGTGGGACTAAGCAAACGCCCAGGCCGCGCCCGATCAGCGCACCCAGGAGGTCTCGCTCAAGGACTTCCGCAAGGACATCATCATCGAC
This sequence comes from uncultured Acidimicrobiaceae bacterium, assembly GCA_964617995.1. Lineage (GTDB taxonomy): Bacteria > Actinomycetota > Acidimicrobiia > Spongiisociales > ZC4RG35 > CAZTXD01. The sequence goes on from CAZTXD010000155.1 coordinate 1,166, forward strand.
GTCTTCAACGAGGCCGGCCAGAAGGCGCTGTCCTACTACGTCTCCCGGGCCTGGGTCTCCGAGTACCAGGCGATGCCCGAGCTGGACGCCAACGCCAACGCCGTCGCCATCCAGACGATCAAGCTCGAGAACGAGGGCTGGGACATGGACGAGGACGTCACCGAGCCCGAGGAACCCAGCTTTGTGATCCGGCATGAGTCTCCCCAACCTCGGCGTGGTGATCCTGCCCCGGGGGCTGGGCGACGGCTCCCCGAGACGTATAAGCCAGCGCCACCGTTGGGCGGTGCGTCCCAGTAGCACGGGCTTGATCCGGTCAGCTCACATCAAGCTCGGCCTTCGAAGGCGGACTGACCCGTACCGGAGGGGTTTACGGACCGTCTGGGTCGCCATACCTACAGATGTTGCAGCTTTCGGGCCTAGCGAACTCATGACCGATCCCCGTCGATCCACGACCATGCTTGGGCGGCGCTCGTCGACGCTCCCATCTGCAGGAGGCGAGGCGCAGCATGGCTCGCGATCGACCTGGCCACGTCGGTGTCGAGAAACGGCAGCAGATCGACAAGCAAACGGGCGGCCGTGTAGCGGTCACCAAAACGCTCCAGCCGGCCCGCCGCCGTCATGGCCTTCGGCACCGCCTCGGGCGAGTGACCCGCCGATGCCAGGCGCACAGCCTCGGCCCAGTCTGCAATCCACATGAGGTGCGGAGCGCAGGCTGTGACCGAGAGCGCCCGGGCTTCGGCCAACAAGGCGTGGAGGCGGTCCCAGTCGCCGCTCAGCGCAGCCACCTGCAGCTCAGCTCGCATCCTCGCGACCTCGGAGGCGACCGTCTTCGAGCCCTTGACGCGCTCTAGCCTGCCGCGACTCTCTTCCAGGCCCCAGAGGGAACGAAGGACCTCGAGCACCCGGTAGTCGGTCTCGGCCGAGGCCGTCGTCGGTTGGGCGGCATCGAAGACCTCCAGTACACGGCCGGCCCCTAACCCATCGCCAGTTTCATGGAGCGAGAATGCGCCTCCCGCGAGGGCCATTATGCCGTGGAAGCAGGTACGCATGCCCTCCTCGGCCACGAGGTCGGTGACTCTGCTTGTGGCCTCGCACAGTTCTTGGATCCGCCCAGCGGGGAGCAGGCAATGGGCCTGGGCCGAGGCGGCGTGGAGTCGATGATGCGAGCTCAGTCCGGCAGCTTGGCATGCTGCCTCGGTGGCCACCTCCGCTGCCGCCTCGAAGCGTCCGGCGTCGGAGAACGCGATGGCCGCCGTGACCAGCATCTCATGCGCTTGTACCCGGTCGTCCATGCTTCTGGACGCTCCGAGCGTTCGCTCGGCCAGTTCGGCGGACTGGCAGAACCCCTCCTGCTTCAAGAGGAACTCGCAGGCGTCAAGCCCATAGGAGAGCAAGATCGGAGAGTTGATGTCCTCTGCGATCTCGACGGCTTGCTCGGCGTCCCGTAGCGCCTCCAGCCGGTTCCCCGCCACCAGTTCCCACATCGTGAGCGAGGCACGGCCCACCAAGAGTGCCCCGACCTCGAACGTGGCCGTCTCGGTGCCTGCATCCCTCAGCCCCTGCTCGACGATCTTTACCGCCGCCGTCTGCCAGTCCCCGCCACTGAAGGCACCTCGGTAACGTGACCAGAGCAGGGTGGCTTGTGCCCGCAACCTCATCATGGCTTGCGGGTCACCGATTCGCTCGGCGAGCTCGAGAGCTTCCTCGTACCACGTCCATGCCTCATCGGCACGAACTCCCGCATGGGCGGCGAGCGCCTTGAGCTCCACAGCGCTCAGCCTCTCGCCATCCGTCGCTGCCAACGCCAACACCCGGTTGGCGAACCCGAATGCCTGGTCGATCGAATAACGGGCCGTGGCCCCCCCGCCTGCCTCCAAGAGGGCCACAACAGCCTTCGAACGTACTTCCTGCCGAACGGGAGAATGCTCCGGCCAGGCGAGATCTGCATACTCGGGGGACGCCGCGGATTCGTAGTGGTGTGCGATGAGTTCGATGAACTCCTCCCGGCGCTCACCGGCCAGGTCCTCGATCCAACGTCCCACGGCGGCATGGGCGTTGGCCCGGCGAGCCTTGGGGATCGACTCGTAGGCCACCTCGCGGATGAGGCCGTGTCGAAACGACAGTTCGATCTGACGGGGCAGTGAGGAGTTAGGCCGCGTGACGACGAGTCCTTTTGCCTCGAGGCCCTGAAGCGCCTCCCGGACCTGGACGCCGGGCCGCATGGCTTCGAGGGGAGCGGTCCAGAAGCCCCGACCGACCACCGCGGCGTCCTGGAGGGTACGCTTCTGATCGGGAAGCAGTGCGTCCACCCGAGCGGCGAGCAGGGCCCGCACCGTGTCGGGAATGGCGACAGGGGTCTCGGCATCCGCCTCCACCAGACCCTCCTCGCGTTGCTCGATGAAGCCCTGGTCGAGCAGGTGCCTGACGATCTCCTCGGCGAAGAAAGGGTTACCTTCAGCCGCGGCCAGCACCCGCTCGCGGAGGCTAGAGCTCACCATCGGCAGCAGTTCTTCGAGCAAGGCGCGGAGATCGGCTTCGGGGAGGGTTTCCAGGCCGACCTGGGACATGCCCGCCCGGCCGCTCCAACCGGGGCGAGACTCGGCGAACTCCGAGCGGGCGGTGGCCACGATGAGGACGGGGCCGGTGGAGCGAGAGACCATGTGCTCCAACATGTCCAGCAGAGGAGACTCGGCCCAGTGGAGATCCTCGATTTCGAGGAGCAGGGGCCCCTGGGAGGCAAGAGCGGAAACGAAGCGGGGCCAGGCCAGGCCCAGTTCCTCGCCGATCGATTCCGGGGAGATTCCGTCGAGAGGATTGCCGGCAAAGGCGATCCCAGCCGTCTTGGCTAGGGCGAACAGCACCCGATCCGCCTCCGAGGAATCGGTCCCCAATGCCTCGCGGACGAGCTTCTCGAGCTTCTCTCCGGCCACAGCGCTGGAGTCGTCGAGAAGGATCCCGGCAGCGCTCCAGAGCAGCTCACGGAGGGCAAAGTAGGTGAGGCCTCGTCCGTAAGGAAGGCACCGACCCCCGAAGGCTGCTGGGGCCAGATCACCCGCCTGGAGCCGGGTCACGAACTCTGCCACCAGCCGGGTCTTGCCGACGCCCGGCTCACCAAGGATGGTGACCAAGCGAGGGCGGGCCTCATCAATGGCGGCCCGGTACACGGACTCGAGCAGCCCCAGCTCCCACCTCCGTCCCACCAGGCGAGTGGCCAGATCGGCAATACCCACCGATCGGGGCTGCTGTGCGGTCCCGAGCAGCCTCCAAGCTCGCACGGGGGTCGCCTTTCCCTTGAGCAGTCGCTCCTCGAGCGCCTCGAAGTGAAACGACCTACGGGCACTGAGGTAGGTGCGCTCGCCGACGAGGATCTGGCCCGGCTCGGCTGTCTGCCGGAGCCTGGCCGCCACATTCACCGCGTCGCCGGCCAGCCCCGAGCGATACCCCTCGCCACCAGCTACCACGACACCCGAGTTGACGCCGATCCGCATACCCAACTCCACTCCGTAACCAGCGGCCAGGCGGGGGTTGAGCTCCTCCAGCCGAGCCCGCATGTCCAGAGCGGCCATCAGGGCTCGCTCGGCGTCGTCCTCGTGCACGGCCGGTATGCCGAACACCGCCACGACCGCGTCCCCGACGAACTGGTCGACCGTGCCTCCCCACGACTCGACCACCGAGGTCATCTCGCCGTAATAATCGGCCAGCAGAGCCCGCAGCCGCTCCGGATCTAGCTGCTCCCCCAACATGGTGTACCCGGTCAGGTCGGCGAAGACGAGGACGACCAGCTTGCGCTCCTCCTCCCTGGCGGACGCCCCCTCCGAATCTGTTGCTACAACCGGCGCTGATTCCATGAGCAGGGTGGGGTCTTGGGCCAGCATGCGATCCTGCAAGGACTGGAGCTCGGGCCCAGGCTCGATCCCCAGGTCTTCCACCAGCAGATGACGAGCCCGGGAGAAGGCTCTCAGTGCCTCTGCCTGACGCCCGCCTCGATAGAGGGCGAGCATGTACAAAGCCCAGAGGTCCTCTCGCAGCGGGTGCTCCTCTAGAAGCGATGGCAGCTCGGCCAGCACGTCTTCATGGCGACCGCACCGGATCCCGGCCTCGATCCTGTCCGCTATCGCCCGGAGACGAAGATCCTCCAACCGAGTCCGCAGCGGGCGGAGTGATTCGGCCTCCGCCGCATCGGCGAAAGGTGTCCCATGCCACGACGCCAGAGCGGCGGTCAGCAGATCTCCTGCCGCCTGCGGGTCGTCGGTCAGGATGGTTCTGGCCTCGGCTACATCGGCGAGGAAACGGTGGGCATCCACGTCCATTGGATCGATCGTGAGACGGTATCCCGCGCCATCGGTGGCAATGACCCCTTCGGGGAGTCGTGATCGGAGATGATGGACGTAGGTCTGCAGGGTCTTGGTGGCTGTCGCCGGGGGTGATTCGCCCCACAGGCCATCGATCAGACGCTCGGTCGATACCACTTTGTCGGACTCGGCGGCCAGCAGCGTTAGGAGGGCACGCTCCATCGGACGCCGGATCTCGATTGCTCGACCCGCCTCGTGCACCTCGAGCCGCCCCAGGACGCGGATGTCCACTCGGTAAGCGTACCGATGCCCTTTCTACCTCCGTGCTACCGAGGTTCAGCCGCCCATCTACCCCACTCAGTCATGGTCGTGGATGAGGCAAGGTCGAGACAGGAGGAGCCCGTGAACAGCTACTACTACGAGCTAGCCGCCCAGGAGCGCATCAGACAGTGGCACGAGGAGGCGGAGCAGGCTCGCCGGGTTCGCTCGATGAGAAGAACGCGGTATCGTCGGACCGCCCGTCTCCGCCGGTTTCGCGTTCCCGGCTTGCTTCGGACCGCTCGTCCCGAGAATCCTCAGGCGGGCCCGTAAACACGTCCGTCGGGGTTATCGTCGGAGGAGGAACCACCCTGCCCTTCTGGTCATGTAGCTCGAAGCCTGTCGCGTCACCCGGCTCTGAAACGCCACCACTGCCAGCCCGCGCCCGCCAACCCGAAAATCGCCCGAAACACCAGCGCGGGATCCGGCAATCGGCGCTAGCCGCGGACGGGATGACCGGCCGCGTCTCTCATGCCACTGCGAGTTCGAAGGCAAACGGCAGCCCGGTTACCTGTTCGACGCGGCGCCTCCGCTCCGCGGACCTCGCCGACGACGATCAGATCCGGGAAGTGGTCGCCAGAGCCATTCACACCTTTCCCCATCTTTTGGTCCGTTTTCATGTCGTGCTTCATCGGAGGTCTGCTGACCTGCGTCCCGAATCGGCGGCAGACTGCACCGTCCACGGAGCCGAAGTCCCCTGACCACGGTTCTGGTTGGTGACAGGGTGAGCGGCGGTTGTCGCCATTTTGAAGAGTTCGTTGGCCGTCGCCCGGATTCGCAGACGCTGTCGATGGCCCGGGAGTGCTGGAACGCCATGGAAGTGGCCAGGTCGCAGCACTCTGAAATAGACAACTACTCGAGATTCCGGAGATCTCGAATACACCGATCGCGCTTGGTAAGAGATGCTGTCAAGCGCTTCTACCCGCCGACGCCGGTGCACTCTCGCCCGCGATGGACGCGCGGTGGAGCAGGTTGGTCAGTTGGTTCGGAGTGCGGCCCAGAGGGGCCGGTGGTCGGATAGGTAGTACTGGAGGTAGGCGAAGAAATCCTTCTCCCCCCGCGTCTCCCAGAGGGTCGTGACGGCGGCCGCGTCGTAGTCGAACACCCCGAGGCCTCCAGCCGGTCCTCGATTCCTCCGGGAAAGAACGCGATCTGGTCGTAGGCCCGGTCGTCCCTGATGTTGGAGCCGCCCATATGGGTGGAGTGGGGGGCCAGATGGAGGCCCCGCTCCCCCAGCATCACCCAGATGGGATCGTCCCAGCCCACCTTCTCCAGGTTGAAGTCGCTGAGTACCACGATGTCAGCGGTGTATGCATCGGGGTCTTTGCGTCGGAGGTCGGCCCAGCGGGCCACCGCGAGCGCCTCCATGAAGCGGCGATTCTTGTGATAGGCGGTGTCCTTTCCGTAGTAGAGGTGGGCGTTGACCGCCACCAGGGTGAGGTTGCCTGCCCGAAAGGCGGCCAGATAGGGGTTGCGGTCGAAGCCGGAGAACATCTGGCTGGAGCCTGGGACCTTGATTACGTATTGCCAGCGCGGGGGGACCGCCACCTCTCCCACCTTCTCCAAGAGCGCGATCTTTGTCGGATCGTAGAGGAAGGCTGCCCGTTCCTCGTTTCCAGCGGCATCGGAGAAGACGGTCCGCCACCCCGGCAGGAAGGTGAGGATGGCGCGCAAGCCGGCCAGGTTGTCGTTCACCTCCTGTACCACTACCAGATCGAACCAGGAGACCACCTCTGCCAGCAGCCGATAGTCCTTATCTCTGCGCTCCTGCAACCCCAGGTTGGCAATGTTCCAGGTAGCGAGGAGCAGGCGGTTGGGAGCCTTGGCGGGGATCGCCCGCCCCTCCTTGGTCTGCTCTTAGGTCCGCAGGGCGGCGATCTGGGAGTTGACCTGGTAGTTGTAGTTGAAGGCGGGTTTGTCGAAGGCAGGCACCGATACCTCCAATGCGTCACTCGGCCGGTCGAGCCGTGGGCCTGGCTGAGGCTACGCCCTGGCTGAGCGGGTGCGAATGGGCGTCTGGAACGATTGGCACATAGTCCTGCGAGCAGTCACCGCAAACGCCCGGCAGCATCCGGTGTGAAGAGATTGAGCCCGCGACCATCCGGTCATGAGCCCGATTGCGGGGGTATCGCTGACCAGGCGAAGATCGCGAAATGCCTGGTCACGAGGGGTTTTCGGCGTTCTGGGGCCCGGCTGACGTCCGGTCAATAGGTCCGCTGGTGCCCTGCTGGTGCCCAACCGCCAGGACCGAGGGGGGCCGAGACGGGCAGGTCGCGGATGCGTCTGGGCCGCATCTAACTTCGTTCGCGGGATCAATGGGTCAACCTTGACGCCCGTAAGCTGCGCCTGTGAGGGAGCGAGCGACGTAACCAAAGCCGCGGCGTCGACCCACTGATACCCTTAG
>CAZTXD010000156.1:0-8003 GCA_964617995.1 uncultured Acidimicrobiaceae bacterium
CCACGGTTCATAAAGCGACAGGCCCTATAGCGCGCATTCGATGCGCGAAAACGGGTTTGGCATCAGGGAGCGGGGATGCCCAAGCCGCCCGCCAGGTCCTCGATATCGGTGACTTCGTCGGGTGGAGGCGGCTCGATCGTGATCGACTGGCCGAAGTCGAAGAAGTCGAAGGTCATCGTCATCGACTCGAAGTCCTCACCGGAACCCCCATCCATCTCGGAGGCCTGGATCTGAACGGACATGCGGTGCACGAGGCCATCGTCGCCGACCCACAGGTCTAGGGGGAAGGATCCGGTGACGAAGCCCTGCTCCTCGAGATCGGCCAGCTCCTCGTCGCTGAGGCCCTCGTGCCACGTGTCGTCCAGGACCAGCCGGTAGTGGGTCGTGGCGATCCCCCTGATCTCCTCGGGTCCCAGCACTTCCACCGAGCCTTCGGCATCCGACAGCGACTCCAGCATTCCCCCTGGGTCGGAGGGAGTCGTACCGGGGCCCAAGTCGTCGGCGATCCCGCCTCCCTCCTCGGTCGGCATGGACACCCATTCGGTCTCGGCACCCATGAAGGCCGTGAAGAACGGGAACTTGAAGTAGGTGACGTCGCCGATCTGACGGAACTCCATGGAACCCATCATCTCGGCCAGCTCGGCCGGCATGTCCTCGATTTCACCCATGGCAGTGAACATCGCCCCGAAGTCCATCACAAAGGACGAGTCTCCGGTGGCGGGGTCGGTGGCCACCGAGAACGGCATCTCGACCTCGTCGACACCAGCTTCGGCAGGCAACCCGCTCATCCGGATCGTCCCTTCGATCCGTGTCGGGGCCGAGTCGGTGGTGCTCGCCATCGCCGCGTGCAGCAGGGACAGGTCGCCGGTGGCGGCGTCGACGGCGGTGGTCGGGGAGGAGACCGTGGTGGGCGTGGCGGGGGAGGAGGTGGTGGTGGGGGCGACGGTGGTGGTCGGCGGGGCAGTGGTCGTAGTCACGTCCCCGGCGCCGCCTCCACAGGCGACGACAAGGGCGATGAAGCCGCCCACGGCCAGGGTGTTCCTTGCGCTCATATGAGTAGTTCCTTGGTTCGAAGACCCCTGATCGGTCGAACAGCCCAAGTGGTTGAGGGACAGTCCCCGGTCGAGACCGGATCGGCTCACCAGGCTCCGCCCCCGCCGCCGCCTCCCCCGCCTCCGCCGCCGCCGGAGAAGCCTCCCCCTCCCCCGCTCGAACTGGAGGGTGGGCTGAAGGTGCCCCGCAGCGACGAACCCAGTCCGGCAAAGGCGTTCTCGGTCGATCCCCCGCTGTATCCGTGCGAACCATACCAGTAGATGCTCGATTGCTCCGCCAGCTCGGAGGGGGCGTGGAGCCGGGCGTTCTCAAGAACCTCGGACGCCACCCCGAACGCCACCCCGTAGACGAGGTAGCGGTTCCACAGGGCGAGGGAGATGGATGGTGCCTCCTCCAGCCGGGAGAAGTCACGGAGATATCGCTCGAAGGCGGCCCAGCGCGCCGCCATCTCCGCGCCGGCCTTGGTCCGCTTCGCCTTGACCCGACGGGGACCGGTCAATGCCAGGAAGAAGATCGAGTTGATGCCGAGAGCCATCGTGACCCCGGCGGCGCCGGCGCCTCCCAGGAGAACGGAACCGGTGAGGCGGGACAGCACGAACACTCCCAGCACTCCCAGTCCGACGAACCCCGCCACCACCCACCCGACGGCTCTGCGGCCGGTGCGGTCGAGCCACTTGCGGCTGACCAGCGCCTGGGGGACCGCCCGGGCAAAGGACTGGTATGTGGAGGCATTGGCGCTGGCGTCGTCACGGATGCGCTGGCGAAACTCGTGAAGCGGCTGGGGGCCGTCCCCCAGTATCCGCTGCAGGATCGTCATTGCGTGACGCTCGTAGGCCTTGAGGCTGCCGGGATCTTCGCCGATCTCCAGCTCCAGGTCGCTGATCTCCTCGGTGCGCAGACCGAGGAACGTCTTACGCACGGTCCGTATGGGTCGGGCAGTGAGGAATCCCCGGTCGATGAAATCGAACAGGGTGGCCACGAAGGCGGACTCGTCGACCCCGCCCTGGCTGAGGAGGGCCGCCACCTCGGCGGGAGCGACGTCACCGGGCGGCTCCTGCTCGTACTCACGGTCGTAGGCCACCCGGGGCTCACGGCCGTAGCGGAGATATATGACGACCGCCGCCAGGATCGCCGGCCCGACGGCGAGAACGGCTCCCCACAACAGAAGGGTGCGCACACGGGCGATCTCGGCCGCCGAGGAGCGAGCTATCGACTCCTCGTCGTCCTGGATGAACGCCAGCCCCTCCCCGGCGACGGCCCGCCCGCCGCTGCTCGACTCCAGAAGCCGGCGGGGAAAGGCCACCCGGAACTCGACGAACTGGCCGGCGGGAATCGATGCCGCCTCCAACCGCGGCTGGACTCCGTCGGGTCCCAGAGAGGTCTCCCCGTCGACGGTGTCGGGATGGCCCCACACATACACCTCCCCCTCCGCGGCGCCGGCGGGGATGGCCATCGCCGCCGTGAGCCGGTCGAGGCCCACGCTCCACTCCGGTCCCCACACCTGCAGGTAGACATCGACGTAGTCGTCGTAGACCTTGGCCAGCCCCGTGAGCGTGTACCGGATCTCGAAGGTTCGGGCCTCGTCGGTGGCGGCGTAGTGCCATACGATTCGGGTCCGGTTGCCCAGGTCACGGACACCGAAAGTCCCCGGCGGCGACTCGCATCCCAGGTCGGTGCAACCCCCCGACTGGTAGACGGCCGCTCCCTCCGCCACCGATACGTTGCCGATCGACTCGCCCGATCGCAGCGGAATCTCGCGGTACCCACCGGAGAAGGACCCGTCGAAGTCGTAGGTGATCAGCTCGGTGACCGTGACCGAGCCGTCCGTCTCGACCCGCACGTCCACCGTCGCCTCGGGAAGACGGAAGTCCCGGGCGGTCGCCGGGAGGGCGATGAGCTGCAAGACGAGCAGAGCGCCGGCAGCGATGAACCGCCCCATGGATGTCAGAACTCCACCTCGGGTGGGGTCTCGATCTCCATCCCGGCCTCGAAGTACGGGCGGGCCCGAAAGCCCGTGGCTGCCGCCACCAGGTTGGTGGGTACCGTCTGGACGGTGTTGTTGTAGGTGAGGGTGGCGTCGTTGTATATCTGGCGGGCGACGGCTATGCGGTCCTCGGTCTCGGCGAGCTGGGTCTGGAGATCGGCGAAGTTGGGAGCCGCCCGCAGCTCCGGGTAGGCCTCGGCCAACGCGAACAGGCGGCGCAGCGCCGCGGTGAGCATGTTCTCGGCGTCGGCCTGCTCCTCGGGCCCCTGTGCCTCCTGGGCGGCGTCACGAGCCTCGACGACGGCCTCCAGTGTGTCCCGCTCGTGAGAGGCATAGCCCTTCACGGTCTCGACCACATTGGGGATCAGGTCGTAGCGTCGCTTGAGCTGAACGTCGACCTGTGACCACGAGTTGTCGACGCGGTTGCGAAGCTGGATGAGGCGGTTGTAGAAGACGATCCCGATGATCGCTACCACGATGATCGCACCGATCAGCCATTCCATGCGCGCGCACTCCTTCTCGTGGTCGGCGACGACAGCGTAGTGGCCCGGTACCGCCCCTCCGCTTCTCTGCCCCTCGGTGTCCGGCTTCTCAGAGGGCGGCGTCGCGCATGGCGGTCACGATCCGCCGCCAGTGTCGATGGGCGTCGGCAGCTCCGGTCTCCTCCAACGCTCCGTGCGGGCGTCCGAACAGAGCGAGTAACACATCGGAGGGTGCGCCCCGTACGGTGGCCTCGGCCAGCGCTCCCGGGACGATACTGTAGCCGTCCTCGTTCTCGACGATGGTCCAGGAGTCGGACGCCCCGTCGGGAGCGAACGTGACGATCGGACCGGGACGCCGGGGCTCGGTGAGCCGTGTCCAGGGAAGGGACATCACCTGCAGCTCGTCGATGGCGTCCAGAGCCACCTCGTCCGGGAAGGGGGCGGGCTTCCCCGCAGCCGACTCGGCGTCCCACCTGTGGACGTCGGTTTCGATCGCCATCCTCCGTGTCCAGAAGGCGACGGTGGGCCGGGGTCCGAAGCCCCAGCACGACATGACGGGATCGGCCTCCTCCAGCGTCGCCACCATCTCCAGCATGCCGTCGGTGAACCACGCCGGCACGTCGCCGTCGGGCGCCGGCTCCGGCTCGGGACGCTCGGTGAGCCGTTCCTTGACTACACGGGTCGTGCGGCGGTGAATCTGGCCGGTGTGGCGCAGGAGGTCGGTGACGCTGTGCCCCTCGTATCGAGGCACCTCGACGTCGGGATGCGATGCCCCTATCTCGGCGATCCGCGCTCCGGCCCGGCGGATCAAGCCGAAACGGTCGAAGTCCATCAACCGAGCGCCTCCATCATCGCCGAGCCCATGTCGGTGGGGGTGGGAGCCACCACGATCCCCGCCTCCTTCATCGTCGCGATCTTGGCCTCGGCGGTCCCTTTGCCGCCCGACACGATGGCGCCGGCATGGCCCATACGCTTGCCGGGAGGGGCGGTGGTGCCGGCGATGAAGCCGGAGACCGGCTTGTCCATGTGGTCGGCGACGAACTCGGCAGCCTCCTCCTCGGCGGTGCCGCCGATCTCCCCGATCATGATCACACCCTCCGTCTCGGGATCGTCCGCGAAGAGACGGAGCACGTCGACGAAGTTGGTGCCGTTGACCGGGTCGCCACCGATACCGACGGCCGTGGTCTGGCCCAGACCGAGCTGGGTGAGCTGATGAACGGCCTCGTAGGTGAGGGTGCCGGAACGCGACACGACACCGATCCTGCCAGGCTGGTGGATGTAGCCGGGCATGATCCCGATCTTGCACTGCTGGGGGGTGATGACGCCCGGGCAGTTGGGGCCGATCAGCCGGGTCGGTTTGTCGCCCAGGTAGCGCTTGGCCACGACCATGTCGACCACCGGGATGCCTTCGGTGATGGTCACGACCAGCTCCATCCCGGCGTGAGCGGCCTCCATGATGGCGTCGGCGGCGAAAGGAGGCGGCACGTAGACCACCGAGGCCGTCGCTCCGGTCGCCTCGGTGGCCTCCTCCACCGAAGCGAAGATCGGCAGCTCCACCGTGTAGGCATCGTCGCGACCCGGAACTCCGGAGTGGTCCGTCTCCCCTTCGAACACCTCGGTCGTCCCCGCCCGGGTGGGGTGAACGGCTCCCACCATCTGGGTCCCGTAGGCGATGGCCTTGTCGGTGTGGAATCTGCCGGTTGCTCCCAGCCCCTGGACGATCACCTTGGTGTCCTTGTCGACGAGGATGCTCATCTTTGCCCTCCCTCCGGTCGGGCCGGCACGGCCTGCGGCCGTGCGTAGTCGGTTGGCAGTTCTCGGTTACCGGTCCGATTTCGTCTGTGAACTGACAACCGATAAACGAAAACCGAAAAGGGCGAGCGAAGCGGGCCCGTCATTGCGCTAGCTCCACGATGCGCTGGGCTCCGTCCTTCATGTCGTCGGCGGCGATCACGTCGAGGCCCGACCGGCGGATGATCTCCTTGCCTTCCTCCACGTTGGTGCCTTCCAGGCGCACCACCAGCGGGACCTGGAGACCTACTTGCTTGACGGCGTCGACGATGCCCGTTGCGAGGACGTCACAGCGCATGATGCCCCCGAAGATGTTCACGAAGATGCCCTTGACCTTCGGGTCACGGGTGATGATGCCGAACGCCGTGGCCACCTGCTCGGAGCTGGCGCCGCCTCCGACGTCGAGGAAGTTGGCCGGCTCACCCCCCACGTGCTTGATCGTGTCCATCGTCGCCATGGCCAGCCCGGCTCCGTTGACGAGACAGCCGATGTTGCCGTCGAGGTTGATGTAGGAGAGGCCGGCGCTCCTCGCCTCCAACTCGGCGGGATCCTCCTCCGTCTCGTCATGCATGCCGGCGATGTCGGGATGCCGGAACAGGGCGTTGTCGTCGAAGGCCATCTTGCCGTCGAGAGCCAACACCTTCCCGTCGGTGGTGACGACCAGGGGGTTGATCTCGATCAGGTCGGTGTCCCAGTCGACCGCTCCCTCCGCCAGTGCCTTCACGAAACCGATGAAGTTGCCGGTGGCGTCGCCTTCCAGGTCCAAACCCCGGGCCAGGGCGGTGGCCTGGAAAACGGCCAGACCGATGGCCGGATCGATGACCTGGCGGAGGATCTTCTCGGGTGTCTCCTCGGCGACTCTCTCGATCTCCATGCCCCCCTCGGTGGAGGCCATGACGACGTTGCGTCCTTGGGCACGGTCGAGGAGTATCGACAGGTACAGCTCGCGGGCGATGTCGATGCCCTGCTCGATGTAGAGGCGATTGACCTGCTTTCCCTCTTCCCCTGTCTGGACGGTGATCAGCGTCGAGCCCAGCATCCTGCCGGCCAGCTCCCGCACGGCTTCCTCGGTCGCTTCGATCCCGCCTTCGATACCGGCGGTGACGACGTTGACCCCGCGCACATCGGGGTGCTCACGGAAGGTCCCCTTGCCTCTCCCACCGGCATGGATCTGGGCCTTCACCGCCACCACCGGGTTCCCGCTACTCCCTACCAGCGGCCGGACTGCCGCCACCGCTTCATCCGCGGTGGTGGCCATGCGACCTTCGGGAACGGCGATCCCCCGGGCGGCCATCAACTCTTTGGCCTGGTACTCGTGGATCTTCATGGACACGCACGGTAGTTGGTCGGCAGGGACCACCGCTCAGCCCCTACTCGCCGATGTCCTCCGCCCACAGCTCCGGATGCTCCCGGATGAAGCTCTCCATCATCTCGATGCACACGGGATCGTCGACCACGACGACCTCGACCCCGTTCTCCGCCAGCCACTCGTGACCACCGCGGAACGTGCGTGCTTCTCCGATCACGACCCGGCTGATTCCGAACTGGCGGATCAGGCCCGAGCAGTACCAGCAGGGCGAGAGGGTGGTGGCCATGGTGGTGCCCCGGTAGGAGCGGCGTCTGCCGGCGTCCTTGAAGGCGGCCGTCTCCCCGTGGATCGTCGGGTCTCCGTCCTGGACGCGACGGTTGTGGCCTCGTCCCCACAGCTCGCCGTCGGGTCCGTAGAGGGCGCCTCCGATCGGTATCCCCCCTTCGGCCGCCCCCAGGCGGGCCTCCGCCTTGGCGACCGCCAGGAACTCGAGGTCGTCCATCACACCCTCGTGGGGACGTTCCCGTCCACCCAGGCTGCGATCGACTGCAGCGGCGCTCCCGGGGTGAACACCTCCGCCAGGCCGCCGCGTTTGAGTTCGGCGATATCCTCGTCGGGGATGACCCCGCCGCCGAACACGACGATGTCGGCGGCGCCCCGGGAGGCCAGCTCCTCCACCACCGCCGGAAACAGGCTCAGATGCGCCCCCGAGAGCGAGGACAGCCCGACGGCATCGACGTCCTCCTGGACCGCCGTCTCGGCGATCTGGGCCGGGGTCTGATGCAGGCCCGAGTAGATCACCTCGTGGCCGGCATCGCGTAGGGTCCGGGCGATCACCTTGGCGCCCCGGTCGTGGCCGTCCAGACCGGGTTTGGCGATGAGGATGCGTCGCATGGCAGGAAGGCTACCGGCCCTCACTCCGTCGCTTCGTCGATCCACCATTCGGTGAAGTCCTGACACAGGCCCTCGGAGTCGAACTGGATCACGAAGAGGTTGCGGTAGCTGGCGGGCGGGTCGAGGTAGCGGGTGTGACCGATCACCACCGCCACCTCGTCGGTCTCGACCAGCGGACGCCACTCGAACTCCCAGTTGCCGGGAGTGTCATCGATCTCGAGCCATCCCGCCACTATCGCTTCCCGACCGTGCCACGGCCCGTCGGCGGTCTGGGGGTCGTAGACGGCGTCGGAGGCGAAGAGAGCGGACACCGCCCCGGCATCGTTGCTGTCCCACGCCTCCACATACCCGTCCATCCACTGTTCGAGGCGCTCGCTCATCGTCACGGCCCGCCAGCGTAGGCCCGATCCCGTTTTCGCGCATCGAATGCGCGCGATAGCGCGCAATTGATGCGCGAAAAAGGGGGGGGGCGTCCGGTTTGGGGTTGCCG
>CAZTXD010000157.1:0-7971 GCA_964617995.1 uncultured Acidimicrobiaceae bacterium
CTCCCGCTCTGCTGCGGCGGCGGCTACGACCCGAGGGGCGACCCCCCCCGCCAAAACCGGGGCACCAACCCGTTTTCGCGCATCAAATGCGCGCTATGGCGCGCATTTGATGCGCGAAAACGGGGTTGGGGTGGTCAGCGGGTGGCGGTGAAGCGGATGTCGCCGTAGGGCTCGGCGACGGGATGGAACACGACGCCGTGGTCGTCGACACCCATCCTGTCGAAGTCGAACGCCAGGTGGTGTTGGTTGGGCAGCCGCATGGAGATCTCGGCGATCTCGGCCACGGCGGCGAGCACCGCCTCGGCCATCTGCCAGCCCTGGTGCTGGACCGAGGCCGACCAGTCACCGAAGAACCTGTCCATCAGTATGCCCCTGACCTGCTCCCACGTGGCGGTGGTGTCCGGGGGCATCGTCTCATACAGCCACCGCCCGGAGATGGTCGTGGCCAGGAGCCGGTCGTCTTTCTCGGGAAGGGTGGTCAGCTCGTCCCGGGGAAAGTCCCGAAAGGCGGAGCCGGTGGTCTTGAGCACCGGCAGCCCTTCGACGCCCGCCCACGTCGCGGCGCCGTCGTCGTCGGCCGTCACCTGAGCCGTCCGCTGCTCGGTCGACGCTCCCGAAAAACCCCCCGAGGTGACACGGCGCCATGAGCGTCCGGTCAGGTCGACCTGTGCGGAGGCGATTCCGTCCCTGTCGAGAAAGTGGTTGGCCAGGACACGGCCGAACGCCTCCAGATCGGCGGTGAGATGCTCCTGAGCCAGCACATACACGGTGTTGCGCATGGTGTCGGTGGGGACTACCCGGGTGTTGTCGCCGTCCCGGTAGGCGGCTTCCACCTCACCGCTGAGCAGTACCCGAACGGTCAGGTCGCTGAACAGCTCGCCGTCGCCGTGGACCTTGGACAGCCGCACCGCTGCCTTCCCCCAGACGTTGTCTCCCAGGCGTGTCATGTCTCCTCCTCGTCCATACACAGCATGCGGCGAAGCCTTCCCCGCGTGATCTCTCGCTGCTGACCTGCGGCCACCTCCAGCTCCTCTTCGGGGTCGTTGTCGAGTCGTTGTCGCGCCAGATCGAGCATCTCGTCTCCCGTTCGCCCGGACGCCCGGACGATATACGTGTAGCCGAATCGTTCCTCGTAGCGCCGGTTGACGTCGGCCAGGCCACGGGCGACGACGTCGTCACCGCTGTCCACCGCCGCCTGCTCGGAGCGGGACATGGCCTCGCCGGCGGCGCTCTGTGACCCGTGCCGCTCTCCTATGCGGGGATGCGCCGCGAACGCCTCCAGCCACCCCGCGGATGCGAGTGCGTCGAAGGCGGCGTCGGCCGCATCCAGCAGCTCGACCGGGGTGGCGTAGGGTCTTCCGCCCGTCATCGCCTCAACCCAGTCCCCGGCGGCGCAGGCAGTCGCGAAGAACGCCCGGGCCGCCTGGGGGAACAACGAGTTCACGTAGCGAATGCGCACGGCAGCCGCCTGCTCCCGGTCGGGGATCCCCCAGACCCGCAGGCGGGCGACACCCCCGTCGGGATGGATGTTGAGACGGATCCGGTCTGCCTCCACCCTGCTGGGGAGCGCGATCCGGTTGACGGTGTCCGGGTCGACGGAGACGCGGGGACAGATCTCGTCCCACTCACCCTCGCCCCGGGCGAAGTCGAGACTGACCCAACCGGGTGAGTTGCCCTTGAAGTGACGGGTGTCGACATCGACGCTTCCCACCACCCCCGGCAGCCCCAGTTTCACGACCGCCCAGTCGTGGCCGGGTCCTCGCCGGCGGGCCGTCTCCCAGCCGTCCCACATCCCTTCCGGCTCCGTGGGGCTGACGAGGTTGGCGGGGGAGGCGTAGTGGGCATCGGAGGCCTCCACTCCCTGCCCTCCCACCGTCGCCACCGCCAGATCGACGGGGTTCCCGCGGCGACACACCTGGTCCATCGAGGGGATGGGGTCGCCGTCGACCCGTAGGCGGGCGACACCGCCGTCGGGATAGATGTTGAGACGGAGGTGGGTGACGCGGTGATCGTCGGCCACCTCGAAGACGGTGACGGTGTCTCCCCCGAGCGACGTCCGTGCCAGGATCTCCACCCATTCCGCCTCGTCGAGACGTTCGGAGGGGACCCCGCATGCGTCGAGGGAGAAGCTCTCGGGGTAGTTGCCGGTGAAATAGGACGTGTCGACGGTGACGGAGTGGACGATGCCGGGCAGTCCCAGGCGGATCACACAGGAGTCGTATCCCTCATCGCGACGACGGCGGGTCTCCCAGCCGTCCATCCACTTACCCTGATCGGTGAAGACACCTTCCTTCCAGACCGGCGGAGCGGGATTGACCAGGTTCTCGGAGGCGGCGAAGAACTCGTCGCTGCACCATATGACGGCGCCGCCGAAGCGGGCTGTGGCGAGATCGACCAAATCAGGCTCCTCTGCGTAGCAGCCGTCCGTGACGACCGGTGGCCCCTCCCACGCCCTGCACCTGCACACCTCTCAGGAACGTGGCGGCCACGCCTCCACGGAGACGGAGCCCATCATATGGCGTGAGCGGATGGCGCTGCCGCAGGCTCGTCGCCGACACTTCGGTGACGCCGTCGGGGTCGAAGACCACCAGGTCGGCGTCGCCGCCCGGGGCGATCTCCCCTTTGGCGGGGGCGAGACCACACATCCGGGCCGGCGCTGAGGCGAGCCATCGAGCCAGATCTGAAAGACGGCAGCCACGGCCCGACGCTTGCGTCCAGGTGGCTGCCAGCCGCAGCTCCAGGGAGGCGATGCCGCCCCAGGCCGCCAGGAAGTCGCCCCCTTCCACGTCCTTGGAGGCCGGCGGTGACGGAGAGTGATCCGACACGATCATCTCAATCGTCCCGTCCGTCAGCGCCTCCCACAGCGCCTCCCGGTCGTCCCGGCTGCGGATGGGGGGAGCGCATTTGAAGGCGGTGGCGCCGTCGGGGATGGCGTCGGCGTCGAAGGTCAGATAGTGAGGGCAGGTCTCGGCGGTGAGATGCCCGTCGACCCTGTCTTCCCTCAACGCTTCCATCGCCTCGACGCCTGACACGTGCAGCACGTGGACGTCGGTGCCGGCCTCCCGGGCCAAGGCGGCGACCTGGCGGATGGCCGCGGCCTCGGCCGAGCCGGGTCTGCTCGCCAGGTAGGTGGCGTAGCGGCGGGGGTCGCCCGCCGGCTCCCGTAGTCGGGCGGGGTCCTCGGCGTGGACGAGGAGGGGAACACCCAGACGGGCCGTCTCCACGGCCGCCTCTCCCAGTTCGGCGGGGCTCAACGGCGGGAACTCGGGTACTCCCGAGTCGACGGTGAAAACTTTGAAGCCGCACACCCCGGCGTCGGTGAGGTCCGCAACCCCGTCGAGGGATCCGGGGACGATCCCACCCCAGAACGCCACGTCGGCGGCCAGCTTGCCGCCCGCACTCAGCCGCTTCTCCTCCAGAGCCGCCGTGTCGACGGTGGGAGGGATCGAGTTGAGGGGCATGTCGACGATGGTGGTCGTGCCTCCAGCCACCGAAGCGTCGGTGGCGGTGGCGAAGCCCTCCCAGTCGGTCCGTCCGGGCTCGTTGACGTGTACGTGGCTGTCGACGAGCCCGGGGAGGATCGCCATGTCCCCGACGTCCATGTCGGCGACGCCGTCGCCGATCTCGACGATCACTCCCTCCTCGAAGCGGATCGTGGCCGGCCGCTCACCGTCCGGTAACACCACCCGTCGCCCGCGAATCGACACCATGGTGCGCAAGGTACCTTCCCCTCATTCAAGAAGCAGGAACCCCGACGGTGGGAAGAGCGTCAGAGGACCGATGCGAAGGGTGATTCTCGTGGCCATCGCCGGGCTTCTTGCCGCCTGTGGGGGCGCGTCGGATCCGGTGACCGACCCGGATGAGCCCGCTCCCCGCGCCCCCAACGACGCGGGGGTCGCCGTCTGCGAGGAGCTGGAGTGGTTCACCGGACCCGAGGAGCTCTACGGAGACACCCCTGTGTACGTCGGCAACGAGATGCCGATCGAGGCCGTGACCGCCTATTCCCGTGGCATGGACGGCTTCGTTGAGGCCTGGATCGACCGGGAGCACAACGGATGGATCAACGTCGGCTTCGTCGATGTCGACCTCGCCGCCGCCCAGGAAGAGCTGAGCGGCGCCTTCTCAGGTGAGGGGGTCGTGGCGGTCCGACTGCCGTTCACGGAGGAACAGCTCGAGCAGGTCCGGCGCCGGGTGGCCGCCGCCCTTCCCGACGACTTCGACGCCTCCAACTTCCATGTGCTCCACGGACGGGTGGAGGTGTGGGTGGGGACCCTGACCGAGGAGAACATCGCCCGGGTGGATGAATCGGTCGACGACGAGCCGGTGTGCGTGTCGGGCAGAGATCCCGCCACCACGCCCGAGCCGGGTCCCCAGCCCCCGGGAGGCGACGGCTGGTCCTATCTGGGTGAGTTCGACGTGAGCCTGGGCACCGCTACCACCGTCGTGATGGTCGGCAGCTCCGACGACTACGTCGAGCTGTGGTCGTCGCTGGGAGGAGCAGCCGACCCTCCGGCAGTCGACTTCGACGGGCATGTGGTCGCCGCGGTCGAGACCGGCTATTCGGGGTCGTGCCCCGAGACGCGACTGGACGAGATCACGTTCTCGGACTCGGAGGTCGCACTGGTGATCAACACGATCACCGATGAGATGGCCTGCACAGACGACTACAACCCACGGGTCTATGTGGTGGCACTCCAGCGAGAGCACCTGCCCGAGCCCCCGTTCGTGCTGGGACGCCACGACGCGCCTGCGCTGATGGTCCAGTTCGAGGAGGATCTGAGGGTTCCCGGCGCCGAGCCGGGACGGCCCCGCCCCGCGCCGGACCCGGAGCCGCAGGCGCGGCTCCCGTCGTTCATCGAACCGGGATTCCCCTGGGATGCCGTGATCGACGTTGGATGCGGCATCGAGTGGCTCGGCGAGGTCAACGGCGTCCACTGGAGGACCGACGGTGAGCTCCCCGACGAGTGGGAGACCTTCGTCGATGACGACCAGCTACTGGAGGTGCGGCTCCTGCTGACGGAAGGACCCGACCCGACCCTCACCGTCACCGCCGGTAACCACGACATGGTGTATCTCCCCTCCGATCCACCCCCCGACCCATGCCCCGGAGCCGTGCCCTGATCGGAGGTCCGGCCACCCATGGGGTAGGATCGGTGGGGCATGTCTACCGTCATCCCGTTGCAGAGTCGCAGGGGGCTGTTCGCCGCTCCCTAGGTCGGGTCTCCGCCTCCCGCCCGTCCTGTCACCAAGGAGAGGAGACCCCATGAGCGACCTGCTGACACGCCATTCCGAGATCATCGCCCCCGTCATAGCCTTCGACACCGACGTCGTGGCCGAAAGGGCGGAGGGCATCTGGATCACCGACAAGGACGGCAACCGCTGGGCCGACTTCGCCTGCGGAACCGCCGTCACCAATCTCGGTCACAATCATCCCGCCGTGGTCGAAGCCGCCCACAGCCAGATCGACAAGATGATGCACTCGGGCTGCATCGTCCACTACGACTCCCTCGTCGAAACCGCCGAACGTCTCGCCGCCGTCACTCCCGACGGCATCGACAAGTTCGGGTTCGCCAACTCGGGGGCCGAAGCCGTCGAAGCGGCCGTGAAGCTGGCCCGTTACGTCACCGGGCGCCAGGGGGTCATCACCTTCCGGGGAGCGTTCCACGGCCGCACCATGGGGTCCGTGTCTTACACCACCTCCGACGCCAAGTACCGCGACGGCTACCACCCCCTCCTGGGTTCGACCTTCGTCGCCCCGTTCCCCCATCCCTACCGCTGGGGGGTCGGCGAGGAGGAGGCGGTGGAACGGTGCCTGGACGAGTTGGGCCTGCTGCTCAAGCATGTGGTCACTCCCGACACGGTCGGAGCGATGCTCGTCGAGCCGCAGCAGGGCGAGGGCGGCTACTACCCGGCGCCGGTCGCCTTCCTGACGGCCCTGCGCGAGGTCTGCGACGAGCACGGCATCATGCTCGCGTTCGACGAGGTGCAGACCGGGTTCGGTCGCACGGCCGAGTGGTTCGCCACCGACCATTTCCCGATCGAGCCCGACATCATCGCTCTCGGCAAGGGAATCGCCAACGGAATGCCGCTCTCGGCGTACGGCGCCTCCGCCGAGGTGATCGATTCCTGGCCGGTCGGAGCCCACGGAACGACCTTCGGGGGCAACCCGGTTAGCTGTGCGGCCTCGGTTGCCGTGCTCGACACGCTCGGCGACCTCCTGCCCCACGCCCGTGAGCTGTTCAAGCACGCCTTCGATCGGCTCGCCGAGCTGGCCGACCGGCACCCCACCGTCGGCGACGTCCGGGGGCTGGGGCTGATGATCGGAGTGGAGCTGGTGTCGGATCGTGCCGCCCGGACGCAGTCCAAGGAGGCGTTTGCCCACGTGCAGCGCCACTGCTTCGAACGTGAGCTGATCATCATCGAGTGCGGGCCGGACGGAAACGTCATCCGTTTCATCCCCTCGCTCATGACCACCATGGACGAGCTCGACTGGGCGATAGACCTCATCGACGAGGGCCTGACGAGCTGGGAGGCGGCGTAGGCGGGAACCGCCACGCCCCTCCCGACGTCGGATGGAGCATGAAAGCACCTCTCATCGGCCTGGTCGTGGCCGGTCTCCTCACCTCGTGCGCAGGTGACGGCGGCGGCGCCATGACCACCGCCCCGTCGAATCCCGACGAGGTGGTCCTCACCGTCACCTCCGAAGGCGGGTTCGTACCCGTCGAGTTCAACCTGGAGCGGATGCCCCGTTTCCTCCTCACCGCCGGCGGCACCCTCTACTACCAGGGGCCGGTTCCGATGATCTTCCCCGGGCCGCTTCTGCCCAACGTGCAGGTCACGTCGGTGGACCGTGCGACATTCGACGAGATCATGGGACTCGTCGACGAGCTGGGACTTCCCGATATCGACGAGCGGATCGACGACTCGGGAGCGGAGATGGTGGCCGACGCCTCCACCGAGTTCATCACGTTCTACGACGAGGAGGGCCCCCACCGGCTGGGGATCTACGCCCTGGGGATGGTGGAAGGGGGCGGCGCCTCCATCGACCGGATCCTGGCGACGGAGGTCGTCCAGTTGCTCGACGCCGCCTCCGCCGCCGGCGAGTCCACCGAGTACCGGCCCGACCGCCTCCAGGTGGCAGCCGGACCGCCGCTCGGGTTCGAGGAGGAGGCGACCAGCGTCGAGGACTGGCCGCTGGAAGTCCCCTACGCGGACATGGAGGCGTGGGGTGCCGGATGGAGTTGTGTAGAGGTGGGCGGCAGCGCGGTGGAGGGACTGCTGGAGACGTTCGGCGCCGCCACCCAGGCGACCCTCTGGGACACCGGAGACGAAGAGGTCAGCATCCGCGCCCGGCCCCTCCTGCCCGGCGAGACGGCCTGCGGAGGAGAACCGGCGACGGGCTGACGGCGTCTAGCATCGCCGTCTGATGGATCCCTTCGGCGAGGTGCTGGTCGGGCTCGTCATCCTGATCGGCCTGCTCGGGATCGTCCTGCCCATCCTCCCGGGCCTGCTCCTGGAGGTGGGCGCCGTCCTCGTCTGGGCGTTCGTCGAAGGCGGAGGGTCCGCCTGGAGCGTGGCGGCGGCGGTGGTGGTCGTGGCCGTCGCCGGCACCTGGGTGAAGTATCTGATCCCCGGCCGGAGACTGCGGGAGGCCGGCATCCCGAAAACGACGCTGATCCTCGCCGGTGTCCTCGCCATCGTCGGTTTCTTCGTCATCCCGCTCATAGGGGCTCCGATCGGCTTCGTGGCCGGCACCTACCTGGCCGAGCGGAACCGCCTCGGTGCCCGGGAGGCGTGGCCGTCGACGACGTCGTCGGTGAAGGCGGTGGGCCTCGCCATCGGCATCGAACTGGCCGCCGGTCTGGCCATAGCCGCGCTCTGGCTCATCGCCGTCATCTGGGTCACGTGAGCGCTACTCCGTTTTCGCGCATCGAATGCGCGCTATAGCGCGCATTCGATGCGCGAAAACGG
>CAZTXD010000158.1:0-7749 GCA_964617995.1 uncultured Acidimicrobiaceae bacterium
GCCCGGGCGACGAGACGGAGGGCGTCGATGTTGCCGCCGTGGCCGTTGACGATCAGCACCCGGCGCAGCCCGTGGTGGGCGAGGCTCTCGAGGATCTCGTCGATCACCGCCAGGTAGGTGGCGGGACGGAGGGTGAGGGTGCCGGCGAAGCCGAGGTGGTGCTCGGACAGGCCGTAGCCGAGGGGCGGACACAGGACGGCGTGGTCTCCCAGCTCGGTAGCCAGGCGGCGGGCGATGGCCTCGGCGACGGCGATGTCGGTGTCGAGGGTGAGGTGGGGTCCGTGCTGTTCGGTGGATCCGACCGCCAGCAAGGCGAGACGGGCGGAGGCGATGGCCCGGGCGGCTTCTTCGGTGGTCATGCGGGCGAGCTCGTTCATGGGGCGTCTCCGGCGATGCGGCGGGCGGCTTCGGCGAGGGGGTCGTAGGCGGCTTTGGCTTCCCGGTCGGAGAAGCGGGCGGCGGGGGCGGACAGACTCAGGGCGGCGGGGAACGACAGCCCGGCGATGGGGACGGCGACGCAGCGGCCGTCGGCTTCGTTCTCGCCGTCGTCGATGGCGTAGCCGACTTCACGACTGTGGTGGATGGTGGCGATGAACTCGTCGGGGTCGGTGATGGTGCGGTTGGTGCGGGCGGGCATGCCCTCGGTGGTGAGGATGGAGCGGATCTCCCCGTCGTCCAGCAGCATGGAGATGGCCTTGCCCAGGCCGGTGGAGTGGATCGGCTCGTGGTCGCCCTTGCGGGCGACGAAGCGCATGCTGCGGCGGCTCTCGACGATCTCCAGGTAGACGACCCGGGACCCGTCGAGCACGCCCAGGTTGACGGTCTCCCCGAACCGGTCCCGCAGCTCCTCGAGGATGGGGCGGGCCCGCTGGGACAGCAGCCGCAGGTGGCGCACGTCGGAGGAGAGGAAGGCGGGGCCGAGCAGGAAGACGCCGGTGCCGTTGTCGCGTTCGACGTAGCCGCGGGTCTCGAGGGTGGAGAGGTAGCGGAAGACGGTGCTGCGGGGCATGTCGGTGGCGGCGGCCAGCTCGGCGGGGGTGGCGCCTTCGGGACGCTGGCGGAGCAGGTCCATGATGTCGAGGACCCGGGTGACGGACCGCACGGCGTAGGGCGAGTTGGTCACAGGGTCACCACCTCCCCGGTGGCGGCGGCCTGTTCCATCGCCAGGGCGGCACGCACCGCCTCGGTGCCGTCGGCGGCGGTGCACACCGGTTCCGTCTCCCCGCGGACGCAGCGGACGAAGTGGTCGGCTTCGATACCCATGGCGCCCGCCAGGTGACCGTGCACTTCGGGGGAGTAACCGACGTCGTCGTCGGCGGGCCCGTCGGCCAGCACCTTCTGGAAGCCGGTGGTGCCCTGGGACACCGACAGCGCCCCGTGCTCTCCGATGACGGTGAAACCGGCGATGCCGTAGCCGGGGGTGCGGGGCGGCAGCGACCAGCCCACCATGGCGGTGCCGTGGGCGCCGGAGACGAAACGCAGCCCCACCGAGTAGAGGTCGTCGACGTCATGGCCGTGGGCGGCCACCACCCCGGAGCTGCGGGCCGCCCACACCCCGGCGACGTCGCCGGCGTACCAGCGGCACAGGTCGAACTCGTGGACGCCGTAGTAGAGGGCTATGGACGTGCGGCCGGCGAGGATGTCCTGGTCGGCCACCAGCCCGATGCGTTCGCTGCGGACGGCCTGCACCGCCCCGATCTCCCCGGCGTCGACGGCTCGGCGGATGGCGGCGTAGCGGGGCTCGAAGCGGAGGATGTGGGCGGCCAGGACCGGCACTCCCGCTTCCTGAGCGGCGTCGCGGATCTTCTCGGCGTCGGCGACGGTGTGGGCTAGCGGCTTTTCCACGGCGGTGGGTTTGCCGGCGGTGATGGCGGCGAGGGCGATGTCGGTGTGGAGATGCTCGGGGGTGCACACCACCACCCCGTCGACGTCGGGACGCGTGGCGGCTTCCTGCGGGTCGCCGACTGCTCGGGCGTCGTAGCGGTCGGCGATCCCGGCGGCGACGTCGGGGCGGATGTCGGAGACGACAGCCAGGTCGGCGCCGCCGTGCTCGGCGATGGCCCGGGCCCAGCGCCCGCCCATGAAGCCGAGGCCGATCACGGCGATGCGGGGGTTGCTCAACCGGCACCTCCCGGGGTGGGGATGGCCGTCCCGAGACGGCCGGGGACGTCGAGGGCGAAGTGGCACGCCGACCGCCTCCCCGGCGCCCACTCCACCGGCTCGGGGCGTAGGTCGGTGCAGATCGGCTGGGCCATGGGGCAGCGGCTGCGGAAGCTGCAGCCCACCTGGGGATCGGCGTCGTCGGAGGTGCCGGTGTCGAGGCGGACGACGGTACGGCGGGGTCCCACCTTGGGCACCGCCGCCAGCAAGGTGGAGGTGTAAGGGTGGAGGGGGGAGGAGGCGACTTCGGCGGCGGGGCCCATCTCGACGATGCGTCCCAGGTACATGACGGCGATGCGGCTGCTCATGTAGCGAACCACGCCCAGGTCGTGGGAGATGAACAGGTAGGCGAGGCCCCGGCTCTGCTGCAGGTCCCGCATCAGGTTGAGGATCTGCGCCTGCACCGACACGTCGAGGGCGGACACGGCCTCGTCGGCCACCACCAGCGACGGCTCCACCGCCAGCGCCCGGGCGATGCTGACCCGCTGCCGCTGCCCGCCGGAGAGCTGGTGGGGGAAGGCGCGGGCGTGCTCGTCGCCGAGGCCGACGTCGGCGAGGAGGGCCGCCGCCCGCCGTTCGACCTCCGAGGAGGGGACGATGCCGTGGATGAGGAGCGGCTCGGCCAGGATGCGCCGCACCCGCATCTTGGGCGGGAGGGAGGCGTAGGGGTCCTGGAAGACGATCTGGGCCCGGCGGCGCAGCAGGGCGGTGTCGTCGGGGCCGACGACCTGGCCGTCGAAGATGATTTCCCCGGCGGTGGGCTCGATGAGCCGCAGCACGGTGCGCCCCAGCGTCGTCTTGCCGCTGCCGCTCTCCCCCACCAGGCCCAGCGTCTCGCCGGGATGGAGATCGAAGGAGACGTCGTCGACGGCCCGCACCGGTCCCCGGCGGCGGAAGGCGAGACCGCGGGCGGGGAACTCCTTGCTGAGGTGGCGCACTTCCAGCAGCGGGGCGGTCATGTCGCCACCGCCTCGGCGGTCTCCGACGCCCACAGGTAGCAGGCGGCGATGTGCCCGGGGGCGATGTCGTAGCGGGGCGGGGTCACCTCCCGGCAGATGTCCATCACCTGGGGGCAGCGGTCGGCGAACGGGCAGCCCACCCGGTCCCGTTTGGGGTCGGGCAGCTCCCCGGGGATCACCTGGAGGCGGGCGGCGGGGTCCTCCACCCGCGGCACCGACTCCAAGAGCGCCCGGGTGTAGGGGTGGTGGGGGTGGGAGATGACCCTACGCACGGGCCCGTACTCGCACACCTCCCCGGCGTAGAGGACCAGCATCTTGTCGGCGTATTCGGAGATGAGGGCGATGTCGTGGGTGATGAGCACCAGGCTGATCCCCTCGGCTTCGGTCAGTTCCACCAGGCGGGTGAGGATCTGGGCCTGGGTGGTGGTGTCCAGGGCGGTGGTGGGCTCATCGGCCAGCAGCAGGCGGGGGCGGGCGGCGAGGGCCATGGCGATCATCACCCGCTGGTTCATGCCGCCAGAGAGCTGGAACGGG
This sequence comes from uncultured Acidimicrobiaceae bacterium, assembly GCA_964617995.1. Taxonomy (GTDB): domain Bacteria; phylum Actinomycetota; class Acidimicrobiia; order Spongiisociales; family ZC4RG35; genus CAZTXD01. The sequence continues at coordinate 3,654 of CAZTXD010000158.1, forward strand.
TACTGGCGGCTGATGCGGTCGGGGTCCTTGATGCCGACGGTTTCCAGGAGACGGCGGGCTTCGGCGCGGGCGCTGGCCCGGTCGGCTCCGGTGACGTGGCGGATCGCCTCCCGCAGCTGGAAGCCGATGGTGAGGACCGGGTTGAGGGACACGGCCGGGTTCTGGAAGATCATGGCGATCTGGCGTCCCCGCAGCGAGGCCACGTGGCGGGGGGAGGCACGGGTGAGGTCGTCGCCGTCGAAGAGAACCGAGCCGGAGATGACCTGACCGGGCGGGTCGAGGAGGCCGATGACGGCGGAGGCGGTGACCGACTTGCCGGAGCCGCTCTCGCCCACCACCCCCAGCGTCTCCCCGGCGGCCAGGTCGAAGTCGATGCCCCGCACTGCCTTGACGGTCTCCTCCGGCGAAGGGAACTCGACCCGCAGGTCCCGCACCGCCAGCAGCGGCGCCGGGTCGACGTCGACGGGGACCGCCTTCGGGGCTTCGAGGGGGCGGAGACGGCGGAACCCGCCTGCCACCTGCCGGGTGTCGAACACCGACGCCAGCCCGTCGCCGACCAGGTTGATGCACAGCACGGTGACGACGATGGCGACGCCGGGGAGGATGGGCAGCCAGGGGGAGACGACCATGTTGCGGCGTCCGTCGGCCAGGATCCCGCCCCAGGTGGCGGCCGGTGGGGGCAGCCCCAGGCCGAGGAAGCTGAGGGTCGACTCCATGATGATGAGAAAGCCCACGTCGAGGAAGGCGATGACGGGGACCACCTGCCACACCGACGGGAACACGTAACGGAACAGGCGCCGCCACGGGCCGGCTCCCAGGGCGGTGGCGGCGGCGACGTAGTCCTTCTCCTTCTCGGCGATGACCCGGCTGCGCACCACCCGGGCGTAGACGATCCAGCCGGGGACGCCGAGGACGGCGATGAGCAGCAGCGGGGTGCGGTCGGCGACCACCCCGAGGATGGCGATGGCCAGGAGGATGAACGGGAAGGCGAGCTGGATGTCGCCCACACGCATCAGCACCGAGTCGACCCGCCCGCCGAAGAACCCGGCCAGCAGCCCGGTGACGAGACCGAGGGTGGAGCCGAGCAGCATCGCCGCGAACGCCACGAACAGGGAGTTGCGGGCCCCGAACAGGAGCCGGGAGGCGATGTCGCGGCCGAGCACGTCGGAGCCGAGTAGGTGCTCGCTGGTGCCGCCGTCCGCCCAGATGGGCGGGGCGAGGATGTTGGTCAGGTTCTGTTCGGTGGGGTCGTAGGGGGCGATGACGGGGGCGAAGACGGCGGCGGCGACGATGACGACCAGGCCGATCAGGCCGACCATGAGCAGGGGGCTGCGGAGGATGCGCCGCCCCACCCGGCCGGTGCGGGTGGCGACCGGGGCTCGCTGTTCGACGGTGGCGAGGGCGTCGCTCATGCCTGGGCTGCTCTCACACGGGGATCGAGGACGGCATAGAGCATGTCGACCACGAAGTTGAGGACCACGAACACCACCGCGGCGACGAGGATGCCGCCCTGGATCATGGGGAAGTCGCGGCTGGCGAGGGAGTCGAGGATGAGCTTGCCGATCCCCGGCCAGTTGAAGATCGCCTCCACCACCACCGCCCCGGCCAGGAGGAACCCGAGCTGGAGGCCGATGAGGGTGATGAGGGGCAGGGAGGCGGCTTTGACGCCGTGGATGGCGAACACCCGCCACCCGGGGAGCCCCCGGGCCCGGGCAGCCTTGATGTAGTCCTCGCGCAGCGTCTCGATGAACGACTGGCGGGCCGTGCGGATGAGGATGGGGCTGAGGGTGACCACCAGGGTGGTGACGGGCAGCACGAAGCTGCGCCACCCGGTCATGTCGATGGCGGGGAACCAGCGCAGGTTGAGCGAGAACACCAGCACCAGCAGCACCGCCAGCCAGAAGGCGGGGGTGGCCTGCCCCAGCGCCACCCACACCAAGATGACCCGGTCGAGGATGCCGCCGGGCCGGCGGGCGGCGGCCGCTCCCAGCACCACGGCGAGGGTGGCGGAGATGGCGACGGTGATGCCGGCCAGGGCGAGTGTGTTGGGCAGGGCCCCGAACACGGCCGAGGACACGGGCTGGGCGCCGCGGAAGGAGGTGCCCAGGTCGCCCCGGGTGGCGTTCCACAGGTACTCGCCGTACTGGACGAGGACCGGCTTGTCGGTGCCGATCCGCACCCGGGTCTGGGTGATGATCTCCTCAGGAGTGCCCGGCGGGTTGACGAGACGGGCGGGGTCGCCGGTGGCGAGGCGGAGCACGAAGAAGGCGATGGTGACCACGGCGAGGACCACCAGCACCATCTGGCCGAGGCGGATGAGGAGGACTCGCCCCCTCATCCGCCGGCACCGTGATGCTCATCGACGCCGGCGCTCATCCGATCAGTTGTCGAGACTGGCGGCGTAGAAGTCGGTGCGGAACACGTGCGGCTGCACCAAGACGCCCTGCAGCTCGCTGACGTGGGCCAGTGTGAAGTCGGAGTTGTACAGCGGCACATGCCAGGCCTGCTCCCACATGTGGGCCTGCAGGTCAGCGTAGACCTGCTCCCTCTCGGCGGGGTCGAGGGTGGTGCGGCCCTGGTCGATGAGGGCCTGCAGCTCCTCGTCGCCGAAGTACCAGGCGAACGCCTCCGAGTAGACGGCGGCGGCCTGATTGGGGTCGCCGGCGGTGGCCCAGCTCAGGTGGTACATGCTGCCGGTGCCGGTCTCGCTGAAGGCGTCGTCGATGAGGCCGGCCACGTCGCTGGTGACGACGGTCGGGTTGAGGCCTACGGCCTGCATCTGGGCGACCATCGCCTCCACCACCGGGACCGCCCGGGGCAGGAAGCCCTCGGCGGCCCAGATCTCGAACTCGGGCCCTCCGTCGGGCACGCCCGCCGCCTCCAGGGCGGCCATCGCCCCCTCCGGGTCGGCTTCGAAGGGAGGCTGCTGCTCCTGGTAGAAGAGCGTGTTGGTGGGCAGGAAGCTGCCGGCGGGGGCGCTGGCCCCCATCACCAGGCTCTCCACCAGGGGGCCCCGGTCGAACGACAGGTTGACGGCCCGGCGGAAGTCGGCGTTCTCGTCCCAGATGGGCAGCCGCCCGGGAGCGACGTAGAGGTTGACCGACTCGATCCCGGTGACGCTGATCAGCTCGATCCCGCCCTCGGCTTGGAGGATGTCGAGATGCTCGGGCGGGACCCGGTCGATGGCCTGGGCATCACCGGCGAGGAGGGCGTCGAGACGGGTCTGGGGATCCTGGATGAACTCCCAGATCAGCGTCTCGATGGTGGGCGGGGTCTGCCAGTAGTCGGGGTTGGACTCCATCGTCTTGACGTTGACCGAATCCTCCACCAGGCGGAACGGCCCGGTGCCGTTGGGGGTGGTGGCCAGGTCCTCCTCCTCGCCTTCCAACCACTGGGCGGACACGATCGGTGTCCACCACAGCTCCACCAGCATGGGGGCGAAAGGCTGCTCGGTGGTGATGCGGACGGTGTAGTCGTCGATGATCTCCACCTCGGCGGGGTCCCAGGTGAGGGCGTAGGCGCTCTCGCCGCTGAACCCCGATGCCAGCTCGACCGACGCCTTGACGTCGGCGGCGGTCATCGGCTGGCCGTCGTGGAAGACGACGTCGTCGCGGAGGGTGAACTCCCAGGTGGTGTCGTCGATCTGCTCCCAGGAGGTGGCCAGGGCCGGCTCCGGTTGGCTGAGGTCGCCGGTGGGGAAGTCGACCAGGAAGTCGTAGATCTGGCGCTCGAGGCGTTTCTGGCTGAGAGCGGTGGACGAGTAGGGGACCCAGTCGGCCCAGAAGTTCTCGGCCATGAGGAACCGGACGGTCTCCCCGTCGCCTTCGGGCTCGGTCTCCGGTGGGGCGGTGGTGTCGGGGGTCTCCGGCTCGGTGTCCGCCGGGGCCTCGGTCTCATCGGGGGCCTCGGGGGCGGTGGTCGTGGTGTCGTCGACGGCGCCGTTGCAGGCGACGACGACGAGACAGAGAACAGCGGGGAGAACGATCCGTCGGTGTAGTGCTCCCAGCCTCGGCAGATCACGCATCATTTCTCCTTGTCCAGCTAGTGAAACATACGTCTCACTTATTGGACACGTTGATACCACGGGGTCCGGACG
>CAZTXD010000159.1:0-7489 GCA_964617995.1 uncultured Acidimicrobiaceae bacterium
TCGTAGACCTCGGCGATCTTGCGCAGGGACCGGGACGGGTTCTCGGCCATGAGCAGCAGGCCGGTGGCGTACTCGAGCGCCACTATCGACCGTCCCCGGGCGATGCCCTTGCGGGCGAACTCCGCTTTGTCCCTGACGAGCTGCTCGGGAGCTACGTAGAAGGGCATGCTCATGAGCGGGCTCCTGGCTGGCTCGTCGTCATCGCACACTCTCGAGGGCGGATTCGGCCACCGGATACACCACGTCGTCGGCCAGTTCGGCGATACCGCCCCCGTCGATGCGGAAGACGTTCGGCAGAATCCCCCGGCGAAGGTCCGGACCCCCGGTGGCGGTGTCCTCCTGGGCCGCGGCCACCAGGGCTCTCACCGCCAGGTCGAGGGCACCGTCGATGTTGGAGTCAGGGTCGTAGGCGGTACGCATGTAGGACTTCGCCAGGCGCGCTCCCGAACCGGTGGAGGCGAAGTCCTGCTCCTCGTAGCGGCCCCCCACCACATCGTATGAGTAGAGCCGCCCGGTCTGCTCGAGCTCGTCGAAACCGGCGAACAGCGGCACCACCACCAGGCCCTGAGCGGCCATCGGAAGCTGGCCACGGACGAGCCGCGCCAGGAAGGTCGCCTTCCCGTCGAGGGACAGCCGTCGCCCCTCCAGCTTCTCATAGTGCTCCAGCTCGACCTGGAAGAGGCGCACCATCTCGTTGGCCAGACCCGCCACTCCGGCGATGGCGACCGCCGAATAGCGATCGGTGGCGAACACCTTCTGGATATGCCGGTGCGCCACCAGATGCCCTTCCGTCGACTGGCGGTCGCCGGCGATGACCACACCCCCCTGATAGCGGAGAGCGAGGACGGTGGTGCCTTCCGGCGCCGACAGGCTGCGAGCGGCGTCGGGCGGGATGTCCCATCGGGGAGCCGCCCCCACCGCCCGCAACAGGTCCGAGAAGCTGCTGGTCGGCACCGGGGTGTCGAGAGGTAGCGGAAACTGAGCCATGGAGGGTCACTGTAGACCCCGCCCGACGGATGTCATGAAGTCGCGGATCGCCGGTGGCCCATTCGCGGCCCGCCCTTGTCAGTTCCTTCGTACCGACGACTGATGACTGACAGCCGACGACCCGTCGAGCGCCATCAGCGCCGGCGGGCAGAAGCGCCCAGTGTCTCTCTACTGGCCGCCCTTTTGGACGTAGTTCTTGACGAACTCCTCGGCGTTCTCCTCGAGCACGGTGTCGATCTCGTCGAGGAGGTCGTCCAGCTCTTCGAGGTCGGTCTCGGCCTCTTCATCGAGGGTCTCGAGGTCCTCGACCTCTTCCTCCCCGGTATCGCGGCCCCGCGACCGGGAGCGTTCCTGTTCGGCCATCTCAGTCTCCTAGTCGTTTTATGAGGTCGGCGGCGCTTTCGACGGAATCCAGGATAGGCCCAACCAGGCTCTTCGCACCCCTGAGCGGCTCGAGCATCGGCACACGTCTCAGCTGAGGCTCCCCCAGATCGAAGACCAGCGAGTCCCAGTTGGCCGCCACCAGGCTGTCCGAGAACCGGCTCACGCATCTGCCCCGGAAGTAGGCCCGGGTCTGCTCCGGCGGCTCTATCTCGGCTCTTTCGATCTCCTCGTCGGTGAACAGACGCTGGATGCCGCCCCGGTCCACCAGACGGTGGTAGAGCCCCCGGGCGGGCTCGACGTCGTGGTATTGGAGGTCGAGAGCTGCCAGCTTGGGATCGGTCCACTCCAGATCGTCACGGTCCACGTAACGCCGGAACATCCGCAGCTTTGCCGCCCAATCCAGGCGATCGGCGAGCCGATCCGGGTCGGTCTCTATGTCGGTGAGCACCGACTCCCACACCGACAGCACCTGATTCCACACCGGCTCGTCCAGCTCTTTCTCGGTGTACTTCGTCAGCCACTCCAGGTAGCGCCACTGCAGCTCGAGGGCCGTGGCGGTCCCACCTCCCTCCAGTTCGACCGGCCGCCGGAAGTCGAGGTCATGGCTGACCATCCAACAGGCAGACACGGGATCGGCGAGGTCGAGGGGGTCGGGAAGGGCGCCGTCTTCGAGGGCGGCCAGCACGAGGGCGGTGGAGCCGAGCTTGAGGAACGTCTGGACCTCCGACAGGTTGGCGTCTCCCACGATCACATGGAGCCGGCGGTACTTCGTCGAGTCGCCGTGAGGCTCGTCACGGGTGTTGATGATGGGGCGCTTGAGTGTCGTCTCGAGACCCACTTCCTCCTCGAAGAAGTCGGCTCGCTGGGTGAGCTGGAAGTCGACGTGGGGGCGGCCGTTCTCGGAACCGACCTTTCCTGCCCCGGTGAAGATCTGCCGGGTGACCAGGAAAGTCATGGCGTAGCGGATCACCTCACCGAAAGGCGTCGCCCGGGCCAGCAGGTAGTTCTCGTGGGCCCCGTAGGAGTTGCCTTTCCGGTCGGAGTTGTTCTTGTAGAGCGCCAGGCGGGCGCCACCCAGACGTTCGGTGGCCACCGCTGCCGCCCGCCGCATGACCCTCTCCCCCACCTTGTCGTATAGGGCCGCCTGGAGCGGATCCCACGCCTCAGGACCGGAGTACTCGGGATGGGCGTGGTCGACGTAGAGCCGGGCGCCGTTGGCCAGCACCGCATTCACGAGAGTCCCCTCCGGGTCGGAGACGCCGTATCCCTCGTGGCCGAAACCCCGGGCGTCCCGCCCCGGGGACTCCTCCTCATACGACCATTGCACCCTGACGCGTGGCCCCGGATAGGAGTTGACCACCATCGCCGAGCCCAGCGCAGGGTTGAACTCGGGATCGGCGCGTACGGTGATGCCGTATTCAGTCTCGGTTCCGATCACCTTGCGGAGGGCCATCAGGTCCCGCCCTCAATCACAGGTACTGTCCGGTGGAGACCCGCTCGATCATACGGCTCTCGGCATCACCGTCGACGAGCGTGCGCACATAGACGATCCGCTCGCCCTTCTTGCCCGAGATCTTCGCCCAGTCATCGGGGTTGGTCGTGTTGGGCAGGTCCTCGTGCTCACGGAACTCCTGTTTGATGGCCGTGAGCAGGTCGCTGGTGCCGACGCCCCGGGGACCGCCGGCGATCTCGCGCTTGATGGCGTCCTTCTTCGCCCGCCGGACGATGTTCTCGATCATCGCTCCCGACGAGAAGTCCTTGAAGTAGAGCAGCTCCCGGTCTCCGTTGGCATAGGTGACTTCGAGGAACTGGTTCTCCTCCGACTCGGCGTACATGGCTCCGACGGTGGTATCGATCATCCTCGCCAGGACCCGGTGGGAGTCGCCTCCCGCCTCTTCGAGCTCCTCGTCGGCCAGCGGCAGCGTGTCGTCGAGGTAGATGCCGAATATCTGGCGGGCAGCCTGAGGATCGGGACGATGGATCTTGATCTTCACGTCGAGGCGGCCGGGACGGAGGATCGCCGGGTCGATGAGATCTTCCCGGTTGGAGGCGCCGATGACGATGACGTTCTTGAGGGCTTCCACCCCGTCGAGCTCCGAGAGGAGCTGAGGCACGATCGTGGATTCGACGTCGGAGCTTATACCCGAGCCCCGGGTGCGGAAGAGCGAGTCCATCTCGTCGAAGAACACGATCACGGGCACGCCTTCGTCGGATTTCTCCTTGGCGCGCTGGAAGATGAGGCGGATCTGGCGTTCGGTCTCTCCTACCCATTTGTTGAGGAGCTCGGGGCCTTTGACGTTGAGGAAGTAGCTGCGGGTGTCGGGGCTTCCGGTTCGTTCCGAGACGGCCGCGGCCAGGCTGTTGGCCACCGCCTTGGCTATGAGCGTCTTGCCGCAGCCGGGAGGCCCATAGAGGAGCACCCCCTTGGGAGGCACCAGGCCGTAGTCACCGAACAGCTCCCGATGCACATAGGGAAGCTCGACTGCGTCGCGGATCTCCTCGATCTGCTCGGCGAGGCCGCCCACCTGGTCGTAGGTGACGTCGGGCACCTCCTCCAGCACCAGCTCCTCCACTTCGGGTCGGGCCAGGCGCTCGTAGATCAGGTTGGACTTGGGGTCGATGCGCACGAAGTCGCCCGCCCGGAAGAACTGGTCTTTCATCGAGTCGGACAGCTCCAGGACCTGCTCCTCGTCGGCGTGGGCGATGACGACCACTCGACCGTCGTCGAGCTTCTCGCGGACACGAACCACCTCGCCCGAGCGCTCGAAGCCACGGACATCGACGATGTTGAAGCTCTCGTTGAGGAGGACCTCCTGGCCGACCGAGAGCTGTTTCACCTCGATGTTCGGTTGAGCGGCCACCCGCAGCTTGCGGTTGCCGGTCATCACGTCGATCGTCCCGTCCTCGTTCACCTGCATCACCGTCCCGAAGTTGTTGGGAGGAGTTGTGAGCTTCTCCACTTCCGCCCGGAGCACGTTGAGCTGCTCCCGGGCCTCTTCGAGGACGTTGGCGAGCTTGTCGTTCTGGGAACGGAGACGCTCGATCGATCGGTGAGCCTCGGCCAGATCCAGCTCCAGCTGGGCCGGAACCTCGCCGGTGTCGCGGAGACGCCGCCGGAGCCCCGCCGCCTCCTCTTCGAGGTCGGCGATGGTCCGGCGCAGCTCGGCTGATTCGTCTGCGTCGCTGGGACGGCTCATCGAGGCATCTCCTGTTCCATGACCTCCGCGCAGTATACGGACGAAGTCGAATTGTCCCAGGACCTATACCTGAAAGCACTGAGCCGGACGACCGGTACCGCTGGAGGACCCATGAGCGCTACGATGAGCACCGTAGCGGCAATCGGCACTCCGGGAGCTGAAACGCACATGAGGGTTTGGATCGACCAGGATCTATGCACAGGAGACGGGCTCTGCGAGGAGATCGCTCCCGACGTGTTCGTCCTCCTCGACGACGGTCTGGCCTACGTGCGGGAAGGCGAGAAGATCTACGCCGCCGAGAGAGGCAACCCCCAGGGTTCGGAGGGGGTCGCCACCGTGCCCGCCGGCCAGGAGGACATCGCCATCGAGGCGGCCGAGGAGTGCCCCGGCGAGTGCATCTTCCTCGACCCATAGGAGCCTTCGGCTCGTTGTCGGTTCCTCAGTTGTTGGTTCTCGGTACCCGACAGGCTCTTGATCTGATCTTCTGCGACCACGAACCGCGCGCGAACGGATCCGTGGTGAAGACCGGTCCGCGCTCTACGAGGGTACGCGACCGACAACCGAAGACCGCTACGCGTCCTTTGCCTTGACGCGGCGGGCAAAGATCAAGAACCCGGTATGTCCCACCATCGTGTGCTCGGGACGGACCGAACGGCCCGACACGTTCCACTCCCGGAACAGGAACTCTCGCACCTCTATCTCGGCGAAGCCTCCCGAGTCACGCAGAGCGTCGACCATCGACTGCACCTGCGGCACGGTGGGGAGATAGCCGCACATGACCCCTCCGGGGGGCTGGTTCTCCGCCGCCACGCCCACCACATGCCACGGTTCGGGCAGGTCGAGCACGATCCGCTCCGGGCAGATCTCGGCCACCACGTCCTCCACCCTTCCGACACGCAGATCGAGATTCGCCGGTATCGACCCGAAGTAGCGCTCGATGCTCTTGCGTCCGTGCTCGGCGTGGTCGGCCCTTCTCTCCACCGATATCACCCGCCCTTCCTCGCCCACCGCCCGGCTGAGGGCCATGGTCAAGGCCCCCGAGCCGGTGCCGGCCTCCAGGACCGTCTGGCCGGGAGCGATATCGGCGTAGACGAGGATCGGACCGATGTCCTTGGGGTACACGACCTGGGCTCCGCGCCGCATCCTCAGGATGAAATCCGCCAGCCGGGGACGTAGCGCCAGCAGGAGGCCGCCGGCGTTGGCCTCCACCCAGCTGCCGTCCTCCAGCCCGATGATGTCGCTGTGGGGGAGGACGCCCAGGTGGTACTGGAACTGGCGGTCGGGGTCGAGCTTGAGCAGGTACTGGCGTCCCTTGCCGTCGATGAGCAGGCACGGCTCGCCCGCCTCGAAGACGCTCACGATGCCGTCCTCGAGGCGATGCGCACGAGGGTCTGCTCACCGAGGCGACAGAAGGCACACACCTCTCCGGTGGTGGGCTGTCCGCAACGACTGCAAGCGTCCAGGTCCAACTCCCCTTGATGATCCTCCAGCGCCGCCCGGCCCCGGTCGAGGAAACCGAACAGGAAGTTGGCCTTCGTCCCCGGAGACTCCTCTTCCATGGCGTTGAGCCACTCCTTGTACCGGTTCACTGTGTTGCCGTGCGCCATCGGGCACTCCTCCACCTCATAGTCGATACCCCTCATCACCGCGTAGGCGGCCGTCTCCCGCTCGGCCACCCGGATGAGAGGCTTCACCTTGCGGGCCAGCCCGCCGTCGTCGGCGGGAAGCACCGGGGCCTGACGGGTGAGGTACTCCATGTTCCATTGGAGCACGTTCCCGAAGAGGGTGGCGGCTTCGTCGTCGAGGTTGTGGCCCATCACGAGCACGTTGTAGCCGCCTTCCTCGGCGACCTGGTTGAGGAGGTACCTCTTCGACAGACCGCAGGCCGAGCATGGAGTCCGCGCCGTCGCCGCCGCGGCCTGGGGGACGGAGAACCCTACGTCGGAGGGCAGGTCGACCACTTCCAGGACGAGGCTGCGTTCGGCAGCGAACCGGCGGCTGAGCTGGAGACTCTCGGACGAGTAGTCGCCGATACCGAGATGGAGGTAGACACCGTCCACGTCGTAGCCGAGCACGGTGAGGATGTCCCACAGCGCCAGGCTGTCTTTGCCTCCGGAGACTCCCAGCACCAGCCGCTCGCCCGGCCCGAACATGCGGTAGTGGCGGATGGTCCGCTCGACCTGCCGGTGGATATGGGCGACGAAGTGGTCCACACAGAAGTTGGCGTTGTGCCGCCTGACCTGGATGGCGGCCCGTCCCCGGCACACCTTGCACTTCAAGCGGGCCTCCCGCCGGAGATGACCGGCCGCAGCTCGATCACGTCGTCGGGCCCGACCTCCATGTCGACGGTGAGGAGTTCACCGTCACGAATGGCGAGGTAGGACTCAGGGACCAGGTCGAGCTGTCGGAAGAGGTCGGCGACCCGGGCGGCCTCCGTCACGTCGATCTCGCGGCGCGGATGCCGCAGAACGACCTTCATACCCCTGCCACGGAGAGGACCCCGGCAGCGAGCGTGAGGACCATTCCCACCACCACGACCCAGATGATCACCTGTTGGAGTCTCTTGTTTCTTCGCATGTTCCTCAGGCAACTACGGTTCTCCACGGTAGAGGAACCGGAGTCGAGAGATGAACCTGAACTTCGTCGGCTGGCAGCGGGCCGTGAGAGGTCTGCGGGAAGGCGACCAGACCCTCCTGCTCACCGGCCTGGCCCTGCTGGCATTCCAGTACCTGCGTGGCTCCCGAACCCGCCGCCGGCTGGTCTACCGCAAAAAGCTTCCGCTTGGCTCCACGGTGGTCGTCCGTCACGCCCGACGGGGCGAGCCCCGCCTCGAAATCCACCGCCCCTGACCCGTTTTCGCGCATCAAATGCGCGCTATAGGGCCTGTCGCTTTATGAACCGTGGGGTTGTGCGGTGGTTGG
>CAZTXD010000160.1:0-7412 GCA_964617995.1 uncultured Acidimicrobiaceae bacterium
TCCCCGACGCGATGCCGATCGCCTCGTCCGTTTTCGCGCACCGAATGCGCGCTATCGCGCGCATTCGATGCGCGAAAACGGGATCAGATGTCGTAGTAGAGCGAGAACTCGTAGGGGTGGGGACGCAGACGGATGGGGTCGACCTCGTGCTCCCGCTTGTACTCGACCCAGGCCTCGATGAGCCCTTCGGTGAACACGCCTCCCCGCAGCAGGAACTCGTGATCCGCCTCCAGGGCATCCAGCGCCTCGGGCAGGCTGGAAGGCACGGCCGGCAAGTTCTCGAGCTCCTCCGGGGGAAGGTCGTAGATGTCCTTGTCGACGGGGTCGGCCGGCTCGATCTTGTTCTCGATCCCGTCCAGGCCCGCCATCAGCATCGCCGAGAAGGCGAGATACGGGTTGGCGGAGGGATCGGGGCAGCGGAACTCGAGACGCTTGGCCTTCGGGCTCTGTGAGTAGGTCGGGATGCGAATCGCCGCCGACCGGTTCCGGTTCGAGTAGACGAGGTTGACGGGGGCCTCATAGCCGGGCACCAGCCGGTGGTAGGAGTTGGTGGTGGGAGCCGCGAAGGCGAGCACGGCCGCCGCGTGCTTGAGCAGCCCACCGATGTACCAGCGGGCCATGTCGGATAGCCCGGCGTAACCGGTCTCGTCGTAGAAGAGCGCCTCGTCGCCGTTCCAGAGCGACTGGTGGGTGTGCATGCCGGAGCCGTTGTCCTCGAAGATCGGCTTGGGCATGAACGTGACGGTCTTGCCGGCGGCCCAGGCCACCGACTTGACGATGTACTTGTAAAGGGTCACCTTGTCGGCCATTCGCAGCAGCGTGTCGAAGCGAATGTCGATCTCGGCCTGTCCGGCCGTGCCGACCTCGTGATGCTGGACCTCGATGTCGATCCCGGCCCGGATGAGCTGCCTGGTCATCTCCGACCGGAGGTCCTGGTAGTGGTCGGTGGGAGGGACGGGGAAATAACCCTCCTTGTACCTCGGCTTGTAGGCCAGGTTCTTGCCGTCCTCTTCGGCCCCTTGATTCCAGGCCCCCTCGATCGAGTCGACGTAGTAGAACGCCGAGTGCTGGTTCTGGGCGAACCGGGCCGAGTCGAAGATGTAGAACTCGGCCTCCGGGCCCCAATAGGACGTGTCGGCCACACCGGTGGACCTCAGGAACTCCTCGGCCTTCCTGGCGACGTAGCGAGGGTCCCGTTCGTAGGCCTCGCCCGTGATCGGATCGTGGACGAAGCAGTAGAGGATGAGCGTCTTGTGCTGGCGGAACGGGTCGTCGACGGCGGTGGAGGCGTCAGGAATCAGGATCATGTCGGATTCCTGGATCTGCTGGAATCCGCGAATCGATGAGCCGTCGAAACCGAAGCCGTCCTCGAAGGCGGCGGCAGTCAGCTCGGTGGCCGGGACCGTGAAGTGCTGGACCTGGCCGGGGAGGTCACAGAATCGAAGGTCGATGAACTCGAAGCCCTCGTCGGCGATCCTGTTCAAGACATCCTGGGGCGTGGACATGGCATCCTCTCTAGTGCGATCGGGACGAGTGAAACCAGGCGGCATTTCCCGTCGGTTGAGCCAATGTTACGGCTGTGTTTCGGGTCGGGAGGCGGGACCCGACCGGCTACCGTCAAGCTCATGCCGGCAACCATCGTTCTGGGGGCCCAGTGGGGTGATGAGGGGAAGGGTCGGGTGGTCGACGTCTTCGCCCAGGACGCCGACTTCGTCGTCCGCTACCAGGGCGGCAACAACGCCGGGCACACCATCATCGTCGGCGAGCAGAAGCTGGCCCTCTCGATCATCCCCTCGGGGATCCACTACCCCGACTGCCTGCTCGTCATCGCCTCGGGCACCGTGGTCGATCCCAAGGTGCTGCTGGAGGAGATGGACATGGCCGAGGAGAAGAACCTCGACCCCTCCCGGGTCCGGCTGTCGGGGAACGCCCATCTGATCATGCCGTGGCATCGCAAGCTGGACGCCGTCAAGGAGCGCTATCTCGGCAACAACCAGATCGGGACGACCCGCAAGGGCATCGGACCCGCCTACACCGACAAGTACGCCCGCACCGGCATCCGCGTCCAGGACCTGTTCGACCCCAAGATCTTCGCCGAGAAGGTCGTGACCGCCCTCGAGGACGTCAACCGCATCCTCCCCCGCGTCTACAACACACTCCCGATGAAAGAAGGCGCCATCGTCGAGGAGTACCTCGGCTACGCCCGGAGGCTCGAGCCCTACGTCGCCGACACCTCGCTGTTGCTGTGGGAGGGGCTCAAGGCGGGCAAGCAGGTGTTGTTCGAGGGCGGCCAGGGAACTCTCCTCGATATCGATCACGGGACCTACCCTTTCGTCACTTCCTCCAGCCCGACCGCCGGCGGGGCGCTGGTGGGCTCGGGAGTTGGCCCCAAGGTCATCGATGAGATCGTCGGTGTCGCCAAGGCCTACATCTCCCGGGTGGGAACCGGCCCCTTCCCCACCGAGCTAGACGACGAGATCGGCGAGACGATGATCGAGCTGGGTGGCGAATACGGGACCGTGACTGGCCGACGCAGACGCTGCGGATGGCTCGACCTGGTCGCCCTCAGGTATGCCAGCCGCATCAACTCGTTCACGCAGCTGTTTCTCACCAAGCTGGACATCCTGTCCGCATTCGAGACGATCCGGGTGGCGGTGGGATACCGTCACCGCGACGACACCTTCACCGAGTTCCCGCGCCAGCAGCGGGTGCTGTACGAGTGCGAACCCGTCTACGAGGACCTGCCCGGGTGGAAGTCCGACATCACCGGGGCGCGATCCTTCGAGGATCTCCCCAAAGAGGCCCGGGCCTACATCGAGTACATCGTCGAGCGGACGGAGACACCCATCGGATGGGTGTCGGTGGGGCCGGAACGCTCGCAGATGCTGGAGATCCAGTGAGTCGGAGAACGGACGTCGGAAGGCGGAGGGTCTACCGCCCATGAAGGTCCTGCTGGTGGGGTCGGGGGGACGGGAGCATGCCCTGGGCTGGAAGCTCACCCAGAGCCCCCGGGTGAGAGAGCTGATCTCCCTGCCCGGTAACCCGGGACTCGCCGGTCTAGGGGCGGTGGTGGAGGGGGTGGATCCCCTCGACGTAGGTGCGGTGGCGGCTCTGGCCCGGGTCCACCGGGTCGATCTCGTGGTGGTGGGACCCGAGGCGCCGCTGGCCGCCGGCCTGACCGACGACCTTTCCCGCCTGGGAATCCCGGTCTTCGGGCCGGACCGGGCCGCGTCCCGCCTGGAGGCGTCGAAGTCGTTCGCGAAGGGTGTGATGGAGCGGGCGGGGGTTCCGACGGCCCGATCGTGGACGTTCACCGACCGTGCCGCCGCCCACGATCACCTCGCTGCTGGCGCCGGACCCTATGTCGTCAAGGCCGACGGCCTCGCCGCCGGCAAAGGCGTGCTGGTCACCGACTCGCAGGCGGAGGCCCGTGCCTGGGTGGACCGATGTCTCGACGGTGGCTTCGGGGAGGCAGGCGCCACGGTCGTGGTGGAGGAGTTTCTTTCGGGCCCGGAGGTGAGCGTGTTCGCCGTCTGCTCGGGAACGGAAGCCGTTCCGCTGGCACCCGCCCGGGACTACAAGCGGCTGGGAGACGGAGACGTCGGCCCCAACACGGGTGGGATGGGCTCCTACTCACCCGTCGACGACCTCCCCGATGGCCTCGTCGACGAAGTCATGGAGTCGGTGATCCGCCCGACCCTCCGGCAGATGGCCGACGACGCCATTCCCTACACCGGATTCCTATACGCCGGCCTCGTCCTCACCGAGGACGGACTCCGCGTACTCGAATTCAACGTCCGGCTCGGCGACCCCGAGACCCAGGTCATCCTCCCCCGCCTGGAAACCGACCTGGTCGACATGATGGAAGGAGCCCTCGACGGACGCCTCACCGAGCCTCGCTGGTCGGCCCGGGCGGCGGTGGAAGTGGTGCTGGCGGCCGAGGGGTATCCGGAGTCGCCGGTGAAGGGGGCGGTGATCCCGGGGCTCGACGGGCTGGGCGACGACATCCTCGTCTTCCATGCCGGCACCGCTCGCGAAGGCAGCCGCACCGTCGTCAACGGCGGTCGGGCCCTGAACGTGGTGGGTTTGGGCGACACCGTGAAGGGTGCCCGCGCCCGGGCCTATGCGGCGGTCGACCGGGTGGCCTGGAACGGTGCCCGCTACCGCACCGACATCGCCGACTCCAACTGAAGCGCTGGCGGGTCAGCCGTACACCGTAACGCCGAGATCCGAGAGCAGCCCCTCGACCCGACGGCGGATGTCGTCACGTATGGGCCTCACCTCCTCCACCGACTTGCCGGCGGGATCCGTGAGCTGCCAATCGACGTAGCGTTTCCCCGGGAACACCGGGCAGGCATCGCCGCACCCCATCGTCACCACCACGTCGACGGCGCGGATGATCTCATCGGTCCATGGTTGGGGGAACTCCCCGGAGATGTCGATGCCCACCTCGGCCATCGCTTGGACGGCTGCCCGGTTGATCTCGTCGCCGGGTTCGGTGCCACCCGAGTAGACATCGACTCGATCCCCGCCCAGGTGGCGCATGTACGCCGCTGCCATCTGCGACCTCCCGGCATTGTGGGTGCACAGGAACAGCACGGCCGGGGGCCGGTCCGCGTCGTGTCCGGCCTCCAGACGAGTGAGCGCCGTCAGTCGCTGGCGGGCGAAGCGTTCGGCGAGGAGGGGGACCCATTGGGTGATGCGCGCTCGGGGCAACAGCTCGTCGAGGGATTCGTTCATGAAGCGCTCGATCGTCTCGGCGTTGAGTACACCGGCAAACTCGGAGCGAAGCCGCTCGGCAGCCTGTGCCAGCTGGATCCTCTCGGCGGCTTCCAGGGATCGGCTCATTGGTGGTCTCCTCTCATTGCATCGCTCTCGTCAGGAGGTCGATTCGTCGGTCGAGCTCTGTGCGAGCTGCCCGGAAATCGCTGATCCGGCCGGCTCGCACCGGGTCGGGGATCGACCAGTGGAGCCGCACCCGCGCCGGGATGGGAGGTGGTTCCTCGCCGGCGATGTCGCACACCGACACGACGACGTCCGCCTCATCGACCTCGGCGTAGCCACGCGGCCGGCCGTCGAGATCGAGGCCGATCTCGGCGGCGACGCGAGCCGCCTTGGGATGGATCTCCGGTGCCGGGGTCATGCCCGCCGAACCCACCCGATGGCGACCGGAGCGGCGGAACATCGCCGCCGCCAGCTGCGAGCGGGCCGAATTCTGACGGCACACGAACAGAACCGACCGTCCTCCAATGCGGGGGATCTCCACCGGTCCCGGAACGTGGTCGAGGACCAGTGACACGTAACGTCGGCGTCTGTCCCCCTCCGAGATCCGACGACGTACCAGGCCTGCCTCCTCCAGCACCGACAGATGATGGGCGAGCAGGTTGGTTCCCATGCCGAGGGTCCCGGCGAGCTCGGCCGGGGTCCGATCGCACAGGACGAGACCGTCGACGATGGCCAGCCGGTTCTCGTCTGCCAGGGCGGCATACCGCCCCGCCCGTACTCTCAAGGACTCGACCGACATAGCTCAAATGATATTGCCTCAATCGACCTTGAGCAACTGATCTCACCGTGACTTCCGACTTTCCGACTGACAACCGACAACCGCCTCCGAGCTACCGTGCCTGCCATGACTAAACGTGTGGCGATAGTGATGGGATCGGGATCCGACCGGCCGGTGATGGAGAAGGCGACGGCGATGCTGGACCGCTTCGACATCGAACACGAGGTCCGCGTCCTGTCGGCCCACAAGACACCCGACCAAGCCATCGAGTTCGCCACCCGAGCCGTCGACGAGGGGTTCGGCGTCATCATCGCCGGCGCCGGCAAGGCGGCTCACCTCGCCGGGGTCATGGCCGCCAAGACCTTGCTGCCCGTCATCGGTGTGCCGATCTCGGCGTCGTTGGACGGCCTGGACTCGCTGCTCTCGACCGTGCAGATGCCCACCGGGATCCCCGTCGCCACCGTCGCCATCGACGGTGCCGCCAACGCCGCCCTGCTGGCGGTGGCGATCCTGGCCATCGACGACGCCGGAATGACCCAGCGCCTTTCCCGCTACCGGGAGGAGCTGGCCGAGGCGACGCTGGCCGGGTGAGGTAGGGTCCGGCGGGCCGGTGGGTAGCATGGCCGGCAATGAGCGACATCTCGCTGTCCGACCCCGACGCCCGGGATTTTCTCGACACCGACTCCCTCTTCGACGAGGAGGAGCGCCTGCTGCGCAACACCGTGCGTGACTTCGTGCGCAGGGAGATAGTGCCCAACGTGGGTGAATGGTGGGAGGAGGGGGTGTTCCCGATCCACCTCGCCAAGACGATGGGGGACATGGGCCTGCTGGGGATGCACCTGGAGGGCTACGGGTGCGCCGGCACGTCGGGAACCGCCTACGGCCTCGCCTGCCTGGAGCTGGAGGCGGGAGATTCGGGTCTGCGCAGCTTCGTCTCGGTGCAGGGGTCCCTGGCGATGTTCCCGATCTGGAGGTTCGGATCCGAAGAGCAGAAGCAGGAGTGGCTGCCCCGGATGGCGTCCGGCGAGGTGATCGGCTGTTTCGGCCTGACCGAGCCCGACTCGGGCTCGGATCCGTCCTCGATGCGAACCAGCGCTCGCCGCGACGGCTCGGACTGGATCATCAACGGCACCAAGATGTGGATCACCAACGGCAACGTCGCCCAGGTGGCGGTGATCTGGGCCCGCACCGACGAGGGCATCAGGGGCTTCATCGTCCCCACCGACGCTCCCGGCTTCGCCGCCAACGAGGTCAAGCACAAGGCGTCGTTGCGGGCATCCGTCACCTCGGAGCTGACCATGGACAACGTCCGGGTGCCCGAGGAGTGGATGCTGCCGGAGGTCGCCTCGATGCGAGGCCCCCTGTCCTGTCTCAACGAGGCCCGCTACGGCATCGCCTGGGGCGTGGTGGGGGCTGCCCGAGCGTGTTATGAGGCCGCTCTCGACTACTCACTCGACCGGGAACAGTTCGGCCTGCCCATCGCCGGTTTCCAGCTCACCCAGCGCAAGCTGGTGGAGATGATGGTGGCGGTGAACCGGGGGATGCTGGTGGCGCATCACCTGGGACGACGCAAGGACGCCGGTACCCTCACCCCCACCCAGGTCAGCTTCGGGAAGATGGACAACACCCGCAGCGCCCTCGAGGTGGCGCGCCTGGCCCGCAGCGTCCTCGGCGCCAACGGCATCACCCTCGAGTATCCGGTGTTCCGCCACATGGCCAACCTGGAGACGGTCTACACCTATGAGGGAACCCACGAGATCCACACGCTGATGATGGGCCAGGCCATCACCGGCCTCAACGCCTTCGCCTAGAACCCGTTTTCGCGCATCGAATGCGCGCGATGGCGCGCCCGGGGGGCGGGCCCACCGGGGCGACGTGCACGCCCGGGGGGGGGGGGGGGGCGGGGCGC
>CAZTXD010000161.1:0-7148 GCA_964617995.1 uncultured Acidimicrobiaceae bacterium
TCAGGTTCCTGTGGGGTAACACCCGTGGGGGTTCAAGTCCCCCCTCGCCCACCAGGGGTATTGGCCGTTTCCGGGGGTATCCGGTGGAGCCCATGAACCCCCGATTGCAACCCGATTGCATCTTGATGGGGTCGGCGCCCGTGGTTCTTGGAAACGCCTCGATGGCAGCGGGGAGGCTCCTCTCTTCATCACATCACTCGGTGAACGCAGTTGGTTACGCATCATTGGACTGGTTCGCCGCGTTGGGTATGCTGGCATACCGATGAAGAGAACGACGGTCAAACTTCCCGACGAGGTCGACGCCAGGCTCCGCCACGAAGCCAAGCGGCGCGGCATTCCTGTCTCCGAACTCACTCGTGAGGCCATCGAAGCCCATCTCGGAGGGAAGGAGCGTCGCCTTCGAGCGGCTGGCGCCGGGCGGAGCGGACGCGATGACATCTCAGAACGCATAGAGGAGATCCTGGTCGCCGAGGTGGCCAAGTAGCTCTCCTCGTAGACGCCGGGCCGCTTTACGCCTACGTCGACGCCGACGACCGTCACCATCATCACTCCCTCGATCTCCTGCTGACCCATCCCGGTCCCCTCATCGTTCCAACCCTGGTGATCACCGAGGTGGTCTACCTCATCGGATCCCGACTCGGCCCGGAAGCAGAAGTGCGTTTCCTGGGTGATCTGGCCGCGGGCGAGTTCACGGTCGATCCCGTGGCAGCAGCTGACTGGCTGCGCATCGCCGAACTCGTGAGCCAGTACCGGGAACTGCCTCTTGGGTCGGTGGACGCATCGGTAGTAGCCACCGCTGAACGTCTCGATCTCCACCAGATTGCAACAGTCGATCGAAGGCACTTCTCGATCGTTCGCCCCGCTCACGTCTCCAGCTTCGATCTCCTGCCCTGAGAGAGAGCCAATCATCCCGAGCATCAAATCTCGGCGCGTAACCCTCCCTCCGGCAAGTGCTCATGATCGGCTCTTCGGCGTCACGATGGGAGCTGCTGACCTCCTCGCTCCTCAGATCTCTCGTGGCTTGCTCAGTTTGAGAAGGACTGCCACTTGTCCGAATCGGTCAGTGTGGTCGAGCCGATGGGACCTCAAGCTCGCGCCCTCCTCGACTCCGCATCCGACAAGCGATGATTTCGTCAACTTCCCAACGTCACAGGGGTTGAAAGACCCTGTGAAGGGAGCGACATTGGGCCAACCTGTTGTCCATTTCGAGATCATCGGAAACGATCTTCCGGGTCTGCGCGCCTACTACGGCGAGCTGTTCGGCTGGGAGTTCCAGACCGGCGACGCAGCCACGGAGACGGTCTCACAAAGAGCCAACTACGGGTTCGTGGACGGGAGCACGACCGGGGGAATCAACGGCGGTGTCGGCGGGGGCGATGGCTATGAGGGTCGAGTCCTCTTCTATGTCAGCGTCCCCAACGTAGAGGCGGCACTGGAGAAGGCAGAGAAGCTCGGGGGGAGGCGCGTGATCGGTCCCGAAGGCAATCCCGGACAGATCGTGGTCGGGCAGTTCACCGACCCTGAAGGAAATCTCATCGGCGTAGCCGGCACCGAATGAGTTCGGACCCGACCACCCGGTCGAAGGACGCCTCTGGTGGCGCGTTGTGCCGTATCAGGAGCAGAGGCAACTTCGAAGGTATTGTTCCTGTCGCTGGTAACGAGATCGGGGCGAACCAGGCGACGGGGTTGCACCTCCACCTGTGGCCAACCAGCCGTCTACCCCGCACTGTGCACCAACCATGGCCCGAATCGGAGAGCCACCGATGAGTTCGAGTCGCCAGGGAGGTCGGGACTGACACGGACTCACGAAGGAGCACCAATGACCAAGGTGACCACTCGCACGATCGAGGCGCCCGGCGCCGTCCTCACCTACGACGTCCGGGAGCCGGATGCGCCGAGCGATCACCGGCCGCTGTTCATCTTCGGATCGCCGATGGGTGCGTCCGGGTTCGAGCAGCTCGTCGGCCACTTCACCGACCGTACGGTCCTCACGTACGACCCCCGGGGCATGGGGCGCAGCACCCGTGATCCCAACTTTCGGCTCACGGCCGAGGTACACGCCGACGACTACCACCGTGTGATCGAGGCGGCCGGCCTGGGCCCGGTCGACGCGTTCGGCTCCAGCGGCGGAGGCATGTGCGGTCTGCACTGGGTCATCGCGCACCCGGACGACGTCCGCACATTCGTGTCCCACGAGCCGCCGCTGGTGGCCCTCATCGAGGACAGCGAGATGGCGATCAAGGTCAACGCCGACATCGTGGACACCTATCAGCGCGAGGGGTTCGGCCCGGCCATGGCCAAATTCATCCACCTCGTGATGCGCCAGAGCCCTCTGCCCCACGACTACCTGGACCAGCCTGCCCCCGATCCCACGCAGTTCGGGCTCCCGACCGAGGACGACGGCTCGCGCGACGACCTCCTGTTGAGCGGCAACCTGGCGATGCCGCCGCTAGTACCCGACGCGGAGGCTATCCAGGCCTCGTCGGTGCGCGTCGTCCCCGCGATCGGCGCCGAGGGCGAGGGTGGGCTGGCGAGGCGCGGAGGCGAGGCGCTCGCCAGGCTGCTGGGCGTCGACCCGGTGGTCTTCCCCGGCGACCACGGCGGCTTCGCCGCCAGCGACTGGTCACCTAACAACCACCCGGCCGCATTCGCAGCGAAGCTGCGGGAGCTCGTCGACGAGGCCTGACCAGGCCTTGCGCGGCAGCCTCGAGGCGGTGCACAAGGAGTCGGCGAGCGGCACGTCGCGGGATACCAGGTTCCACTGGTGGCCCCCCCGGGTCGTCCCGGCCAGCCCGCTCTCGCGCAACGCCGCGTCGGTGTCACGCTTGGCGGCGACGTACGCCGCCCACACCGCGTTGCGGCGAGGGTCGGGCGGGTCGTCGACCCACTGGGCTGTAACAGGCTGCAGAGGCCCGATACAGGCTGGATCCGAGGTCGTGTAAAATTCCCGTAGACAGGGACGTTTCACCACAGGCTGTCACCAGTTGACTCGGGCTTGTGAGGATTGAGGTTCCTGTGGCGACAACACCCGTTTGGGGGTTCAAGTCCCCCTCGCCCACGCGACGGTAGCGGCGGAGCGGATCGCTTCCCCCAAAGTCGACTTCCGACTTCCGACTTGTCGGTTGGGGATCGTCATTCGTGGCTGGGGGTTGTAGTTTCTAGGTTCCCGACCACTATCAACCGGTGCCGTCCCAGACGGGACTACAAGCGAGGGTCAATCCGTTCATGTTCGAGTCACCCCGCCAACGCCGTCGCCGTCGCGTCATCTGGCCTCTCCTCATCACCTTCGTGGTGGCGGTGGCACTCGTTGTCGTGAGCGCAGGCGGGGACACCCGTTCCACCATCTCCTACCTGGAGGAGGTTCAGAACGGCGCTCTGCAACTGTCGCGGGCGGGATCCACCCTGAACGGCTTGGTGGGGGACCTGTCCCGGGTCGATCGCTCCGAGTTCGAGTCGGTGGTGGCCGGGGTCACAGACGCCCTCGACGAGGCGGCGGAGGTGAGCCGGATCGAGGCCCCTGCTCCGGAGCTGATCGGGGCGGTGACGCTCTACCGATTGGCGGTGGAACAGTGGAGTCAGGGCATAGACGGATTCGCCGAGGCGATCCTCCGGGCGGCCGACGAGCCCGACGACCAGTCGGTGGTCGACGACCTGGCTGCCTCGGTGGTGCAGGTGCGGGCCGGGGACCGCATCTATGACGCCCTCCTCGATGAGCTGGCGCGCGAGGATGTTCCGGCGCCCGTGGCGGAAATGCCGTCCGTTCGGCTGCTTCCGGTCGACACCCCGATCACCGTGCTGGCGCCGGCTTGGGTCTCGGCGGCGCGGTCTGAAGCCAGCGGACTCCCCATCCGACCTTCCGTCCGGATCGAACAGGTCAGCACCCGGCCCGAGTGGTTCACCAGCGCCGACGGCACCACGGTCGTGCCGGTCCTGGGCGACACCATCGACGTGATCGTGGTGGTGGCCAACGGCGGTAACACCGCCACCTCGGAGGGAAGCCTGGAACTGACGTTCTCCACCGGGGAAGCAGAGCCGGTGATACTCACCAACGACGTCCCGGTCATCACGGCTGGAGCATCGACCTCCATCATCTTCCGTGGGTTGGAGGTCACCGCCGGGACCTTCTATCAGCTCGACCTCGTTCTCGACCCCGGTGGGCTCGACACCTTCTTGGAGGACAACCGGATGTCGACGGGGTTCCTCGTCAACGAGGCCACCGAGACCACCACGACTTCGACCACCAACGGGGACGGCTGACAGATCGGTGAGACCTACCATGGTTGCCCGTGATCGATCCTCGACTACTGCGCGACAAGCCCGACCTGGTCCGTGAGTCACTCGATCGGCGCGGCTCCGACGTCGACCTCGGGCGGATGATCGAGCTCGAAGAGCAGTCGCGGGGCGCACAGGCCGAGTCCGAACAGGCCCGTGCCGCCCAGCGCGAAGCCGGCAAACGGATCGCCGCCCTGGAAGGCGACGAGAAGGAACGAGCGATCGCCGAGGTGTCGGAGTTGGCCGACCGGGTGAAGGAGCTCACGGCCGAAGCCGACCGGCTGGCGGCGGAGTTCGAAGAGGCCTGGCTGACCGTTCCCAACCTGGTCGATCCCACCGCCGCCGAGGGCCTCGAAGAGGAAGACGCCGAGACGCTGCGGGAGGTCGGGGAGCGACCCGACTTCGACTTCGAGGCAGCCGACTACACCACCCTGGGCGAGAGGCTCGACCTGGTCGACACCGACCGAGCCGCCAAGGTGTCGGGTAGCCGATTCGGCTACCTGAAGGGCGAGGCCGTCCTCCTCGAGTTCGCCCTGGTCCGATGGGCGTTCGATCATCTCATCGCGGCGGGGCACACCCCCATGGTTCCGCCCGTCCTGGTACGGGAGGAGGCCCTCGTCGGTACGGGTTTCTTCCCAGCCGACCGCGACCAGGTCTACGCCGTGCCCGAGGACGACCTCTATCTGGTGGGCACCTCAGAGGTGTCGTTGGCCGCCTATCACGCCGACGAGATATTCGAGGCCGACGCCCTTCCCGCTCGCTATGCCGGGTTCTCGACTTGCTTCCGGCGGGAGGCCGGCACCTACGGGAAGGACACAGCGGGGATATTCCGGGTCCACCAGTTCGACAAGGTGGAGATGTTCGTCTTCTGCCGCCCGGAAGACTCGCCGTCCGAGCATGAACGGCTCCTCGATCTGGAGGAGACGCTGGTGAAAGAGCTCCAGGTTCCCTACCGCGTCGTCAACATCGCCGCCGGGGACCTGGGTTCCTCGGCGGCGAAGAAATACGACATCGAGGCCTGGTTCCCGTCCCAGGGTCGATATCGGGAGATCACCTCCTGCTCCAACACCACCGACTATCAGGCCAGACGGCTCAAGGTCCGCTACCGCGCCGAGGGCTCGAATGAGATCGCCCACACGCTCAACGGGACGGCCTGCGCGGTGGGTCGAACGATCCTCGCGCTGCTCGAGAACCACCAGCAGGCCGACGGGTCGATAGCCATCCCCGAGGCTCTCCGCCCCTACACGGGGTTCGAGCGGATCGGCGGGGAGTGATCGATCCCAGCCGTCGACGGTTCCGGGCGTGAGCGACGTTTCCGATCAGATCTTCACCCGTATCGCCCGTCGATACGACCGCATCAACGCTGTGCTGTCGCTGGGGCGGGAGCGCTCATGGCGTAGAGTCGCCGCCGCTCACCTCCCGGCGGGCACGGTTCTCGACCTCGGGAGCGGGACCGGAGCCGCCCTGGGAGAGCTGGGGGGGCGGTCGGTCATCGCTCTCGATCCGGTGGTGGAGATGCTGCGCCTGAGCCCGATCGGAGCACGGGTGGCGGGCATCGGGGAGAGCCTGCCTTTCGCGGCCGCCTCCTTCGATGGTGTGTTCTCGGCGTTCGTCTTCCGCAATCTCGGCTCGGTGGCCACCACGCTCTCGGAGATCCATCGGGTGTTGCGGTCGGGAGGCCGGGCCGTGGTGCTGGACCTGGCCCGGCCCAGAGGCCGCCTGGCGCGTCGCATCCACCGGGCCGGGACGGCGGTCGTTCTGCCGCTGGTGGGGGCACTGCTCGCCGGCGCGCCCGGCGAGTACCGCTACCTGCACCGGTCCCTCGATTCGCTGCCACCCCCGGAGACCCTGTTCGAGAGCGGGCCGCTCCGGGTGGAGACGGTCGAGCGCATGGGGATGAATGGCTTCGTCTACGTGGCGGTGCTGGCAAAAGGATGATCGTGCACCCCACCGTCGGTGACGTTCTCCGCCGGTGGCGGCGGCCGCCGGCTCCGGTCAGGCACTCCTACGGCACCCGGGATGACCCGCTTAGGGCTGCTTCCTTCCGGACCTGACCCGGTTCACGGCATCCCGCCGCGCAGGACCCGACCTTCGACACCACGTGTCCGCCGACCGTTACACGACGGATACGTCCCTCGGGTGGGGAGTTCAGCCCCGCATGGAGAGGATTTCGGGTAGAGGGCACCCCTAACGCCCCGCTTAGCACGATCCCTCTCAGGCTACCCCGAGCGGGTCGCCACCGGCAATGCCGGTGTCAGCGGCGGGTGGAGAAGAAGCCGGTGAGAAGCGCGGCGCACTCATCGGCCAGGACCCCCGAGATCAGCTCGATGTGATGGTTCAGCCGCCGGTCCTGGGGAAGGTTGTAGAGGCTCCAGCACGCTCCGGCTTTGGGGTCGGGGGTCCCGTAGATGATCCTTTCCAGACGGGCATGCACGGCGGCGCCGGCGCACATGGCACAGGGCTCGAGGGTGACGACAAGGGTGTGGCCGTCAAGTCTCCACGATCCCCGGGTGCGGGCGGCCTCCGAGATGACAAGCATCTCGGCGTGGGCAGTGGGGTCCGAGAGGAGCTCGCGGCGGTTGTGATCGGCAGCGACGACCGTACCGGAGGGATCGACAAGGACGGCTCCCACGGGAACGTCGCCGTGTTCGGGGGCGAGGCTCGCCTCGGTGAAGGCGGCCTCCATGAGATGGATTGGGTCCATTGGGTGCGGGACTCCTGGTCGGCTACGATTTCCGGTCTCTCGGGTTTCCCCGAGGGGACCCCCGGAGGGATCGCATAGTCTGGTCTAGTGCGCGGCACTGGAAATGCCGTTGGGGGTTATCGCCCCCTCGAGGGTTCAAATCCCTCTCCCTCCGCTTCACAACCGAGCACGG
>CAZTXD010000162.1:0-7088 GCA_964617995.1 uncultured Acidimicrobiaceae bacterium
GGCCTACCAGCGATCATCATCCTCTACCCGCTGATCTACGGCATCGGCCTTCTGCAGGCTTGATTCATGTCTCATGTGCGGGTGCCCAGTGACATGGGGTCCGCCGTTGGCTCCGCGCCCACAACGGTGGACGATCAGGACCGAGTCAGGTGGCCCGGACTAGAAGTCGAGCGATGAAACGCCTGTACGAGCCGCTATACAAGCTGATGGCCACCTTTCGCATCCCCAAGACGTTGGTATTCGGCTCAGCCATCCCCGTGCTCAGCAGAGTCATCGACGGTAAACAGATTCAACCCGGCCGAGCCATCGATGTCGGCTGTGGGGTAGGGGCCGAATCCATCTTCCTGGCCCGACAGGGCTTCGACGTAACCGGAGTTGACCTCTCAGAGACCGCTATCAAACTAGCGCAACGCCAAGCATCCGCAGCAGAGGTCGACGTGAATTTCGTCGTCGATGACCTTACTCGAATTCAACATGTCGAAGGGACCTTCGACTTGTTGGTCGACATCGGCACTCTCAACGATCTCCCTGGCCCAGACCGCGACCTCTACGTCGATAATGTGGTCCCTCTTGCCCGTTCGGGCAGCCTACTTGTTCTCTTCGGCTTCGGCAGGCAGTTGCCCATGAACGAACGAGTGGAGCGACTCGGCCGCACGTTCCACATCGAAACGCTGGAAGACACCACCGAGCGAGTGTTTCGCAGACGAATGATCACATCGCTGCTCACCAAGAAGTAGCGCCGGTCCTTTGCCTCAACCTGGCCAACGAACGCGGTGGCACCCAAGACGGATCATGCTCGAACAACCGGCCAGCACACCCTGCGGTGAAGCCCTACCCGAAGCTATCCCGGGTTCCCACCCGTGAAGTGCCCGCCCACCAGGTTGCGCAAAACGACGCCCAGGCCATCGGCTTGGGCGCTGTTGGTAGGCGGGCCGTGCGACTAGCCCACTCGCCCGGGATTGAACGTAATGCCGCCGGCTGAATCGCGGAGGCGGCCGCGTCTATCCGACGCTCCGCAGCAGCGTCAGCCCGACGAGGCCCTGGACTGGGACAAGCAGGGCCCAGGACCAGATTGTTCGCCGGAGCGCCAGAATCGTCAGCCACGCCGCGCCCCACCCAATCCCGATCCAGCCCACCCAGTGAGCCGGCATCCCTGTAAGGACTATCGCCGCGCTGTACAGACCGATGCCGGCCATTCCGAGCAGGTGGTAGAGAGTCTGGAATGACCGGTTGGCCCAGGCTTCGACGGGCACGGTGAACTCGGGACGCATGCCCTCCTCGACGTACCTCTCCGCCGACCAGATCCCTACCGTCATGTGATGGGTGCCTTCGAGGATCACGAACATGACGGAGAGGGTCAGCAGGACCAGAGCGATCACGCTCAGAGCCCCATCGTCGGAAACGGCCAGGATCGCGGTCAGAGCGGCGAATCCCATCAGGCTGAACAGGTGGGCGGCGATCCAGGTCGCAATGGTGCGACGCATCACCGGCGCCAGCTCTGGCCAGGTCTCGAACGGGGCGTCCCCTACACCTTGGCCACTAAGACGCAGCCACACCCACCATCCCGCTGCGATGGCGCTCGAGGCGATCAAGAACGAGCTGGAGATATACACAGTCTCCGACATGAGCCCTTCCTACGTAGCGGGGGGAACCGGTCCGCCCGACTCGACACCGTGACGGCGACGGATCTCTTCGATCGTGGCGGGGTCGTCCCGACCCTGAACCTTGGCCTCGGAGAGCTCATGGATGAGACCGTCCAGCGCGGAAGGCCAGATCGCCAGCCACCGGGCCTCGGCACTCAGCACACGTAGCGCATGCTCGGTATCGGGGGGGACCAGAACGAAGCTCCCTGGCATCAGTGGCGTCACCGACCGGACGCCACATACCTCCACATCACCGTCGAGGATGAGGAACGCCTCGGACTCACCACGATGGATATGGGTGGTGCCACGGGAACCCTGCGTTGCGCGAATGATAACCGCACCCCATCCGCCCACGGTGTCCGACGACTCGACCAGCGAGACGAACCCGTCACGCTCCGGCTGGTCTTCCGGAAGCAGCACCATCAGGTTGTCTTCGGTCCACATCACTCCTCCCAACTCACGCATCGAGCCAGCGACCGGCGGCATCCCCGGAACCAACGAACTCCGGCGAATAAGCAAGCTGCCAGTGAAGCTGGTAGCGGTCCACGAAGTCGAGCCAACCCGGCTCAGATGAGACGACGCGGGCGTCCGAAGACAGCCGCGACCGCACTCCGGCGATCTCCTCCTCGGTCATCACCACCCCAACGGCGAACACCTGTCCCGGTGACGGCTGTCCGGGGAACAGGGCGAGGACGAAGTCGTCCCCGCCCACGGCGATCATGCCGATATCGACGCCCGCCTTCTCGGCTTCGGCCCATCCTTGGCGTGGTCGGAGCTGAACCCAGTCGTCGGCACCGTCGGTTCCCTGAGCTTCCCTGAACATCACCTCAAGATCGAACAGCCCGCAGTAGTAGGCCTCAGCCGCCCGCAGGTCCGGAACATGGATGGCGAGATGTCGATAGCGCATCCTCGGCCTAGACATTCTCGAGAAGTAGGGCAATCCCGATGATGGTGGGTACGAAGAACGCGAGTTGAGGGAATCCGGTTCGTGCCACGACAACGGCCACCGGGATGAGGACACCCGCAACGATGGCCAACCATCCCGCCCACGCAGCCACCAGTCCCGTGCCCAGAACAGCAACACCGAGAAGCGCGTAAGCAAGGTTTGCGCCGATCACCCATACGGCTTCCGCCACATATCCGGCCGTCCAAATCGGAGGTAGCCAAGCTGGTGTCTCCCCGGTCTCCGCCTTCTCCTCGGCGGCCTGAGATACGGAAGCCCCCTGCACGATGATTCCAAACACCCAAGCGAACAGAGCGACCAGATAGCCGCCCAACGCGACGAAAGCGAGGACAGGTTCACCGGCGTCGGCCAGCAGGAAGGTGAGACCACTCACCCCTCCGGTCACGAGGAAGAGCCCGACGAGACCCCAGATCGAAATCCACCACCACTCCCACCGATGGTCGGACACATGGTCCAGCTTCGCATCGAGAGGGAGCTTCCAGAACGCCGAGTTGTCTCCGCCCCGGCTGTAACCAACCGCCTCGACAGCGACCAGGAGCAGACCGGAGAGTAGGAGTACGCCGACCAGGATCATGAACTACATCCTCCTGTCGAGGTGACTACAGAAGAGGACATATTGATCCGTGTCCGTCCGATTCTGAGGGTTCTCCATCCTCTCAGCACCAGCGCGATCCGGACTGGACCGAGCACAAGCCATATGGGGAGCAGGAATCCGATCCAGAAGAACATCGACACGGGGAGAAGGACGAGGGCCAGCCATCCGCCCTCTCTCCGCTGGGCGCGCAGCCACCATCCGGCAAGCACCTCGATCCAAGACAGCAGACCTAACGCAACGAGGAACCAAACCACGCCTTCGGAGCCGAACCGGTCGCTGATCGGCCCGCTCATCGACTCACCGACGATAGGACCCATATAGGGCAGCCGTCCCAGGCGGTGGATGTAAATGGCGTAGGGGATCGCCACCAACCCTCCGACAACTCCGTTGATGAGGAACAGCCAAGACGCAACCCGGATGGACTTTTCGCCCTTCCCACCCAACGCGGTCATGTTGCCGGGATCTCTGGCTCGGGGAGCACCCTCCCCACAAGATGCGTGTACCTGACGGTGAATACCGCCTTCATGCCTGCCCTTCCTGTCCCCCGGGTTCCGGTCCGAATCCGCGCAACCGGCCGATGATCCCCAGGAACGGGATGAGGCGGCCGGCGACTCCCGACTGTGTGATGAGCCGGGGGTTGGCGGCGGCGAGCACAGCCATCTGGAGGAGTGGGGGCTCGCCGGTCTTGGGGTTGACCTGCCCCTCCCGTCGGAGCCGGTCGTAGGTGGCGGCGAATCTCATCAGGTCGTCCTCGGCCCGGTAGCCATCAGGGAAGATGACCTCGCACTCGATCACGAGATCGGCGGTCCCGGTGTTGAGGAACCCGTGCACCTCTCGAGCGAGCACTTCGACCTTCTCCCCTGGTTTCACCTCGGAGATGGTGCGACCGACCCGGGCGACCATCTCTCCGGAGACGCATCGGAAAGTTTCGATGAGAACCGGGTGGATGTGGGGGAAGTCGCCCTTGATCCCGGGGCCGCCGGGTTGGGCGATTATGCGGAGTAGGTAACGATCATCCAGCGTCGCCGGAGTGTCGAGTACCTCGACGGTGTGGTCGCCGATGTCGAAGAGAGAGCCTGCTGCAATCACGTCGGAGCCCCCGCCTCAAACGCAGGACCGGTGGCGATGCGGGATCGACCCGGTCCAGCTCGGTCACTCTGTGGTGTTTGATGTGCCAACTCCGGTACCCCGGTGAGCTCGACTTGCCTCCGGGTTGGCCCGGTGTGACCACGCCCGTTTCTTCGGGAAGACCTGAGGCCGAACAGAGTTCTCATACCTCAACCCCCCGGCTTGAACAGCATGAGGACGACGATCACTCCATACGACGCAATCGCCGTGGGGGCGAATCGCAGCCAGGTCTTGACGGCCGTCTTGTATTCCAGACTGTCGGTTCCTTCCTGACGGCCCGACTTCAACCTGTTTAGGTGCCTGTACCCGACTGCGAACTCGACCGCGATCAGAGCCAGTGCCAGGTAGATCCAGGGTTGGGAGAAGCTCCATGCGTTGCTGATCACCACCATCGCGACTCCGGTGACCACGACAAGCAACGGGGCAGGAGTGAAGATCCGGTCGTCTACCCACTCCAGGGCATCTCTCATCTGGCTGAACAACTCCCTGCCACCCGCCTTGTAGGCGTGGCGTTCCACTGCGACCACCAGGAAGCCACCGCCAACCCACACCATGGCCGAAAGGATGTGGATCAAGAGGAGAATGTCGTAGACCATCGCGTTCAACCGGCTGCCTTCGCCGGGCTCTCCGTTTCGCCGAAAGTCTCGACTCTCTGAAGTCGAACCAGCGGAACCGGCCGACCGGCCAGACGATGGGCCTGGTCGTATATCGGGAACGCCGCGGTGAGCCGGGTCCAATGCTCATCCCACTCGTCATCCTCGAGGAATACCGCCTTGGCCTCGAAGCGTTCCGAACCCAGCTCCACCCAGCAACGGGGATCGGCTTCGAGGTTCAAGATCCATGAGGGCAGCGGTTCCAAACCCCCGTTCGTGGCCGCCACGATCACACCGTGTTCCTCGGGGAAATGACCGAGCGCCACCGTCCTCGGCTTGCCGGTTCGCCGCCCAATGGTGGTGACGACGACCACAGGGGTGCCTCCAGTCGCCTTGTCGACCAAGCGGCCACGCAAGGCGCGGTAAGCCCAGACATGGATCGGAGTGATTCGGGGCATCATCCGCTGGTTGAAACGCATGATCCGTCCGGGGACCTCACGTTCCACAGGCTGTGTCATTGCCTCTCTCCATGGTTCCCCTTCGAGATCGGGACCGGGCTTTGCACTCGGGTCGCCGCCCACAGGTGCACGACTGCCCAGATGATCATGGCCACGCCCCATCCGACACCGGCCGATGAGGCCTGGTCGGGATGGCCAATGAAGAACACCCCTAGGACGGCGGTGATGATTCCTGCGGTCCAGGCGGAGATTCCCTGGCCCGGAGCGTTGGTCGTTCCAAGCAGAGCGGACACCGCGAGACCGACCGCCAGCACCGCCATCAGTGCGTAGTGGGACCCGGCGACGTGGGGATCCTCGGGCAGCCCGTTGATCTGGAGGAGGGTCTGCTGGTAGGCGTAGACCGCGGCAGCCAGGGTCCCCACGATGGCGACCGCCCGTGGGCCCTTGTGCCAGGTGACGCCTCCCTCGGGCCAGCGTCGCGGGTGGAGGGCCAACACTGTCACCACCAGGACCGTGACGACGATGGTGAACGGGTCGACCAAGTGGGTGAGTTCGAGGGGAAGGAACACCACCCAGGCTGCTACCGCAGCCAACAGGGGAGCGGTCTTCGTCTCGGGTCGACGGAACTGTGAGACTATGGCGACGAGGGTCAGCCAGAAGAGGAGGGAGCCACCTGCGATGTGGGCCCGGTGAGCGCCCAGACCTTCCTGGCCGAACATGGAGTCGAGCACCGACTCGTCGAGCCATGCCAGCACAGGGCCGAGGAGAATGGGTGGGTAGGCGGCCATGGCCGCCACCGTTAGAGCGACCGCCACATAGAAGACGATCCGACGTCCCTTGCCCATCGTCGACGCTTCGACGGTGTTTGTGGATACCTGCGCCATCAGTCCTCCCTGGTCGAATTACGACGAGAACGTATGGCAGCGAGACAGGTGGGAGAACCCGGCTGACATCAACAATGGGTGAGGCCACCCTCGGACATAAGGGGGTGTTGAATTGAGGACAGCCGCCATGGACAAGGAGGCTGTCTGCCCGAAGAATCAACTGTGATGGGTGCACCAGTGGCGCAGGTGCCGGCGCCGTCCAGGCACGGCTTGGGGTTGATCTCGTGGCTGCCGTGGGTGGTTTGGGCGCTAACTCTTGTCGCCGCCACCGGGTCGATGGCGGGTCTCTCCGACGCCACCACGCTGGAGATTGTCCGGGTTATGGGCCTGACGGTGGGCACACTGGCGACGGCAACGATCGGCGCCCTGGTGGTGTCGAGAGGAAACGCCCCGGTTCCGGGGTGGCTGCTTCTTGTCTTCTCGCTGTTCTGGTCGATAGGTCTGTACTCCTATCACCTGCTGGAGCTGATCTGGTCCGGTCAAGTCGGTGGCGGTCTCCAATCGGCGCAGACGATGATCGCCACCGGAGACATTGCTCTTGTTCTGGCCATGATTCCGCTGATATTCCTGTTCACCGTGGTCCCGGATGGAACTCTCCCGCCGGGCCGGTGGCGACTGGTCACCTGGGGACTGGCCGTGATGTTGGTGGGTTGGATCATGCAATCGGTGTGGCTGGCAGGGACAGTCACCGACATCGACGCCTGGCTGGCACGAAGCACCCTTGCCTCCCTCGATGGTGCTTCCCCCGGTCCCCTCCTATCCGCCGTCACCCTGTTCCTCCAGGTGCTGAGCGTGTCCATGCTGCCGTTGGTGGGGGCCACCC
>CAZTXD010000163.1:0-6996 GCA_964617995.1 uncultured Acidimicrobiaceae bacterium
GGGGGACGATCGGGCTTTCCGCTCCGCCGCGGACGCCATCGTTGAGGATGAACGATAGAAGCGTCACGAGATCCTCGCCGATGAGCTTGAAGCGATCATCAATGGCGCGCCCCCACGACGTGCTCGCCCGTCGAACATATCTTCCCTGCGCCCACTCCCCAAGGCTCGAGAGGACGTGCCACTGTTGGATACGTGGCAATCGGGCACATCTCTTCAGGACGTCGTGCTGCAAACGGAGACTGAAGAGCTGGTGTTGGATCTTGTTGATGAGTTTCGCCAGCGCTCTGCTCTCGCTGCCCATGGCCTGAAACCGCGTGGGCACCGCTCCGCCACCGTGACCTTGAACACCTACACCCACCTCTTCGAGGGCGACCTGGCTGGCGTGATGGACCGCCTCGACGATCGCCTGCGGGACGAAACGCGTCCTGAGCGCGTCCTGGGCGAGGTCCGTCAACTCCGCCCCCACTGAGAAAATCCCTGTCTACCAGGGGTTTTCTCGGCTCCGGGGGTGAGACTCGAACTCACAACCAACGGATTAACAGTCCGCTGCTCTGCCGATTGAGCTACCCCGGAAGGAATCCACAGGGTACCAGTGGGCCATGTCCGCCCGAATCCCGTGACGCCAGGGGTGGGCGGCTAGGGAACCCGGGGATCGGGACGGCCGTTGCCGTCGGCGGTGTCACGAAGGGTCTTGCCCCCGGCGGAGAGACCTCCAGCGACCACGTGCCGTCCGGCGTCGACCAGGCCCACAGCCTGATCGCTCAGCTGGGCGACGGCGGGGTGGGCCCGGAGGCGCTGCCAGGCACGCACGATCTGCTCGTAGCGGGCGTGCCCGGCGCGGGCGCCGAGCACGTAGCCGATCGCTCCGCCGATGACGAGTCCTGCACGGAAACGCATGTATCCATCATCGCAGGACTCCGCCGGCAACTCACACCACGGTCAGGCCCTGGGGCGCCGACGTGAGACGCTCGGCCTCCCCTCGCCCGATCACCACCGGGTCGGACACGAAATAGTCGCCGGCGCCGGTGCCCATCATCCACGACATCACGTGGAAGACCATGCCTTCGGCCAGGACGGCGCGGCTGTCGGGCCGCAATGCCCGGGGAACGCCGTTGCCGCTCCAGCTCGGAGGGAATCCAATCCCGGTGGCATAGCCACAGTGGTGGCGGCGATAGTGGCCAAATCCGGCCGCGTCCACCACCGCCTGCCATGCCGCGTAGACATCTCCCGCCTTGGTGCCGCCTTTCGCCTGTACCCGGGCTGCCTCGAATGCCTCGATGCACACCTCCGCCACCCGCTCGGAGCCCTCCGGCACCTCGCCCACGAACACCACCCGGCCCATGGGAGCGTGATAGCGCCCCAGCGAGCCAGACAGCTCCAGGAACACGGCGTCACCGGGGCGCAGGGGGTAGTCGGTCCAGGTGGTGTGGTCTTCGTTGAATCGGCTCGTCGCCCGCACGAACGGCCAGAAGGCGGGAGGCTCACCTCCCGCATCCATCATCGCCATCACCGCCGCCGACGCCACCTCCCGCTCGGTGACACCGGCGCCGGCGGTGGCCAGGGCCGCCGTCACCATCGCATCGCTGATCGCCGCCACCTGTCTGGTCACGTCCAGCTCTTCGGGTGACTGCACCAGCCGATGGGCGGTCACGATGTCGGTCCCGTCCACGACACGGGCGGGTGTGAAGCGGTCGCGTAACGCCATCGCCACGGTCGGTATCAGGTACAGGCTCGACAGCTCCATCCCCACCCGCGCCTCGTCGGGGACGAGTCCCGCCACGACGTCGAGACAGTGGAGGGCCACATCGTCGTGATCGCCGTACCCCTCGAAGAGCAGGTCGGGCACGTCCCGGCCGATCGTCACATGCTCCATGCGACGCGCCACCAGCACCGGCTCGCCTTCAGCGGGGACCGCCAGCATGTGGAAGGCGAAGTACCCGAAGTGATCGAGGCCGATGAGGTAGTAGATGTTCTCGGGAATCGTCACCAACAGCACATCGAGACCGACGGCGGCGACCGCCTCGGCGGCCCGTTCCCGACGCCGGGCATAGACGTCTCGCTCGAAGAGGGGGATCCGATATCCCAGCGTATTGGCTCGCATGGCCGAAGTATGGTTCCTGAATCGGTCGATCGGGTGCATCTGGCGGACGCGCCGGGGCTGCTGCGGTTACAGTCGACGACGCCACCAGAAGGAGATTCCCACCATGAAGAACGCCGACAAGATCGAGTATCTCTCCCGGGTTCCCCTGTTCTCCGGCTTCAGCAAGAAGGAACTAGGCGAGGTGGCCCGCCATGTCGACCGCACCGAAGCCGCCGCAGGAACCAAACTGACCCAGGAGGGGGCGCTGGCCCACCAGTTCGGGATCATCGTGGAGGGCGCCGCCAGTGTCACCCGCAACAACCGCAAGCTCGCCGACCTCGGTCCCGGTGACTTCTGGGGAGAGATGGCCCTGTTGCTCAAGGAGAACTCGTCGGCGACCGTGGCCACTACCGAACCATCGACGATTCTCGTGATGCATTCCCGCGAGTTCGGCCATCTCCTCGACCGGGTGCCCCCTCTCTCCAAGAAGCTGGCCGTGGGCCTGGCGGCGCGGCTTCTGGACGCCGACCGCCAACTGACCCTCTGAAGGCGGAAGCCGAAAGGGCTTCCTCCACGTCAGGGGTTCAGCCTTCCTCCAGGAAGCCGGCCAGGCGCTGGGACTTGTCGGGGTGGCGGAGCTTGGCGAGTGCCTTCATCTCGAGCTGGCGCACCCGCTCGCGGGTCACGTTGAACTCAGCGCCCACCTCCTCGAGGGTGCGGGTCTTGCCGTCGGCCAGGCCGAAACGCATGATCAGCACTTCCCGCTCTCTCTGGCTCAACCCCTCCAGGGCCAACGCCAGCTGATCCTGGAGGCTGGCGAAGGTGGCGGCGTCCACCGGGCGCTCCCCGTCGGGATCCTCCACCAGGTCACCCAACGTCCCCGAGGCGTCGTCGCCGACCGGCATCTCCAGAGAAACAGTGTCC
Organism: uncultured Acidimicrobiaceae bacterium; assembly: GCA_964617995.1. Classification (GTDB taxonomy): domain Bacteria; phylum Actinomycetota; class Acidimicrobiia; order Spongiisociales; family ZC4RG35; genus CAZTXD01. Next base: position 3,005 of record CAZTXD010000163.1, read on the forward strand.
TGCGCGAAGCGCATCAGCTCCTCGACTCGATCCGGGGGCAGATCGAGGTCGGTTGCCAGCTCCTCCACCGTCGGGTCCCGCCCCAGCTCCTGGGCGAGGTCGCGCCGGGCGCGACGAAGCTTGTTGACGACGTCGAGGACGTGGATCGGCATGCGGATCGTGCGTCCTTGATCGGCGATGGCCCGGGAGATCGCCTGACGGATCCACCACGTCGCATACGTCGAGAACTTGAAGCCCTTGCGGTAGTCGAAGCGCTCCACCGCCCGCATCAAACCCATGTTCCCCTCCTGGATGAGGTCGAGCATCGCCAGTCCACGACCCACGTAGCGCCGGGCGATCGACACCACCAGCCGCAGGTTCGCCTCCACCAGCCGGCGGTGGGCGATCTCTCCTTCACGCATGTTGTGGCGGAGCACCGCCGCGTCCTCCTCCGACAGCTCCTCTGTTTCAAGGCGTTCCTGGGCCCGCCTTCCCGCCTCCAAGGCCATCGACAGCTCCACCTCCTGCTGGGACGTGAGCAGGCGGTAGCGGCCGATCTCGTTCAGGTACATCCGCACCGGGTCGGACACGGCGATCTCGGTGACCTCCTCCAGGTTCACCTCGAGCTCGGGACCCTCCTCGGTCAGCTTGATACCCCGGGACCGCAGGGTCTCTAGCACCGACTCGAAGGACTCTCCGGATGCCTCGGCGTCCTCCAGCTCCTGTTGGACCTCGGCCATGGTGAGGAAGCCCCGCTGGCGACCCCGCTTCGTCAGGGCAGATATGACCTCGTCGACCTGGCTCATGTGTGGCGCTTCTCCCGCTGCAACGCTATCAAGCGATTGAAGGCATCGGAATATCCCTCGTCGGCCGGGTCGGTGGATGCCACCACCGCCTCCAGCCGGTCTATCTCGGTGTCGATCCGCCTGCGCCGGGCCCTTTCCAGCACCGACTCGACATCCAGTGGCTCGTCCTGGAGAAGAGCCGCCCTCAGGATGGCCAGGATCTGCTCGGGGATCGCAGGGTGGGTCAGATCGATCTCCTCACCGGGCTCCCCTCGCAGGTCGATAAGGATCTCAGCCGCGTTCCGGCTCTCGGGACGAACGAACGAGTCGATACCTATGGCGTCGGCTCCCTCCGGGTTGAGGATCATGACCCGCAGCAGTGCCGACTCGAAACGGTCGGATTCTCGGTCGGGGACCCGTACCAGGCGCTCGACGACCTTCTCACGCTGACCGGCTGATCGCATCGCCGCTGCCACGTCGCCGGGATCTATGCGTGTGAGCTGGGCAACCAGCTTCTCGTACTCGCCCCGCACCACGCCATCGGTTATGCGGGGCACGAACTCGGCCGCCCGGCGCAGCGCCCGGGCCTTGCCCTCCGGTTCTCCCAGGTCGATCCGGTCGAACTCACGCCGGAGGACGAACTCGAGGAGGGGCAGGGCTTGGTCCAGCGCGGCTCGCACGTCGTCGTCGCGCCCGGCCTGGACGAGGTCGGCCGGGTCGCCGCCGTCGGGCATCACCCCCACCCTGACGTCCAGGTCCAGACGCACCGGGGCGGCCAGTTCCGAAGTCCGGCGAGCCGCTTCCGCCCCGGCGGAGTCGGCATCGAAAGCCAGCACCACCTGCTCCCCGAACCTCCGTAGCAGGTCGAAATGATCTTCGGTCAGCGCCGTGCCGCATGTGGCTATCGCCTCGGGCACTCCGGCCCCGTGCAGGGCGATCACGTCGGTGTATCCCTCCACCACCACCGCCCGTCCCGAACGGGAAATGGCGGACCGGGCCCGGTCAAGGCCGTAGAGGAGCCGTGACTTGGCGTAGACGGCCGAGTCGGGTGAGTTGAGGTACTTGGCTCCCTCCCCTCCCAGGATCCTCCCGCCGAATCCGACCGGTTCGCCCCGGACATCGTGGATGGGAAACATGACCCGGTCCCGAAAGTAGTCGTAGACCCGGCCGCCCCTCCCCCGGCGCACCAGGCCGGCGTCGACCATCACCTGTTCGCTGATACCTCCGGCCCGGAACTCCTTGACCAGCGTGTCCCATCCCGGCGGGGCGTAGCCGATCCGGTAGTCGTCCACGACGTCGCCGTCGTAACCCCGGCCACGGAGGTAGGCGCGGGCTTGCCCAGCGTCGGGAGCCGTCTTGAGACGCTGGTGGTAGAACTCGATCGCGCGTCGGACCGCATCGTGGAGAGTCCTCCGGCGACCTCGGCGGCGGTCCGCTCCCGGATCCGCTTCCAGCTGGATGCCGGCCCGGCGGGCCAACTCCTCCACGGCCTCGTTGAAGTCCAGGCCCTGGGTCTCGGCCAGGAAGGTGAAGACGTCGCCGCCCGTCTGACAGCCGAAGCAGTGATACAGCCCCCGGGCGGGGTCGAGGGACAGGGAGGGGGACTTCTCCTCATGGAACGGGCAGATGGCCATGAACGACCGGCCCGAGCGCTTGACCTTCGTCACCGCCCCCACCATCTCCACCAGATCGGTGGCCTGGCGCACCTTGTCTATGTCGTCGCGGGAGTATCCCATCGGTCCCGATCTTACGGAGCCGCCGACGTCACGGCTCCGGGGTCGGTGGGTTGTCCGATGCCGCCTGACGGCCAGAGGTAGGCCGCACCGCCGACGACCACATCGCCCAGAGCGTCAAGAGAGGAGGGCTGACCGCAACGCCTCCGGTAGCCGGTCGATGGAAACGCGGTCCTGCGTCATGGTGTCACGGTGGCGGATGGTCACGGCGTGGTCGTCGAGCGAGTCGAAGTCGTATGTGACGCACAGGGGTGTGCCGATCTCGTCCTGGCGCCGGTAGCGTCGGCCGATCGACTGTGTCTCGTCGAACTCCACCATGAACTCGGCCCGGAGCGAGTCGGCCACCTTCATGGCCGGCTCGACCAGCTCCGACCTCTTCGACAGGGGCAGGACGGCAACCTGATAGGGAGACAGCCTGGGATCGAGACGCAGCACCACCCGACTCTCGCCGCCTACCTCCTCGGTGTGGTAGGCGTCGATGAGGAAGGCGAAGGTGGTGCGGGTGGCGCCGGCCGCCGGCTCTATCACATAGGGGAAGAATCGCTCGTCTGCCTCCTGGTCGTAGTAGCGCAGGTCGATGCCGGAGTGCTCCGTATGCTGGCGGAGGTCGAAGTCGGTGCGGTTGGCGATGCCCTCCAGCTCGTCCCAGCCCCACGGGAAGTCGTACTCGATGTCGACGGTGCCAGCTGAGTAGTGGGATAGCTCGTCGTCGTCGTGGGGTCTGACCCGCAGGTTGTCGGGACTCATGCCCAGGTCGGTGTACCAGTCGTGGCGCTGTTCCTGCCAGTAGGCGAACCAGGTGGCCGCCTCGTCGGGGCGGCAGAAGTACTCCATCTCCATCTGCTCGAACTCGCGGGTACGGAACACGAACTGGCCGGGCGTGATCTCGTTCCGGAACGACTTGCCCATCTGGGCGATACCGAAGGGGAGCTTGAGGCGGTTGGTGCGGCGCACGTTCTCGTAGTTGATGAAGATGCCCTGAGCCGTCTCGGGTCGCAGATAGACGAGGTTTTCGTCGGAGTCGACGGGGCCCATGTGGGTCTTGAACATGAGGTTGAACTGGCGAGGCTCGGTGAAGGTGCCGTTCTTGCCGCAGTGGGGGCACCTATCGGGGTCGTCGAGCTTGTCGAGCCGGTGGCGGGCATTGCAGTTGCGGCACTCCACCATCGGGTCGGTGAACACCTCCTCGTGTCCCGACGCCTTCCACACTTCCCGAGCCTGAATGATGGCCGAGTCGATCCCGACGACGTCTCCTCGCGCCTGGACCATCGCCTTCCACCATTGCGCCTTGACGTTGTTGAGGAGCAGCACGCCCAGCGGTCCGTAGTCGTAGGCGGAGCGGATCCCCCCGTAGATCTCCGAGGCAGGGAACACGAACCCGCGACGCTTGGCCAGGTTGGAGATGATCTCGAGGGAAGCAGTCATGGTGTCGAAGGCTCAAGTCTAGGGGTGATCCCCAAGCCCCCCCACCCGTTTTCGCGCATCGAATGCGCGC
>CAZTXD010000164.1:0-6829 GCA_964617995.1 uncultured Acidimicrobiaceae bacterium
GCGCGCATTCGATGCGCGAAAACGGGTGGGACCCCCCACTGCGGTGGACGGGAGTTATTCTCGGGGGTGATGCCGAAATACCGCCCCGATCTGGCCGAGATCGCTCCCTACGAACCGGGGCTACCGATCGAAGAGGTCGCTCGACGGTTCGGCCTCGACCCGTTGTCGATCATCAAGCTGGCCTCCAACGAGAGCCCGTACGGTCCGTTCCCGGAGGCCATCGAAGCAATGGCCACTGCGGCCACGAACGTCAACCGGTACCCCGACAACGAGGGCTACGAGCTGCGGGACGCTCTCGGAAAGCATCTGGGGATCGACACGGCTTCACTGTGGCTCGGGGGCGGATCGTCGGACCTCCTCCGGTCGATCGCCCTGGCGGTGGGCGGCCCGGGCACCAACACGGTCTACGCCTGGCCCTCCTTCATCATCTACCGGCTGGGGGCGATGTGGGCGATGAGCGACAGGCGAGAGGTGGCTCTCGACAGCGACCACCGTCACGATCTCAACGCCCTTGCCGCCGCCGTCGATGACCGGACGTCGCTGGTGTTCCTGTGCAATCCCAACAACCCCACCGGCACCCACGTCTCCTCCGATCAGGTCGAGTCATTCGTGGACTCGATGCCGGAGGACGTGACGGTGGTTGTGGACGAGGCCTATTACGAGTTCGTGACCGCCGCGGACTACCGCTCCCTCGTCCCGATCGCCGCCGAGAGACCCAACGTGATCGTCACCCGAACGTTCTCGAAGGTGTTCGCCCTAGCCTCTCTCCGGGTGGGATACGCCGTGGCACACCCCTCCACCATCGCCGAGATGCGACGCGCCCAGGCTCCCTTCACCGTCACCCAGGTGGGTCAGGCAGCGGCGGCGGCATCCCTGTCCAATCCGGGTCGAATGGCGGCCAGGGTGGAGGACAACGCTCGGGGTAGGCGCCTGCTCCTCGACGCTCTCGCCGATCGGGGCATCGAGCATGCCGACAGCCAGGCCAACTTCGTCTGGTATCACTCCGGGGCTACGGATCCGGCCGACGACTACACCCGGCAGGGTGTGATCGTCCGCACCTTCGGCGGCAACTGGGTCCGTGTCACGGTGGGTACCGACGACGAAAACGCCCGCTTCCTGGAAGCTCTCGACATCCTCGGCTGAGCCGGTTATCGGCTCTCGATCTTCGGTTATCAACTCTCGATCGCTGAAAGTCGACAACTGACAACCGACTACTGATCACCGTCTGCAGCGATCTCGTCTCTCCGTCTTCCGTGTGTTAATTTTGAGCGCGCTCTCAATTCCTCTCTATTCCTAGGAGCTGTTCTTGAAGGCCATCGTGCGCGGCTGTTCGGCTGCGGCCCGTCGCTTCCCGGTGGCGATAGTGCTGGCGGTGCTGGTCCTCACCGGGGTGCTGGGCTCTTTTGCCGGTCAGATGGAGATCGCCACGGGCAACGAGGGCTTCGCTCCCGACAACGCCGAGATCGCCGCCTCGGAGAGGATCGCCGAGCTGTTCGGCTCCGAACAGGAATCCGTCCTGCAGGTGATCGTCCGCGACCCGGGCGGGGACGTCATCACCGCCGAGGGAGTTCGGGTGGCGATGGAGGTGGAGGACGCGATCCGCCGGGCAGGAGGCGAAGCGCTGGTAGCGGACTCGCCCGAACGACCGGGGGTCGTGTCGTATGTGGGCCCGGTGGTGCAGGGGGCGTCTTTCGAGGGGATTCCCCTCGACAGCCTCGATGACGACGAAGTCGACGAGCGCTACACGGCCGCCGTGTCGCAGATGCCACCCGAACAGAGCGGGTTCTTCACCAGCCTGGTGGGAAGCACGGCCACCGGCACCACCGCCGAGGCGGCGATCATCCTGGCGTTCTTCGAGAGCGACACCAGTGACGCCGTCGCCGCCTTCGATGCCCAGGTGGCGATCGACGAGGCGGTGGCGGCGGAGCTGGAGGGGATCGACACCGACCTCGAGATCAGGCCGTTCAGCTTCAATCTGCTCTTCGGCGAGATCGACTCCTTCACCGAGGAGGTGGGGAGGCTGTTTGCCTTCGCCGGCATGATCATCGTCGTGATCCTGCTCTTCGTGTACTGGCTGCGCCCCCGGGGCAGCGCCCGGGTTCGCCAGACGGGGCGCCGGACGGTGGCGGACATGGCCTTGACGATGGCCACCATCTTCATGGCGATCGCGATGATGCAGGGTACGGGCGTCCTCTTGGAGAAGATCGGGGTGATCTCCGCGTTCTCCGCCCCCACCCAGATCGTCCCCATCCTCATCATCGGTCTCGGTGTCGACTACGCCATCCACCTCATAAGCCGCTACCGGGAAGAGATCGGCGAGGGGGACTCGGTGGACGGGTCCATGTCGGTTGCGATCGGCACCGTGGGCATCGCCCTCGTCCTGGCCACCCTGACGACGATCATCGGCTTCCTCACCAACATCGCCAATCCGGTTCCCGCCCTGGCGGACTTCGGGATCCTGGCCGCCGTGGGGATCTTCTTCTCGTTCCTGCTGATGATGACCTTCGTCCCTGCCACCCGGCTTCTCCTCGATCGACGGTCCGAACGTGCCGGGCGCCTGCCCGCCGAAGCCCTCGGGTTCCACAGCCGCCGGATCCTCCCCCAGATCATGGGCCGCACCGCCGTGATCGCCGAACGGGCCCCCTACGTCGCCCTCGTCATCGCCCTCACCCTGGGCGGTCTCGGGTATTTCGGCTTCACCCAGCTCGAGACGAGGTTCAGCTTCACCGACTTCCTCCCCGAGGACGCGCCGGCCGTGGAGACCTACGATCTCATCACGGCAGAGTTCGGGGGTGGGTTCGCCGAGCAGACCCAGGTCCTCATCGAAGCGCCGGAGGGGACGGATCTGGCAGAAGCCGAGTACTGGAACCTCATGGTGGCGGCGTCCGAGGAGCTGGCCGTGACAGATTCGGTCGCCTCCTTCTCCACTCCCAACGGACCCGTCGCCAATGTCGACTCCCCGGTGTCGATGCTGCAACAACAGTTCGCCGGTGGTCCTGAGACCGCCCCGGCCCAAGTGCTCCAGGCGGTGGACGCTTCGGGCCTCGGACCCGGCCTGGTGGCGTCGGGCACCTCGGATGTCGATGCCGTGTTCGCTTCCCTGCGGGAAGTTGCGCCCGACCGGATCTCCGGCGTGGTCCATCGGGACGGCGACCGCGTCGACGCCGTGTTGTTCGACATCCAGACCACGGCGGGAGAGAACCGGGTACGGCAGCTCCGTCGCGACCTCGACGCCGTCTTCGGACCCTTCGGGGAGGCGGGAATCGAGGCCATCGCCACCAGCCAGAACATCATCAGCGACGTTGTCGTCAACGAGCTGACCAGCTCGCAGAGCTCCTCTCTGTTCCTCACCCTCCTCGCCGCCGGGCTCGTCCTCGTGGTGTATTTCTGGATCCAGAACCGGCGTCCATTCCTGGGAGTCATCACCATCGGTCCGGTCGTGCTGGTGGTCCTGTGGACTTACGGCCTCATGTACGCGACCGGCATCCCCTTCGGGCCCGTCACCGCCACGCTGGCCGCGCTCGCCATAGGCATCGGGGTTCCCTTCACGATCCACATGGCGCGTCGGTTCGAGGAGGACCGTCAGGAGTACGACGATGTCGAGCAGGCGATCCGTTCGACGGCTACTCACACTGGGGGTGCACTGGCGGGATCGGCATTCACCACGATGGCCGGGTTCGGGATCCTCATGACCTCGAGTCTGGTGCCGTTCAAGCAGATGGGACAGGTGACGGTGTATGCCATCGGGCTCGCCCTCGTCGCTTCCATACTCGTGTTGCCGTCGATGCTGGTGCTGTGGGAGCGCTGGCATCGCAGACGTGACTGACCGTCACAACGGGGCGGAGGCTCCATCGATATCCGCGCGTCGTTCCCGTATTGTCGTGACGTGACCGTCGTGACCGCCGACGCCATGATCGAGCCGGCCCGTTCGTTGGTCGAGGACGACTACGGGCTGGCCGTGGCCGACATGATGCATCTCGCCACCCACAGCAACGTCCTCTATCGGGTCGACCTGGTCGACGGGAGACGTCTCGTGCTCCGGGTCGGCCAGCCCACCGCCAACACCCGCAGCAACATCGACATCGAGGTGTCCTGGCTCAGCACTCTCGTCGACGACCCGCGGTTGTCCATCGCCAATCCGGTAGCTATGCCCGACGGCGGTCTGGTCGCGGAGCTGCCCGTTGACGATGGTGTCCGATCTTGTGTCCTGTTCACGTGGGTTCCAGGTGAGCCCATGGGGGAAGGGGCCGGGACGTCGGGTTACCGGGCCATGGGGAGGGCGTCGGCCCTTCTCCACCTGCACGGTGACTGGCGCCCGCCCGACCCTGATCATCTGCGTCGATGGGACCGGACCTTCTACTACCCGGCGGAGCTGGAGCCGGTCGTCATCGAGGACTTCCGGTACGGCCACATATTCGACGGCATTCGCCGCACCCTGATGCAGTCTTCTCGCGGCCTCGACGCCGTTCTCCAGCGCCGCTGGACCGAGGCCGAGCCGATGGTGGTCCACGGTGACCTGCACGAGTGGAACATCCACCTCTTCATGGGGCGGGCATGGGTCATCGACTTCGAGGACGTCATGCTGGCGCTTCCAGCTCAGGACATCGCCACCTCCCTGTACGGAGCCCGGACCCGGCCCGATCTGGAGGTGGTCGTCTCCGCCTTTCGAGAGGGCTACCAGGAGCATCGGCCATGGCCCGTTCGCGACAGGTCCGACCTCGACGCCTACTGGGCGGCGCGTCAGGTGATGCTGATGAACCACGCCGCGCAGGTGCTGACCGAGAGCGAGACGCGGGCATACTTCGCGCGGGTCATGCCCTGGTTGCAGGCATACCTGGCCGAATCTCATCGGTCTTCCGGGTAGGCCGTCGTCATCGCCCGGATGCTGTGGACCGGCACGGCGACATATCACACCGATTCGCCCACGTCGTCTATGCCATGCCGCTCTCGGTTACCCTGGCCGGCACCCGCCCGAGAGAGGTGAGCGAGTGCCGTCCCTGGAAGAGTTCTGCCGGATCAGAGCGACCATGACCCCGCGCATGATCGGTCGTACCCCGGCAGGAACCCGCATCGACTTTCCCTTCGAGGGGACGGCCACCGGACCCCATTGGGAGGGCGAGAGGCCGGTTACAGGAGTGGACTACGTGACGGTTCGAGCCGACGGGAACATGGACCTCGACATCCATGCCACCATCGGGGAGAAGAGAGAGACGATTTCCTACCGGGCCACGGGGGTCAGCATCGCCCATGAGGATCGCACCGCCTCACCCCAGGAGTTGATCGTGTTCCAGACCGGCGACGATGACCTCTCCTGGCTAAACACGCGCGTCGGGGTCGGTCTCGGGCACGGGGGCGCCGACCTGGATCTCACGATCTACCTGATCGAGCCGTAGCCCGGCCGCCGACGGCTGAAGGCTCGGTCAGGCTTCCCGGAAATCGGGTCTCCGCTTCTCCAGGAAGGCGCGCATGCCCTCCAGATGAGCGGGAGACGTCCCCAGTTCCCCCTGGGTGCGGCGCTCCTCGGCCAAGGCGGCCGAGGCGTCGCTGTGGGAGGCTCCCACGAGGAGCCGACGGGTGGCGACGTAGGCGGCGGTGGGACCGTCGGCTAATTCCTCTGCGATCTCCATCGCCCGGGTCACCACCTCCTCGACGGTCACGACATCCCGGGTGAGCCCTACCTCGCGTGCCTCCGACGCTGACAGTCTCCGATTCGAGAAGGTCAGCTCGACGGCCCGGGCCAGGCCGAGGTGATGGGCCAGCAGCCAGGTGGTACCGGTGTCGGGGATGAGCGCCAGCCCAATGAAAGCTGAGAGGAAGAACGCCTCCTCTGACAAGACCCGGAGGTCACAAGCCAGCGCCAGGCCCATGCCGGCACCGGCAGCGGCTCCGTTCACCGCCGCCACCGTCGGCAGCGGAGCGGCCAGCAGGGCCTCCACCATCGGGTTGAAGCGCTGCCCGATCACCCTCTCGAGGTCGGGGCCACCGGTCTCGTACTCGTCGATGAGATCGGAGAGATCCGCTCCCGAGCAGAACGCCTTGCCGGCCCCGGTTATGACCGCTGCCCGGGCTTCGTTCCCCGCCCGTCGGAGGCTCGACACCAGGCCGTCGCACAGGTCCTGGGTCACGGCGTTGTAGCGGTCGGGCCGGTCGAGGGTGAGGAGCGCGACGTCGTCGTGCAGCTCGTAGTTGACAGACATGGAGTCAGGTTAGGGCCGGCCGGCGAGACCGGTGCCGTCGGGGCGGGGCTAGGCAGAGTGAGTGGAGGGTGGGCCAGCCATGTTATTCCCCGGCGGCCGGGGGTGAGCCTCCGTATCCTCAGACGTCCATTGGATCACCACTACACGACCCGCACCTACCGAGGCTCCGTCGACCTGCCGGCGATGGTGGAGCTGCGCAACGCCCGCATGGAGGCCGAGGGCCACGAGAACCTCACGACTCTCGAAGGAATGACCCAGCAGTACGCGCACCTCCAGCGGTGCGATCCCGACCGCGACATCCTCCTGGTGGAAGACGGCGGACGTCTCGTCGGCTACGCCCGGACCACCTGGGACGAGGTGGCCGATGGTTACCGCGGCTACTGGGTGGTGGCGGTGTCCTCCCCCGATCATCCCGACGTCGAGGAGACGCTCTACGACTGGGTGGAGGCCAGAGCGGAGGAGATCGCCGCAGGGCACCCGTCCGGTGACAAGCGGCTGCTGGCCTGGACCGACGTGGTGACGCCGACGGCGTCGCTGCTCGTCAGTCGCGGCTACACCCCGCAGAGCTACGGCGCGACTCTGGTACGACCGGATCTCGACGACATCCCTCGACGGGTACTGCCCAAGGGCGT
>CAZTXD010000165.1:0-6772 GCA_964617995.1 uncultured Acidimicrobiaceae bacterium
AACCAACGAGGCCGACGCGGCATCACCCATACACCACGTCAATGGACGTGACCTGATTACCTCGCTCTCGCCTTTTCCAGTTCGGGCGGCGCGCACCTTGACGGCTCTCAGGACTTCTTCATCGATCGTTAGAGTTGTCCGCGTCTTTGTCATACTCGCATACTAGCATCAGGATGTAATTGAACAGGGTCGGTCGAATCAAGCCCTGTTTTGTCGCGCGCGACTGGGACCAGGTGCGGTAGTGGAGAAAGGGGGTGTGGTCGTTGGGGTTTTTGGGGGTCGGCGCGACCGGGTCAAACGAGGGTCAAACCGTTTCGACAGCGGCGGACGCGAGTCAGCGGGGATCTCGGCTCGGAGCGTTGTCCTGGACGATCTTGGGTGGCTATCGGTGGAGAACGCCACACCTTCCATCGCCATTTCGCGGACCTCGTCGAAGGTCTCACCGACGGCGCTGAACCCCGGCAGGTCGAGTGAGTCGGTCCACCAGCCCTCGGCTTCGTGGTGATAGCGGATTCGTACTTCGCTGATCGTGGTCTCTCGCCTATCAGACTAGAGCAGCTTTGTTTACTGCTCGCTCAGCCCACTATCACTCGGTGACGATCTTCCTCACCAAGCCTGGGGGTTCACACTCGCTCGATATGAATCAATTTCGGGCTTGGGTCAGCGAGGCACGCGGTGGCGGCACGGTCGAGCCGAAACCACCAGCCCAGAAGAAGCCGGACATCGTGTTACAGATCGGCCGCGTACTGGTCTCCGAGAACGTCAACGATGTGCACCCAGAGGTCCGACTCGCACAGGGCCTGCTCGCCGCCTATTCCCCGGCGAAGCCAGGAGCATTCGACGGCGTCGCCGGGCCCCCCGTTGGACAAGACGGTGCGCGCTCTCCAGCAGCTGAAAGGACTTCCAGTCACCGGAGAGGTCGGCGAGGAAACCTGGCGGGCGTGGAGGGAGTCGACTGACCGTGTTGATGAATCGCCAGTTCTGCCAACGGACCGCTGATCATCTGACACGGGTAGGAAGGCTGATCTCGCTCAGAGATTGTCGTGGCCTCGGTGTGATCCCTCGGAGAAAGGTTATGGCTCGATCGCATGATCAGTTCGGGCCGAACACCTCATCCAGAAGGGTCACCACGCGCTCGTGGGCCTCCTCGTCGTGGTGGTACACCAAGGTCGAATGTCGCCGGCCCTCCACCTCCGAAGTGGTTCGTGACCAAACGTCTCCTCGACCTGCAGCAAACGGCCCGCCGGACAAATCAAATCCTTTTGATAACGCATTGCGGTGAGGGGTTTGCCTGATTCGGCTGATGCTATGACGTCAACGGTCGTCGCGCCGAGCGATGACATCGTGGGCTTTACCCATGGAGGACGGAAAGGGAGAGATGGCTGGGCGGCCACCGCGCCAGCGACGGATTCTCTCATTAGTACCGAGAAGACGACGCCACCGGTGGCGCACATCCCAATCACAACGATGGGATGTCCCGTCGCATTGCTGAGGCGATCGCTGAACTCCGCTAGCCAGTCCGCGAGGCGGGATCGACGGTTCGATAGGAAGAGCGTCAGCTGACGGCCCCAGCAAAGTTGAACTATGCCCTTCGCCGGGCTCTGTTGGCCGATCGAGCCGAAAATCACCGGCATGTGGACCGCGCATCCGGATTCGACGAGCCTTCTGGCGTAGTCGACTGTGGGTTGGGAGAGCCCACCCAGCTCGTGGAGCAAGACCACGGTCCGCATCGAGGCCGGGTCGCCAACCCGAACCACCTCTCGCCCGAGATCGGACTCAGGGAACCTGTATCGAGTCAGGCCGTCCACTTCCACGGTAGCCAACCTATCAGCCGGGAAGATTCTGGGCTTGGCTCATAGGTTGGGGCCACAGCAGTCCGACCGACTTCTTGTAGGAACGGGTTGAGGTGTTTCATGACCTTGATCCGTTCGGCGGCCGTGCCCCTCCCATGGCGTGGAAATTGTCGAGGTCATCCCCGAGACGCCGGAACTCCGCAGGCTCCATTTTGATGAATCGTGGCGGTCCGGTCGTTCAACCCGGATCATCGTGTCGTATCCTCTTTTTGTCTCTTGCGGCACGGATACGGCTTATGAGAAGCGTTACCGCGTTCCCGATGAGGAGCAGGGCCAACAGCCCGCCAGCGGCCGCGGAAATCCATGCCAGTGTTGTGAGCCACCGGTTCAGCGTCCCGCCGATCGCCCCGAGCAGGAGCAGCGCGAGCGCGCCGACGAGGGGCAGTGCCACGAATGGGAACAGGGTTCCTCTCAACGGTGCGGGCGCGGATCGCCACGGTGTCTGTGACGTTTTGTTGGGAAGGTCTACCAGCCAGTCTTCTGGCCACGTTAGAAACGGCTGCCAATACCTTCCATACGTATGGTCAAGATGGCGCTGCCCGCGGGCTCCGTCCGCCGGGCATTTCTGCCGCAGCGCACCGTCGATGATGCACCGGTCCACGGAGAACAGGTCGGAGTGGTTGAGGCCTTCGGCTTCGACATTGATCACGGGAACGCCCTCGTCGAAGCCCCGTCTACCCGACGGCCCAGAGTCCCGGATCGTCCAATGGGCAAGAGGGACGATCGGGTCTTTCGTGGCGTAGTGGTTGAGCACCTGCTCGACCAGGCCCGCCTCGATGACGGCCGCCCAGTCGTAATTGGGTCGGAGTATGCAGCCGGCGAGGATGACGCGGCCGAACCTGAGAGGGTCGTCCACATCCGGTTCGAGCTCGTCCTCGAGCAGATGACCGAGGAGCCACGTGCCGAAGCTGTGGGCGACCACATCCGGCTTCTCGCCGTAGCCCTGAACGCGTGCCTGACGGCGCAGTTCTGCGATCTTGGCGCGCAGGCGGCGCTGGAGGGCGCGTCTGCGCCACGCCATGATCACACCGGCGATGATGATCCCGTACTTGTAGATGGCAACGGGGATGGAGTGACCCCATGTGGTGCTAAGGAACCAGCTGAACTCCTCCTGCCATGCGCCCTTCGTGTTCATCCCGTGGATCACTACCACCCAGTCAACAGGTCGCTTCGGAGGCAGATCGCGCACGTAGATGACCTGTTGCACGGTTGCTGGAGCGATCTGCTCCCCGCAGTGGGGACAGATCCCAGCAGCGATATCTTCGTCTGTCGGCTCGTGATCGCAGAGGTCATTCGGGCACAAGAATTGCCTTTCGCGCCGTAGCCACCCGTCGTCTGCCAAGGCTTCGAGAAGCCGGTTCGTGGTGCCCGGAGGCAAAGCGCTCACCCGCAATTCGTTCTGACCGAGGTCTGAGAGCTCCTGTACATCGGCGACCGGCTCATCGGGGTATGTGCTGCGAAGGTGCTCCCAGTAGGTCAGCGGGGGAAGTAGCCGGGTCGAGGCGCTGCCCTTCCAGGTCTGTGTGAGTGGCTGCACCGTCACGGAGCATCCCGAAACGCGCTGACCTGTTGCAGGATGTACCACACCTCGTCGACGTCCATTTGCGCCCAGAGCCGCATGCGATCGTCGGCCCCGTAGAGTTGAACGCGCAGGGCACGGGTGAGCCCGCCTTCGCGGGGCTGGATCCAGAACACCCCTGTGGCTCCTTCAAACGCGGGCAACTGTGCGGTCCTGATGGACGCTCGCACATTGCGGATCGTGTCTTCTTCGGCATATCCGCGGTCTTTTGAGTTGGCGGCGAACTCGACGTATGAGCCACCGGAGAGGAGCCGCGCTTTCTGTGTCTTAATGTTGGGGGTGGGATTGGCCCCTGTCGGCACGTTGCGCTGATCGATGTTGCGCGAAAGCACGGAGATGTCGAGCTGATTCGTCTCAAGGGCAGGAAGGTTGATGAGCTGTTGGATGACTCGCTTCGCCTCGACGATCGCCTGCTTGTGCTCTTCACCCTGGACTGGGTCGGCGATAAACAGGGCGGCTAGCCCCAGGTCCTTGTGTGCCTCGAAGCGTGTGATTGCCCGGCGTTCCACCAATCGGTAGGCGCGGTACTCGTAGATATCGAGTCCCTCCTCTTCGATGTAGTTGCGGTCAGGGACCGGGGTCCATCCTGGCGATGCCTCCTGCCAGACCAACCGCAGAATGTTGTCGGTGTACGAGATCGAGGTCAGCTCGGGCTGGTCTGGGAAAGCGAGGACCGTCGGCGCATTCCATCTGTCTTCGTAGCCGGCGGATACCGCCGCCCCTCTGAGCTTCGATTCGGTGAGATCGCTGGTGACCGCTGACGGAAGGGCGTAAAGGTAGACATGTTGGTTCCCCCACCCCTCCACCTCCGAGAGCCACCCCTCAACGTCGCTGAGTCGAAGCTGGCCATCTTCAATGGCCGCGATCAGGTTGCGTTCGAAGTCGTCTTTGTTGGCGCCAAGTGTTACGTCATTCGCGCGCATTAGCTCCTTGATGAAACGATTGCCCTGCGTCCGAATGATCCCAGCTGCCAGTCGCCTAAGGTCTTGAATCTCCTCGGCAGTCGGTGGTTGGCTCGGATCTCCTGAATCATCCACCATGCAGCGCTCCTTCGGCATCACATGTTTATGAAGCCGTTGTGTCGGCCTCCTCCCCAGAAGAGGGGAGTGATGCCTGTCAAATACAACAACCTGGTTCGGCGCCAACGCCCGGTCCTGTCCATGACCCTACGGTTTCGTCGGGCGTGCCGGCGGAGGGCCACGTCAGGTAGTGACCTATTCGAGTGAATCATGCGGCCTACAGCTCCCCAGATTGTCGGCCCGGCCCAGTGTGGTGTCGCTGGACGTGGTCCTGATCGAGATGGGGAGATCGAGAACGATGCGTTTTGTGGATCAAGCTGATGGGTTAGATCAGGGCATTGCCCGCCCATCCCACTGCCTAACGAACCATGATGGTGATCGCAGCCCGTCGTTCAAAGTGCCGGGTAGCGTGTGGGTCTTAGTCGAAGACGGAGGAGTTTCATGGGCAGTATCACCAATTGGTTTTCGGAGACCTTCAATGCTGAGGCAAACGAGAGCGACCTCATAGTTGCTAGGTCTCTAAACATCACACGTATCGGCGGTGTCATTGTTCCGGTACTGACCGGGGTGTGGACTGCGATCTCTGAGGTTGGAGATATCCCGCCGTTCAACGATGTCGGGTTCCAGAAGACCTTGATCCTTGCATTGGTGGCATTCGTTGGAGTCCTCTCAGTTGCGGATATGGTGAGTCGTGCGATTGCCGCCAGAGCTGCATCGCCCACGCCTGGCTTCGTCACATTTCCGACGGCGATTCCCGCAACGTGGACCTTGGATGGGCCGGACATGGACGGTCATGTGTTGGCATACCGAGGGGTGACAGGGGAGACCTCATCTCTGAACGAGTATCTATTTAAGGCCGACGATACGAGCCTTGTGTGGGTGACGGCAGACTCGGTGTCCTTCGGCGGCTAGTGACCAGCATTGACTAGTCCGTGTCCGGCGACTGCTCTCGCGCAGCCGACATTCGTGTGACATGCATCTCTTAGAAGCCGTGTCACACACCGGTCCGTCGGATTCCTCCACCACCACACGCCGCAGCTCGCCACCCCTTCGGGTGGCACCCAGACGGCGTCGTAGACGGCATGTTGGCCTTGCAGAAAACCAACCCGTTGGTGGACCTAGTGCGTCCCGCTCTCCGCATACGAGACGATGTGGGCGGCATCCAACAACGCGCAGTGCCGCAGCCGACAGAGGGTGCAGGTCGAGGCTTATGCGCCGAAGACCGGTCGCGGAAATCGTGCCTGGCCTGTGCGTCGCCGCACCAGCGTCACATGGTGACGTCCTGTCGCCGGCTCGAGGGCTACGGGCGCTGACAGTCCCGTTCGCAGCTGCATCGATGGGAATATCTTGGGAACAGGTCATATTGGTAGCCAGAGGACTGTGACTACTGAGGAACTTTGGCATCGGTCATGCGGCGTCTCGCCACCGTCAGACGTGCAGCCGACACGAGAATCAGCCGAGAGTCAGTCCCCGAGGCTCAGGTCGATGCTTCCCCGCTGTTTCAGCTCTGATCCTGTGTAAGCCAGTTCCCCTCTCCTGCCGGCCCGATCGCCGACGAGGTAGAGAGTGTCGTCTCCCAGTTCTCCGAACGTGACCGCGAACGAGCCGGACACTTGGCATCCGATCGAGGTGAGTTCTGATGTATCGAGGCGCGCGACCCCCAGAATCTCATCTCTTTCGTCCGTCAAGTTGAAGAGCATGCCCTCGCGAACGTCGCTGTAACCACCTTCGCCCTGGCATCCCGAGATTGCTGAGTATGTGAAGTCGTCGCCGTCTGTACCGAGAAGCGTGAACGATATTGGGATCGGCTCGCTGTCTGCCGCAAGTTCGGGCGTGATGGCGTCGGGACAGGCCGCCTCGAGTATGTCCAGGCTTGCGACCATTTCCTCGAGTCCGACGTCGTCGGTTCCCGCTTCTGCCCATGCGGCGTCTAGAACCGTGCCGAAGTCCATATCCGCGTCGACGAACTGCTCGCACAAGGAGCGGGCCACGCTGCGAAGCTGTTCATCGGTATAGCCGCCGAGTTCGTTGTCAGCTCGCACGTCGGCGAGGGCCTCGTCGTCGAGCAAAGCGGCATCACCACATGCGGCGACCAACAGCACGGCCGAAACGCAAGCTGCTATTCGTCTGCGCACGTTGCTCCCAATGGTATTGGACAGATTCCTTCGAGCCCGCCTATTTCGTCTGCCGATGATGACGTGGCCATCTCGACGTTATCTGTGACCACCGTCTCTTTCATCCTCTCAGAGTCCACTCGCCGCATCCACTCGAGTTGAATGCGAAGTCGCTGCTCCTGATCTCGACGATCGCCGAACCGGTGG
>CAZTXD010000166.1:0-6605 GCA_964617995.1 uncultured Acidimicrobiaceae bacterium
GTTTTCGCGCATCGAATGCGCGCCATAGCGCGCATTCGATGCGCGAAAACGGGTCTCGGCGTCATGGGGAGAAGCCGCCTCCCTCCTCGGGGATCGAGTAGTTCTCGTCGTGGCGGATCAGCGCCTCATGGGCGACGAACCTGTCGTCTTCCCAGGCGCCCTCGACCAGCACCGGGACCCCGTCGGAGAACAGAGGAGGGACCCTCCCGTCCAGTACCACCTGGACGTCGGCGCCGCCGTCGGTCACCACGAAATTCGTCACCCGGCCCTCGTCGTCGATCGTGCCCGGCACCACCTGGCCGGCGAGCCGGAACCGGGTGCCGTCGGGGAAGTCCGCGCGCTGGGCCAGGGCCTCGGTGGGATAGAGGTAATAGGTCAGGCCCGAAGACAGCGAAGTCATCATCAACGTCACCACCAGAGCCACCACCCCGACCGCGCCGACGATCACGAACGGGCGATGGTTCACGACGTCACTCCCGACGGGTGGTCCGCCGATGGCGGAGGTGCAGCCAGGCGGCGTAGGCGACCAGAGCGGCGTAGGTGATGACATAGCTGGCGATCACGGCCGGCTCAGACATCGCCCACCTCCCCGAACCGGGGAGGCACCACGGCCGCACCCGCCACCGGCTCCGTGGCGGCCACCGCCTCCTCGGCGGCGAGGACCGACATGCGGGCGGCGAGGAGAGCGACGTAGACCAGAGTGAGGGCGGCCAGGTTCACCAGCATGGCGGTGAGCATCTCCGGAGGCATAGTCACACCGTCGGGCCTGATCGACTGGCCCTGATGGAGGCCCCGGAACAGGTTGACCGAGAAATACACCAGCGGCACCTGGATCACCGCCACGATCCCCAGGAGAGACGAACGGGATGCCGCGGTCTCGGCGTCGGGGCTCGTCCGGCGAAGCGCCAGATACCCGAGGTAGACGAAGAACATCAGAGCGGTTGTCGCCATGCGGGCATCGCCCCAATCCCAGTAGGTGCCCCACACGCCGCCTCCCCACAGCGAGCCGGTGACGAGGGCGAGACCGGTGAAGAGAACACCCAGTTCGGCGGACGCAGCCGCCAGGCGGTCCCAGCGCCGGGTCCTCCGCAGCCGCCAGATCACCGAGCCGAGGGCCGTCACCCCGAAGGCGAGGAAGGCGAGCCAAGCGGTGGGGACGTGGATGTGCATGATCCTGGCGTACTCACCCTGGAAGGCGTCGATGGGGGCGCGCACGGCGAACAGCAGGCCCACCAGCGCCACCGCGGCGGCCAAGGCGAGGAGCACTCGGGTCTTTCTCATCGGTCGACTCTCATAGGGCTGCTTCTTCCAGGGGCCGGGCGATCAGGGCGGCAGTCACGGCCAGGGCCAGGTCGGCCGCCGTCACCAGCAGCACCCAGGGAAGGATACCGTTCCCGCGGGTCAAGCTCTCCAAAGCCTGGGAGCCGGCGATGAGGAGGGGTATCCCGAGGGGGGCCACCAGCAGCGGCGCCAGGGTGGACCGGGCCCGGAGCCCGGCCGTCACCTCGGCAGCCAAGGTCCCGAGCTGGGCCATGCCGATCCCTGCCAGGCCGGCGGGCAGCAGCGCCTGAGGCCAGGTCGGGGGGAGATCGGGGGAGTAGAAGACCACCATGACCGGGAACATGATCACCATGAACAGCCAGATGAGGGCGGTGGCGGCGGCACTGCGGCCGACGAGGCGAGCGAGAGGGTCGACGCCCAACAGAGCCAGCATGGCGCGATGATGCGGACCATCGGCCGCGGTGTGACGCAAGGCGATCTGCATCGTGAACAGGAACGTGACGATCCAGAACATGGCCGGGCCGGTTCGGGCTATGACCCCGGTGTCTATCCCCAGAGCCAGCGGGAACGTCATCAGGGCGACCGCTCCGAAGGGGACCACGATCGCCACCACCTCGCCCGCTCGGCGCTCGGCGACCAGATCGCGGCGGGCGAACTCGAGGACCTGACCCCAGAACGTCACCCGGCCAGCCTTCCCCCCGCCAGCCGCACCACCCGGTCGACCCGATCGGTCAGCAGGCCGGGGTCGTGCGAGACCATCACCACCGCCCCTCCGCCCGAGACCGCCCTCCGGCAGATCTCGTCGACTATGACGGCGGCGTCGGCGTCGAGTCCGGCCTGGGCCTCGTCGAGGAGCACGAGGTCGGGGCCGGTCAGCAGCAGCCGCGCCAGATCGACCCGGCGGCGCATCCCGTTCGAAGCGGCGGCCGCCCGTCTTCCGGCGGCCGCTCCCAGGCCCACCTGCTCGAGGACGGAAGGAACCCGGGCTCGGTCGATGCCCGTCAGCCGGGCGACGTGTGCCAGGTTCTCGCTCAGGGTGAGCTCGTCGTAGAGCGCGGGGACGTGGCCCGACCACCCGATGCGCCTCCGTACGGTGATGACCCGGGGCGTTCCCAACCGGGCGCCCAGGACCTCTCCCTCTCCGGCGCTGGGGGAGGCGAGGGTGGCCAGCACCGACAGCAGCGTCGTCTTGCCGACGCCGTTGGGTCCGGCGACCCCGAGCCGTTCACCTTCATCGAGGGTGAGGTCGATGCCGGTCAGGACCGGAGTCCGGCCCAGGTCGAGGCGGAGATTCCTGAGGTGGGCGATCGGCATCGACGCAAGTCTCCCCGTTCCAGCGTGACATTCCCAGCCGGGAGGGCCGCCGCCGATTCGAAACGGGCGATGAACACCGGTGTCAGCAGTTGACGGAGCCGCAGGGGTGGGCAATCGTGACCTCATGAGCCGACGCGTACTGGTGGTCGACGACGAGCCCCGGGTGCGGGAGGTGGTGGTGTCCTACCTGGAAAGAGAGGGTTTCGACACCCGGGAAGCGGGCGACGGCGAGCAAGCCCGGCTCCTCCTGGAGGACTTCAGGCCCGACCTGGTGATCCTCGACGTCATGTTCCCGGGTGCATCCGGTCTGGATCTGCTGGTGGAGATGCGGAGGTCCGACCCTCCCGTCCCGGTGATCCTCCTGACGGCACGGGCCGAGGAGTCCGACCGGGTCGCCGGGTTGGAGCTCGGCGCCGACGACTACGTCGTCAAACCCTTCTCTCCCCGGGAGCTGGTGGCCCGGGTGCGTTCGGTGCTGCGGAGGAGCAGGCCGAACGGGCTCTCGGGGGTGGTCGACTTCGGGGAGGTCCGCATCGACCCTCGGGCCAGGGAGGTGACACGTAACGGCTCGGTCGTCGACCTCACCGCCCGCGAGTTCGACCTCCTCGCCTTCCTGGCGGCGTCACCGCGGCAGGTGTTCTCGCGGGCCCAGCTCCTCGAGCATGTGTGGGACTCTTCGGCGGAGTGGCAGGACCCCGCCACCGTCACCGTGCATGTCCGGCGGATACGTCAGAAGCTGGAGGAGGACCCTCAGAGACCGCGCTGGCTGACCACGGTGTGGGGTGTCGGATACCGGTTCGAGCCGTGAGGAGGCGGCACAGACTCGCCACCCTGGCGTGGGCGGTGGCGGCGGTGGTGGTCGGCGCCCTGGTGGTGGCGGAGCTGGCCATGGACATGACGCCCCAAGATCGGTCTCTCCTCTACCTGGTGTTCGGGGGGATGGCCGTGGTCACGTCGGTGGTGGCTGTCATGGCGTTCCGGTGGGCGCCCCGGCTGCGGTCACTCCTCACCAGCCTGCGGATCGTCGCCTTCGCCGCCGTCGTGGTGGCGGCCGGGGCGGTGGCAGCGGCCGCCCTGACCATGTTCATCGAACCACACGACCTCACCCTCGTGCTGGTGGCGCTGCTTCTCGGTGTGGGACTGGGAGGCGTCCTGGCGGTGGCGGTGGCCGGACCGCTCACCAGCGACCTCGAACGGCTGGCCGGGACCGCCCGACAGATAGGTGACGGGGAGCTGGCCGCCAGGACCGGGATCGAGCGCAGCGACGAGCTGGGGGAGGCCGCCCGGGCGTTCGACGGCATGGCCCGGCGCCTGGCCGAGGCCGAGGCCGCCTCCCGGGCGGCGGCCGTCGAACGGCGTGCCCTGATAGCGGCCATAGGCCACGACCTGCGCACCCCCCTGGCGTCCCTCCAGGCCACGGTCGAGGCGCTCCAGGACGGGATGGCACCCGATCCCGAGCGCTACCTGCGGGGGATGGCCGCCGACATCGATCATCTGCGCCGGCTGGTGGACGACCTGTTCCTGCTGGCGCGTTTGGATGCCGGGAGTCACCGGATAGAGGCCGAGGAGGTCGACCTGGCCGAGCTGGTCGACGAGTCGGTGGAGGCGATGGGATCGCTGAGCGCTACCCGCGGGGTGGAACTGCTGGTCGACACCACCGGTTCGGTGCCGGTGGTGGCCGATCCGGCGGCGGTGGGGCGCATCTTGCGCAACCTGGTCGACAACGCCGTCCGTCACAGTCCTTCCGGTTCGGCGGTGACGGTCACGGTCACCACCGGCGACGGCGAAGCCGCCGTGGTGGTGGCCGATGAGGGAGAGGGCTTTCCGGAGGAGTTCCGTTCGAAGGCATTCGAACGCTTTGCCCGGGCCGATTCCGCCCGCACCCGGCGGGAGGGCGGAGCCGGGTTGGGTCTGGCCATAGCCCGGGAATTGACGGTTCTATCCGGCGGCTCGATCGAGATGCTGGATGGACCGGGGGGACGGATCCGGTTCACGCTTCCCGTCGGCTGAGAGTGACGTAGGACCCGCTTATTCGAAAGACTTGAAATGCTCCGAGCATTGGCGTATAGTTCCCTCTGTACGAGGAATCTCGAAAAATCGAACGATTGTCGATACAGATCATGAACGTCGCACCGGCCCCACCCCCGACTCCACCTGCCGCTCCCAAGGTCAGAGATCTGACCTCCGGTGATCGGCGTCTGCCCATCGAGATCGACGGCTCGGCGATCTACGACATGCTCCTCACCATCTGGGTGACCTTCGACGAGGAGGGCGAGCGTGGATCCCACGAGCTGGGATCGGAGTGGTTCGCCGGCGTCGAGGGCGCCACACCCGCCGACCTGCGCGGGGAGATCCAGTACCTGGGAGGCGACGGGATCCATCTGTGGCTCGCCCTGATGGGCATCGTCGCTTCGGCGCCCTACCCTCACGACATCGATTCGGTGCTGGGATGGCTGGCCGTCATCGAGCCGTCCGAGCTGCGCAGCGGCCTGCTCTCCTACAAGTGTGGTCAGGAGACGGACCCAGAGACGATCGATCTGGCCGCCGGCGGCGACGATGACGCTCTCGTACAGTTGCTGTCCCAGAGACCCGAGGCGAGCGATCGTTATCGGGAGCTGTTCGGCCTTCCCCGAGGGGAACTGCGGGACCGGATGGTCGCTGCCCTGCGACGGTTTCGCTCCGAGGTCTACCACCGCTACGAGGAGGAGTTCGGTCCCGCTTCCTCGCGGGCGGCATCCGCTCGGCGCGCCATGGTGCGCGGGGCGGAGCCGGAAGCCGTGATCGAGGAGGTCACCAACGGTCTCGACTACCGCATCCAGCCGGGCGTCTCCCGCCTGGTCCTCGTACCTTCGGTGATCCTGCGGCCCTGGGCGGTGATCGACCAGCATCGGGACACCCTGGTCGTCGCCTACCCGGTGGCAGATGAGTTCATCGACGCCGACCCCGACGCTCCTCCCTCGTGGGTCGTCAAGCTCCACAAGGCGCTGGCCGACGAGAAGCGCCTGCGGATCCTGCGCCGGCTCTCGGAGAACCCCGCCGGCCTCGACGACCTGGCTGAGATGCTGGGGCTGACGAAGTCGACGGTCCATCACCACGTGGGTCTGTTGCGGGCTGCCGGGCTCGTCCGGGTGTCGATGGACAAGACCTACACCTTGCGACCGTCGGTGCTTCCCGAGGCCCAGCGCACCCTGGACACCTATCTCAGAACAGACAGCAACGAGATCCGACCCGTCAGGAGCGATCGATGATGCCCTATCAGACATACCGAGTAGCGAGATACCGCATGGACGAGGCCCTGCGCAAGGCGGAGGCCCACCGGCTCCGGAAGGCCGCCCGCACCGGCGCCATGGGTGCCTACGGGACCGGCGTCATCGATGCCCTCGGTCACGGGTTGATCGCTATCGGCACCCGTCTCGTCTCCGACCGGTCTTCTCATCCCACCCACCGTCGGGCTGCCTGACTCTGGGTGCATTCGGCCGAAGGCCCGCCTCCCGTGAGGCGGGCCTTTCGGTGTCCGATGCGGGGATGGCACCATGACTGCATGCGACTCATGGACCGAAACGAAGCACTGTCATTTCTGGCCGCCGGCGCCCGCACCGGCAAGCTGGCCACCACCAGGGCCGATCGCCGGCCCCATGTCACCCCGATCTGGTTCGTTCTCGACGGCGAGGACGTCGTGTTCACGACGTGGCACACAACCGTCAAGGCCGCCAATCTTGCCCGTGAGGGCCGGGCGGCCCTGCTCGTGGATGACGAGCGGCCGCCCTTCTCTTACGTGCTGGTGGAGGGCACGGTGCGCATCTCCGACGACCTGGAGGCCATGTTGCCTATCGCCACCCGTATCGGCGGGCGCTACATGGGCGAGGACAACGCCGTGGCCTTCGGCCGGCGCAACGCTGTGGACGGCGAGCTGCTCGTCCGCCTCACGCCCGACCGCATCGTCGCCCAGGCCAACATCGCCGACTGACCGTTTTCGCGCATCGAATGCGCGCTATAGCGCGCATTCGATG
>CAZTXD010000167.1:0-6510 GCA_964617995.1 uncultured Acidimicrobiaceae bacterium
CGTCTGTCAGGAAGGGAGCCAGGGTTCCCACGACGAACTGGCTGAACGTCGCCATCGTCATGGTGAAGGTCAGGACCCCCGTCAATGCGGCCAACTTCGCCGGACGGTCGAGGGAGATCGGCGACCGGTCGGTCATCTCATCGGGTATGCCGGTGGGACGATCTCCTCGACCGATCGGCCCTCTGGGTACCAGTTGGGAACGTCGTCCCACGTCGAGGATCCGTCTTCGTGAGCGAGACGGAGGAGATCAGCCTCGTCGACGGTGGCCAGCCGGCCATCCTCGACGACCATCCGGCCATCCACGAACGACCAGCGGAGATCGGCGCCGGATCCACACTCGACCAACGCCCGGATCGGGTCGTACACCGCACCGAAACGCAGGTGGGAGAGGTCGAAGATCGCCACGTCGGCTTTCGTCCCTTCGGCGAGGCGACCGAGATCTGGGCGTCCAAGAGCTTCGGCTGCGTTGACTGTTGCGGCATCGAAGACCAAGCGAGGGCTTCCGGAGAGGAAGCTGCGGTCCGCCACCCGGCTTGCCAGCATCGCTTGTCTCATCTCGGCGACGATGTCGGGCGGGGAGAAGTCGGTACCGACGGTGACCGTGACGCCCATGTCAACGTACTTCTGCAGCGATTCCATCTGGATCCCGAGGTGAGCGAACTTGATGGGGGAGTGGGAGATCACCGCGCGTCTCTCTCCGAGAAGAGCCAGATCATCCCCTGCGTACGCCGAGAGGCTGTGACCGCGATGGAGTATCGCATGACCGAGTATCACGTTGGGTCCGAGGAGGCCGGTGCGGTCCAGCACTTCGTAGGGCGAGGCACCGTACATCTCAAATGTGCGCTCGAACTCCTTGAAATGGAGGCCGGTGTGAATCGTCACCGGCCAGTTCCGCTCCTGGGCGATTTCCGCGGTCTTCTCGAGGACCTCCAACTCACAGGTGTCGGGATGACCCGGGCAGAGCACCGGACGCAACCGGGTCAGCTCGCCATCGTGGCAGCGCTCGGCGAACTCCAAAGCCAGTCCGAACTTCTCTGTCACGTCCTCCCACAAGTATCCGATCGACCCATTTGGATTGGAGTACATGGAGGCGTTTCGGTACGAGAGCCCGACGTAGGAGCGGATGCCGGTCTCCTCGACCGCAGCCGCATACGCGTCTGAGTCCCCGCCTGCGCCGATTTCGACCACGGTGGTGATGCCGGACAGGAGACACTGCGCCAGCCCGAAAGTGATCGAAGATCGCGGTTCTGGTTCGTGTCGCCCGTGATCGAGAAGTCCGGCCTGCCAGTTCAGGTAGTTGCGCCCCGCCGACCAGGGTCGGTTCACGTCCAGGAACACATAGTCCCTGGCGTTGAATCCGGCATGCAGGTGGGTGCTGATGAGGCCTGGCGACACGAGACCATTCTCGACGTTGACGAGACGGTCGTAGGCTCCGTCGTAGGTCTTTCCAACGTGAACGACCGAGTCGCCTTGGATCACACAGACGCCATCCCGGATAACTTCGTGTTGGGTCCCAGCCCAGGCGACGACCCATCGTCCCTGGATCAACGTGGTCTGTGGCGCCATATGAGAGTTGATTTTATAATCTTTTAGAACAATAGCTAGAGGAGCCTACGTGTCCCGCATCAGCGTTTCAGAGCGCTTGATCAACCAACTGCTCGAGATCGGGGACTCCGATCTGCCCGACGAAGTCATTGAAGCGGTGATGAGCCGGATGATCGACACATTTGGCGTTGCTCTTAGCGCAGCTGCCATGGGTGAAGGTGTGGCTGCCACTCGAGCACTGTCCAAGTACTCCACGGCCGAGGGCGCCACGTTCTGGGGGACCAATGGCCTTCGCGGCCGGCCAACCGATGTCGCCCTGGCCAACGGCTCACTGTGTCACGCGATGGACTACGACGACACTCATACCGGAGCAGTGGTGCATCCGAGCGGCTTCGTCGTGCCGACGGCTGTTGCCCTCGGAGAACAACTGGGAGCGACGGGACGGGCCACCCTTGCCGCAGCCGCATTGGGCTATGAGGCCGCGATTCGCCTCGGACTCGGTGCACCAGGAGCCTTCCAGCATCGCGGGTTCCAAGGAAGCGCCGTGCTCGGCCCATTCGCCTCCGCCCTCGTGGCGGCACGGTTGAGAGGTTCATCGCCCGAGATTGTGCGCAACGCGTGGGGAATCGCCGGGAGTATGGCCTCAGGAATCAACGAGTTCCATGCCGACGGATCACAAGCCAAACAGTTCCATCTCGGTTGGGCGGCTCATAGCGGCATCCTCGCCGTCGACCTGGCCGAGGCCGGCGCCACGGGCCCGGCTACGGTGTTGGAGGGCGCAGCTGGTGTCTTCGCCCTGTTCGCCGGCGCCGAGATCGATGAAGAAGCCGTGCTGTCGGGTATCGGAGATCGCTACCACCTCCTCGATGTTGCTCCCAAGCCGTACCCGGCCTGCCACTGCATCCACGCGGTCATCGACGCCTGGCTCGAGCTGTCGACAGACCTTGGACTCGCCGGCGAAGAGGTGGAATCGATCACTTGCCTCGTGCCGGAGTGGTACGTCGGGATCATCCTCGAGCCCAGTGCCATTCGCTTCGACCCACCCACCAGTTACGCAGCGCGGTTCAGCCTTCCCTATTGCCTCGCCAAAGCCGTCGTCGACCATGACTTTGGGCTGGTGAGCGTCCGTAGCGACAGTCTGAACGACCCCGAGGTCCGCCGGGTCATGAACAAGATCGACTATGAGACCGTCGAATTCGACGAGTTCCCCGCCTACTTCCCGGGAGGGGTGCGAGTCAGCCTGCGCAACGGCGAGACGCATGAACGTGTGGTTCGTCACAACCGGGGGAGTGACCGCTCCCCACTCAGTGACGAGGAGCTCATCGCCAAACTCGACCAAGCCGGGCGGCTGGTTGGCTCCGACTCCTACGCTGGCCTGCTCGTCTCCGCCATCAGATCTCTCGTGGACGCTCCCGACCTCTCAGCTCTGCAGCAGGCATTGGCGGTATTCGGGGCCGCTCAGGGGACCGCATCCTCCGCATAACGGTTCGACGCCTCGTCATAGTCGGCATATCCGAGCAGGTCGTACAGTTCCTCGCGGGTCCGCATGCGGTCGAGAATGTGCCGCTGGGTTCCGTTGTCCGCCAAATCTCGAATCGCCTCGTCGACAGCCTTGAGCATGACCCGGAAGGCAAGCATCGGAAATATGACGGCCGCGTAGTCGAGTGACGCGAAGTCATCGACGGACAGATATGGCGTCTTGCCGAACTCTGTCATGTTGGCCATCAACGGCACGCCGAGTTGTGCCGACGCAAACGCTTCGAACTCGTCGCGCGACTCGAGGGCCTCGCTGAAGATGACGTCGGCTCCGGCCTCCACGTAGGCACCTGCCCGTTCGATCGAGGCTTCGAGTCCTTCCACTGCTCGAGCGTCGGTGCGGGCGATCACGACGAAGTCGTCGTCACGTCGGACTTCTGTCGCGGCTTGGATCTTCCCCCGCATCTCATCCGCAGAGATGATCTGCTTGCCAGCGAGGTGGCCACAGCGTTTCGGCGCCACCTGATCCTCGATATGAACACCCGAGGCTCCGGCCGTCTCGAAGGCTCGAACCGTGCGTGCCACGTTGAGCGCGGTGCCATAGCCGGTGTCGGCATCACAGATCACGGGCACAGAAACTGCTTCGGCGATCCGGCCCGCGTTCTCGACCATCTCGCTCATCGTGGCCAGACCGATGTCCGGTATCCCGAGATGCGCGTTGACGGTCCCCGCGCCGGTCATGTACACGGCCGGGAAGCCCGCCTGCTCGATCACCATCGCGGTGATGGCGTCGTAGGCGCCGGGAGCCACCAACAACTCGTCCGCCTCGAGCAGTTGCCGCAACTTCCGGTTCTTACTGGTCATTCTCATGTCCTTCCTCACAGGCCGGCCAACCCGTTTCCCTCCATAGGCCGGTAGTACACCTCGCCGCGCATGATCACTCGCGCCGTCCTGGACACTCCCACCGCCTCTACGCCTTCACCCGACGGGTCGATGGTCACCGAAGCTTCGGCAACGCCCTTGGGGTGGCCGACTCGTACGACTTCAGATGATCGACGGGTGGCCAGGTCCGCGGCGATGGTTCCAGGAAGGCGGCACGCGGCGGCCAGACACATCGCACCCGTGCCCGCAAAGGCATGATGGATGCGCTGAACCGACGACATCGTGGCCACGATGTCGACCTCGCTCGCGCGGACTGTCGTTCCAATCGTGGTCTCGTAATCGACGGAACCAACGCAGAGCGCCACTTTGGGTTGGGATGGAGAGAGACGAACGGCGTCGTCTGCTCGCTCCACCATCCCCAACTGGACGGCGCTCTCGCCACGGATCCGTTCGATTGCTGACAGCAGATTGGCGTCGGTGTTGAGGTTCTCCGGCACGAAGGGCGGTTTCAGCCCAAGGTCGGCGGCCTTCACGATTATCAGCGGACTCGTCACGTCGACGATCGAAACCTCGATCCCGCCCGCTCCATCGAGTGAGGTGATAGGCGCTCCCATGGGAAGAGCACCACGGCCCAGCATGGCTCCCGCCGGCTCGAGGTACTCCACTCGAATCTCCGCGCCTGTGTGTGGAATCCCGGCCATCGCATAATCACCTTCGACCTTGGCATGTCCCTCGTCGACCGGAAGACTCACTCGGACCTTGGTTCCAGTGTTGAGGCAGCGAAGGACGACGGTGGCGAGATCCCCCTGTGGTGGCTCGACGAGACCTTCTTCCACTGCGTATACGGCGACGGCGGCAGTGAGGTTCCCGCAGTTCCCTCCGTAGTCGACGACGGGTTGTCGTACGTCGACCTGGGCGAATAGATAGTCGACGTCGACGTCGTCCTCGTCGCTTGGACCAACGGCCATCGCCTTGCTGGTATGGGAGTGACCTCCCCCGAGACCATCGACCTGGATCGGATCGGGGGAGCCCAGTAGCTGCAGAAGTATGGCATCGCGCTCAGCGTCGTCTGGAGGCAAGTCGTGGAGTCGTAGGAAGACGCCTCGGCTCGTCCCGCCGCGAATGACTGAGGCAGAGAGAGTCTGTTGCATTCACGAACCTCTGGTGGAGAGTCGATCATTTGAGCGGATCGACTCGGCGGTTGATCGGATGTCTTTCGCGAACCAAGCCGCCCCGGCGATCAGGACGGCGCCAACGGCTGCCCCGATCGACATCAACAGCCATGCTTGTGAATAAGAGCCGCTGCTCGCCACGAAGCCGAAAACGGATGGTCCCAAGATGGCGCCGAAGAACGTGGCGCCCTGCACCACACCGGAGGCGGCAGCCGGTGCCCCCGGACTGACCTGTACCACCCCGAGCAGCATCACTCCTGGCCAGCCCCAGCCGGCGGCGAAACCCAACATGAGCCCTACTCCCCCGGTCAAAGGAGTATTGGCCGTTGCTAGGACCAGGTATCCGACCGCCCCTATCGCCACCATCATCGCTACGAGCCAGAATGGGTTGCGTCGCATCTTGCCGGCTAAGAGGCCAGATGCGACCCGAGACACGATTCCCGTCACACTCGCAATGACGAGCAACCCCGCGGCGAGACTCACTTCCAGCCCGGTCGATGCGGCAAACAGGATGAAGAAGATGGCCATGGCGTTCGCAGCGCCCGAAGCGAGAGCACCGCCGCTACCAGCCAAGAGCACAGGGAGATAGGGGAGGTGTGGCCTGGCTCGGTCCTTCGAACCGGATATCTCGAGGCGCGGCCACCTTGGAACGAAAGGCATCATCAATACCGCAGCGGCAGCAGCGACGAGAAAAGCCCACCTCCACCCCACGCCTGAGACCAGGGCCACGGAGAGCCCGGCCAGTAGGGACGCCGTCGGTACCGCTGCCTGTTTGACGCCGAAGAGGATCCCCTGCAGACGGCTGGGAACCTGTCGAGCCAGGACCAGGTTGACAGCGGGATGGATGAACCCCGTGGCCGCGCCGGCCAACACCAAGGCGGCCACTATGTGCCACCACTCCTGGGCGAGGAAGCCGATCGCAGCCATCGCCAGGCCGCTTGCCAGAAGACCCGATCGCACGGCTGGTCTCCCACTGACGCCCTCGGCCAGCCGGCCACCCACCACGGAGGAGATTCCGGCGGACAGGAAATAGACCGACACCCCCGTGCCCAGACGTGCCTCGTCGAGCGGGATGTCCGCCCTTATCAAGACGGAAAGGGCGCCGACGAGCATTATCGGGACGGCAGCTGCGACGGTGGAGGTAACGCTGACTGTCGTGGTGCGTGCCACCGAGACGGTCGGCTCTCGGATCTGGGTTTCTCCTAGTGGGCGATTACTCACTGGCGGGCTGCAGCCCGAGCCTCGTCGATGATCTGGTCCCAGATGTGATCGACGTATCCACCCAGCTCCGGCGATCGCTTCATAGACAACGGGCGCGGCCTTCCGAGTTCAATCTCGACGACTTCACGTATTCGAGCAGGTCGCTGCGTCATCACCACGACGCGGTCGGCGAGATACACGGCTTCGTCGATCTGGTGGGTGACGAACAGTACCG
>CAZTXD010000168.1:0-6418 GCA_964617995.1 uncultured Acidimicrobiaceae bacterium
CCCGGGCGTAGAAGGTACGCGACACCTGGGCGCCGCCGAAGCTGCGGTTGTCGAGTAACCCCCCGTACTCGCGGGCGAAAGGCACCCCCTGGGCGGTGG
This sequence comes from uncultured Acidimicrobiaceae bacterium, assembly GCA_964617995.1. GTDB lineage: Bacteria > Actinomycetota > Acidimicrobiia > Spongiisociales > ZC4RG35 > CAZTXD01. The sequence continues at coordinate 100 of CAZTXD010000168.1, forward strand.
CCTGGTCGATGATGTTGAGCGACACGTCTGCCAGGCGGTAGACGTTGGCCTCGCGGCTGCGGTAGTCGCCGCCTTTGACGGTGTCGTAGAAGAGGCGATAGACGGAGTCGCCGTCGTTGTGGTAGTTCTTGGCGGCGTTGATCCCTCCCTGGGCGGCGATCGAGTGGGCCCGGCGGGACGAGTCGTGGAACGTGAACGCCTGGACGTTGTAGCCCAACTCGCCCAGGGTGGCGGCGGCGGAGGCGCCGGCCAGGCCGGTGCCGACCACGATGATCTTGAACTTGCGCTTGTTGTTGGGGTTGACGAGACGGACCGAGAACTTGTGGTTGTCCCACTTCTCGGCGATGGGCCCGGAAGGGATCTTGGCGTCGAGCTCGATGGCCATGTCAGTCTCCTACCAGGCCGAACAGCACGGCCAGGGGCATGATGACGTTGCCAATGGTTATCCCGCCCGACAGGGCCCAAGCCAGGTAGCGGCGCCACTTGTTGAAGCGAGGGTGGTTGACTCCCAGGCTCTGGAACATCGACCAGGTCCCGTGGAGGATGTGGGGTGCGAGGGCGAGGTTGGCAAGCACGTAGAAGAGTGTCACGCCGGGACGGGAGAACGTGGCGATGAAGTTGGCGTGGACCTCGCCGTGCTCCCAGGTGGCGGGCGCCGCCGGCTGGATGCCCCAGGTGAGGTCGGCGAGATGGAACACCACGAAGAACAGCACGATCACGCCCGACCAGCGCATGGTGCGGCTGGCGTAGCTGGCGGCCAGGTAGGTGCGGGGTCCCGAGTAGTCGGTGGGTCTTGCCCGCCGGTTCATCACGGTGAGGGCGTAGGCGGCGTGGACGTGGAGGAGAAACGCCACCAACAGCCCGACACGCAGGATCCACAGCACGACGTGGTGGGGCATGAGCGGGAAGAGGAGTGAGCGCAGGCCCTCGGCGTAGAGGTCGATCTCGGGGACCCCGTCGACGGGAGGCAGGAAGATCTTGAGGTTGCCGGCGAGGTGGGCCACCAGATAGGTGAGGAGGACGATGCCGGTGATGGCCATGACCCACTTCTTGCCGACTGCCGACCGGTAGAACTCCACCGGCCAGGGGAGCCGTCGGCGTTGAGCTGTGGCGACCAACCTCGTCCTTCCTGCTTCCGGGCTGCCCATTATGGCAACACTGCCACGGGGGGTTGACGGCGCGCGTAAGACACCGTAATCTCAGTGATGTAATTACACGCGTGTAAGAGGGATGTTCGGGATGCAGAGCAAGCTCATCGAAGCGTTGGCAATGGGAGAGCTCGCCTGGCAGGACTACGCCAACTGCAGGGGTGCCGACGCCGATCTGTTCTTCCCCGAGCGGGGGGCATCCACCCGCAAGGCCAAGGCGATATGTGCCGAGTGCCAGGTGCAGGCTGAGTGCCTCGACTTCGCCATCGAGATTGGCGAGAAGTTCGGCATATGGGGTGGGATGTCGGAGAGGGAACGCCGTCGGGTGCGCCGTGAGCGGCAGGTGGCCGCCCGCCGGGTGAGCTGAGGGGCCCACTCAGTCGGGAGCCGGGATGGACCGGTAGGAGAATCTCGACGCACCAGTGATGCTACCATCTGAGCATCATGCGCACCACAATTGCTCTCGACCCAGATGTACGGGCCATCATCGAGAACGAGCGTCGACCAGGTGAGACGATGCGACAGACGATCAATCGTCTCATCCGCTCGAACTATCGCTGGGCGGAACCCGGTCCTGAGCTGCCGTTGGTGCCTGGAACCCTCCAGACGGACATCTCGGACGTGTCCGAGGTTCTGGCCCGCCTCGACGCCGAGTAGCCACCTTGGGCATCCTCGTCGACGCCAACCTCCTCGTCTACGCGGCCATGGCCACCTCGCCGCATCACACTCCAGCTCGCGAGTGGCTTCGGGCCCAGTTCGACGACCGCGACCAGATCGTGGGCCTGACGTGGACAGTGCTGTACGGATTCATGCGACTCATCTCGAACCCGACCGTCGCCGGACCCCTGGCCATCGACCCGTCCGGGGCCTGGGAGGCTGCCAGCGCTTATCGTCTCCAGCCCAATGCCCGCATCATGGAGCCGGGGGAACGTCATGCGGCTATCGCATCGAGCCTCCTCGCGGTGCCAGGACTCCGTTCCAACGACCTACCGGATGTGTTGTTGGCTGCGACCGCCAGGGAGCACGGCCTGGAGTTGTGCAGCCACGACAACGGGTTCGCCCGCTTCCCGGGCCTTCGCTGGCAAGACCCCCTGTCGTCCACCTGACTGCCGCGGGCCCCCTTCGATGGGGTGTCCGGTGGAACCGTCGATATCCTCAGGCGAGGATGACCTTCGACCGTCTCGACTATCTCATCACCAAGTGGATGGCCGACAATGGTCTGACTCTGCTGCGCATCGGCCTCGGCGTCGTGTTCGTCTGGTTCGGAGCGCTCAAGTTCTTCCCGGGCATGAGTCCGGCCGAGGACCTGGTGAGGGCGACCGTCTATTTCGTGGACCCCGACCTGTTCCTCCCCGTGCTCGCCGCCTGGGAGACGCTGATAGGGCTGGGCCTGATCGCGGGGAGGTTCATGCGCACCACCCTGTTGCTGCTCTTCTTGCAGATGCCGGGCACCGCTCTGCCGCTGGTGCTGCTCCCCGAGGTGGTGTGGACGTCGTTTCCCTTCGGGCTGACCCTGGAGGGCCAGTACATCGTCAAGAACCTGGTGTTGATCGGCGCCGGGCTGGTGCTGGGCGCCACCGTGAGGGGCGGACGGCTGACGGTGGAGCCGGCGGGAAGCTCGATCGAGCCCGAAGCCGGCACCCCGGGCTGACCGGTGGTTCGGAGCGTCGCCCCCACGCTCCGAACCCGGGACGGCGCCGTCAGGCGTCGATGGCCTGCTTGACCGCCTCCACGGTGGCGTCGTCGAGTTGGGCGAGACCGTGGTCGGCGGCGGCATGGGCGGCGGCCTGAGCCAGCACTTCCTCGGTGGTGTCGGCCTCGACTACCCCCTCACACCCCTCGAACAGACGGCCGCATTCCAGACGTGGCATGGTTCCTCCTAGGCGGGTCGGGCCATGGCCCGGGCGTCCTCGTCGCTGAGCTCCATCTGGTGGACCTCGCGGGCGTGGCTCTGGGCGGCGATGACGACGGCGGCTACGTCTCCACCGGTCAGCACCACCCCGCACGGGCACTCGATCACTCGATCGGACATGGCGCCTCCTTTCGGGGGTGAGGCTACGTTGAGGGTGTTGGCGAAAGGTTGGGTGGAGGTTGGTCCGAATCTACCTGAGCGGCCGGGTGGCCATAGAGGGCTCCCGGCTGGTGGGCGAGTCGTCCCTGGCAGGCCCGTCGGGGAGGGTGCTGCTGGCGGTGCTGGCTTTGAGCCGGGGCCCGGTGGCCCGCCTCCGCCTGGCCGAGGTCCTCTGGGACGGTGAGCCCCCGGATGGGTATGAGCGTTCGCTCAACCCGCTGCTGTCGAAGGTGCGTGGTTCCTTCGGCGCCGCCGGAGTGGGCCGGGATCTGCTCGTCTCGGGTATGGGGGCGGTGGAACTGCGGCGGGCGGCCGATGTGTGGATCGACCTGGAGGCGGCCACCGGCGCCCTCGACCGCGCCGAGGGTGCCTTGCGGAGGGGCCGGCCCCGCGAGGCCTGGCCGTCGGCGGCGGTGGCCACGTCGATCCTGGGACGCCCCTTCCTGGAAGGCGTCGAGTTGGGGTGGGTCGACGATCAGCGACGGGTTATCCACGAGAGGTTGGTGCGGGCATTCGAGGCGACCGTCGACGTGTGGATGGCCCTAGACGATCCCGCCCAGGCGGTGGTCGCTGCCCGGCAACTGCTGGCGGTCGACGCCTTCCGGGAGACCAGCCACGAGCGGCTCATCCGGGCCCACCTGGCCCGGGGAAACCGGGCCGAGGCGCTGCGGGCGTTCGCCGAGTGCGAGCGCCTCCTCCGCCACGAGCTGGGGGTCGAGCCGTCCGAGCAGGTCCAGGCCGCCTACGAGCAAGCCCTGCTCGGCTAGGAAGTCGGAAGTCGGAAGTCTCTTGGGTCCAGGTGATACCACCTGCGGCGCACCCTCGAGGACCTCGTCTCCGAGACCACGCACCCGCACGATTACGGCCGGTCATCTCAGACGTCGGTGGTGGCGTTGGCGATGACTCCACCTTCGAGAGTCCAGATCGTGTGGACGACCCTCCACCTCTCCGGGAACCGGATCGTATGGAGGAGGTCCGTCATACCCTTCAAGACCACTTTCACGCTGGCCAGGTGGTGCTTGGGCATGAGCACCGTGACTTCGATACGCCGATCTTCGGGGTCGGCCACACCAGCACCGGTACCCGTCAGCCGCACCTGCTGCGAGTGAGTCAGGTGCTCTGTGTCGATGTACTGGGTCCTGGCATCACAACACTCTCCTCAAATGCCCTTCGCCACGCCTCTCGTGGATCTCAGAGAGCCAACGGTACGGGATAGAACATTCCCCGACATCCGTGGTGGGCGCCGATCTCCGGCCGGTGACCGTGCTCACCACCCATCCCTGCTACAGAGAATGAAAACGCGCAGCTGCCGCCGCGGGTGCCGTCCCACCGGATAGTCCGAGCCAGGGGTAGATGTTGGACAAGTGGCGCTCGACGGTGCGACTGTCGACCGCGAGCCACTCCACAGGCGCATCCGGCGTGATGGTTCGGGTTGTGGAGACATTCGGTCGAGATGCCTTCCCATCGCGGCGATGGCTGCGATCATGGGCACATGCCTGTGTTCTTCGGCGAGATGCAGCACCTGAATCACCCCGCCACGATGCCGGCGACGGTGCACGTGGACAAGGGCACCATCCGGCTGCAATCGGGCAGGACGGAGCTGGGCGAGTGGAAGCTGTATCAGGTGGTGATCGAGGAGCGGGACGCCACCAGCGTCCTGTTCCGCGCCGACGAAGAGGAGCTGATCCTCACCCTGCGCGAGCACCAGAGCTTCCTGGCGGAGACGGCCCCCTACCGGCGCGGGGAGGGGCGGGCCCGGAGGGTGCCCACCCACGAGGCGTTCCGCAAGCCCGACGAGGGCCCGACCCTGGGCGAGGAGATCAAAGAGGACGTGAGCCGGGAGGTGAGCTCGGTCGCCGACGAGGTGAAGGAACTCGTGTCGATGCTTCCCAGCGGGCCGCCGCTGTGGATCGGCATCGGCGTGTTCCTGCTGGCGATCATCTTCATCCCCAGCGTCGTCCTCGGCCTCCTCTTCGCCGTGGGAGTGGCGGCCCTGGTGGTGGGGGCGATCGGCTACGCCGACAGCTCGGTGGCGGTCAGGCTCCCGGGAACGCTCACGCCCATCCGGGTGGTCGCCATCGGGGTGGTGTGTGTGCTGTTGGGTGTGGTAGTCGCCATCCTCAGGTGACGGCCCTCACAGATACATGCCCGACCCGTCGTCCGATTGCTGCTTGGGGCGGCCCAACGCGCGCTTTTGCATCTCGGCGAGCTGGTTCTGGGCGGCGACCTGCTGGGTGAACAGGCTCGCCTGGATGCCGTGGAACAGCCCCTCCAGCCAGCCGATGAGCTGGGCCTGGGCGATACGGATCTCGGCTTCGCTGGAGCCTTTGTCCTCCAGCGGCACCATCACCTGGTCGAACTCGTCCAGCAGCTCCTCGGACAGGACCTCCCGCAACTCCTCCACGGATTGGCGATGGGCCTCCGCCAGCCGGGCCCGGCCCTTGTCGTCGACTGGTGCCTGCCGAACCTCGTCGAGCATGGCCCGGGTCATCGAGGCGATGCGTATCAGCTTGGTGGGATGGCTGATGGCCTCCCTTCCTCGCTGTTCGTCTGCCTCGGCGTCGTCTGCGACGACTTCTGGTTTGATCGTTTCATCCGCCATGCAGCCCAGGGTAGGCGGGGCGGTTCCGAACCGGTTCCCCGTCGCTTGCGTACTAAACAGGGGAAGCCACCGATGAAAGAGAAACCGTGAGAAAGACCCTGATCTTCGCCGCGCTCGCTCTCCTCGTCGCCGCCTGCAACGGCGCCGAGGAACCGACCACCACCACTGCGGCCGAGTCGGAGACCCCCACGACGGCGGCTCCCGAGACGACCGCCGCTCCCGAGACGACGGCGGCTCCGGAGACGACCGAGGCGGAGGATCCCTCCGAAGCCGACGCCACCATCAGCATCGCCGGCCTGTCCTTCGGGGCGCCCATCACGGTGAGCGTCGGCGACACCGTCGAGGTGGTCAACAACGACAGCCTGCCTCACACGTGGACGGCCGACAACGACGCCTTCAACCGATCCCTCTCACCGGGTGACAGCTCCTCGTTCACGTTCGAGGAGCCGGGCGAGTACACCTACTTCTGCGCCATCCATCCGCAGATGACCGGGGTCG
>CAZTXD010000169.1:0-6406 GCA_964617995.1 uncultured Acidimicrobiaceae bacterium
TATCCGTTCGTCAGGGTCCAAAGAAGGGGAACACCGTTCGTCGGCATCCAAGGAAAGCCGGCGCCGGGTCAACCCCCCCCTTGACGGCGGGGGTTCCGGTCGGTTAGATTCTTCGGTCGAGCGACCGAACGATCCACCATGAGGGACAGCCGTGACATCTTCGATCACCACCAAGGCCGGGGTCCTGGCCGCGGCGAAGGAGGCCCTCCTCGACGCGGGGTATGCCCAGCTGTCGACGCGGGGCATAGCCGACCGGGCAGGGGTTCCACTCAGCCAGATCCACTACCACTTCGGATCCAAGCAGAACCTGGTCCTGGAGGTGCTGGCCGAGGAGAACCGGCGGCTGCTCGAGCGTCAGACGAAGATGTACGCATCGGACGAGCCCCTGTGGAAGCAGTGGCAGCAAGCCTGCGACTTCCTCGACGACGACCTGGAGTCGGGATACGTCCGGGTCCTCCAGGAGATGATCGCCGCCGGCTGGTCCAACCCCGAGATCGCCGCCGCCGTTCGCGACTACCTGAACGGCTGGTACCAGCTCCTTCGGGAGGTGGCCGATTCGGCCATGGAGAGGCTCGGCAACGTCGCCGCCCTGGAGCCGGTCGACGTGGCCACGCTGGTGGGCGCGGCCTTCCTGGGAGCGGAGGCGTTGATTCTGCTGGACTTCGAGGACGAGGCCACCCGTCGCGCCCTGAGGTCGGTGGGCGAGGTCATCCGGCGGGTGGAGGATCCTGGTGAGGGCCCGCCATCCTGACCATGAGGGCACTATCGCCCGTGACGGAGTGAGAGTCGTCTTCGACCTCTACGAGAACGTGGGCCCGACCATCCTGCTCATGCCGACCTGGTCGATCATCCACTCCCGGCATTGGAAGCTCCAGATCCACTTCCTGGCCCGCCACTTCCGGGTGATCACCTTCGACGGCCGCGGCAACGGACGCTCGGATCGTCCCGCCGATCCCGCCGCCTACGCCGATAGGGAGTTCATCGCCGACGCCGTTGCCGTTCTCGACGCCACCGGCACCAAGCGGGCGGTGGTGGCCGGCGTGTCGCTGGGCGGCCACTGGGCGGCGATGCTGGCCGGGCTGTATCCCGACAGAGTCGCCGGCGCAGTGTTGATAGGCAGCTCCACCTCGATCGTCCCGAACTATCCCGGGCGCACCGTCCATCCCTGGGGTGAAGAGTTGGACACCTCCGAGGGATGGGCGAAGTACAACAAGCACTACTGGCGACGCCACTACGGAGAGTTCGCGGAGTGGTTCTTCGCCCAGATCTTCTCCGAACCCCACTCCACCAAGCAGCGGGAGGACGCTGTCGGTTGGGCACTCGAGACCGACGCCGAGACCCTGATCGCCACCAAGCTGACCACCTACATCGCCGGTGACGACGAGCGAGCCACTCTTGCGGCCATCCGATGCCCGGTGCTGGTGATCCACGGCACCGACGACCGGGTCCTGACGCACGACGCCGGAGTGGCTCTGGCCGAGGTCACCGGAGGGTCATTGCTGTCGATCGAGGGGGGAGGCCACCTCCCCCATGCCCGGGACCCGGTGGTCGTCAACCGAGCCATCGGCGACTTTGCCCGCCGGGTCGGCTGCGGGGAGGCGGAGGCCTCATGAGGGCTCGACCACCCGACACAGAGGGCTTCGTGGAGAGAGGCGATGTCGCCGTGGGCTATGAGGTCCACGGACAGGGCACGCCCACTCTGATGCTGGCGCCGTCGGGACCCATCACCCACTCCCGTTCCTGGAAGGGTCAGATCCATTACCTGGCCCGCCACTACCGGGTGGTCACCTTCGATCCCCGCGGCAATGGGCGTTCCCATCGGCCCACCGATCCCGCTGCCTACGCGCCGGAGGAGACGGTGGCCGACATGCTGGCGATTCTCGATGCCGTCGAGGCAGAAGAGGCGATCCTCGTAGCTCACTGCCAGGCCGTCTACTGGTCGTTCCTGGCCGCGGTGAGCCACCCCGACCGGGTCGCCGGTGTGGTGGCGATCTCGCCGGGCATCCCATTACTGGGTGATCCCAATCTCCGCTACCAGGAGATCGGCGAGAAGTGGAGCGACGATCCCGATGACCCGGATGGATGGCTCATGTGCAACCCCGCCTACTGGCGCCGCGGGGGATATCCCGACTGGATTCGGTTCTTCTTCGGGGAGCTGGCGGTGGAGCCGCACTCGAGCAAACAGATCGAAGACATGGTCGGGTGGGCGCTCGAAACCATCCCCGAGGTCATGATCGCCGACCAGGAAGCCACCGGTCCCGACGACCTGTCAGTAGAGGCGTCCGAACGCTTGTGTCGGTCGATCACCTGTCCGGTGCTGGTCATCCACGGGACCGAGGATCGGTGCCAGATGCCCAGCCGGGGAGAACGGGTGGCGGAGCTGACGGGTGGACGCCTGGTCCTGCTCGAAGGTTCCGGGCATCTCGTCCCGGGGAGGGAGCCCGTGAAGGTGAACCGCCTTGTCCGCTCTTTCGTCGATGAGATCGGAGGCACGACCATGCAGTCACGCACCTGGACGCGGGGCCTGAGACGCCGCCGACGCGCCCTCTACGTCTCGTCGCCGATCGGGCTCGGCCACGCCCGCCGTGACATCGCCATCGCCGAGGAGCTGGCAGAGGCGGCGCCCGACCTGGAGGTGGAGTGGTTGGCGCAGCCACCGGTCACCGCGGTGCTGGAGGCGGAGGGCCACAGCATCCATCCCGCCAGCCGGTGGTTGGCCAGCGAGTCGGCCCACGTCGCCTCCGAGGCAGCCGGACACGACCTCAACGTCTTTCAGGCATTGCGCCGGATGGACGAGATCCTCGTGGCCAACTTCATGGTGTTCCAGGAGGTGGTCGAGGACGGCTCCTACGACCTCGTGATCGCCGATGAGGCCTGGGACATCGACCACTTCTGGCACGAGAACCCCGAGCTCAAGCGCGGCTCACACGTGTGGATGACCGACTTCGTCGGTTACCTCCCCATGCCCGACGGGGGAGAGCGGGAGGCGTTCCTCACTGCCGACTACAACGCCGAGATGATCGAGCACGTCGCCCGGTTCCCCCGGTTACGGGACCGGGCGATCTTCGTGGGCAACCCCGACGACATCGTTGCGGACACGTTCGGTCCCGACCTACCGGGTATCCGAGACTGGACTCTCGAGCATTTCGCCTTCTCGGGTTATGTCACCGGGTTCACACCACCCTCGGAGGACGAGATGGCGGCGCGGCGACAGGAGCTCGGTTATCGGGACGACCAGCGGGTGTGTCTCGTCACGGTGGGTGGCTCCGGGGTGGGACGCGCCCTGCTGGAGCGGGTGCTGGAAGCCTATCCCTATGCCCGCAAGGAGATCCCCGACCTGAGGATGGTGGCGGTGGCCGGGCCCCGGATCGCTCCCGAATCGCTGTCGGTACCCGACGGGGTCGAGGTCGTGGGCTACGTTCCCCGTCTCCACCGCCATCTCTCGGTGTGCGACCTGGCCATCGTCCAGGGAGGCCTCACGACAACGATGGAGCTCACGGCCGCCCGGCGGCCCTTCCTCTACTTCCCGCTTCGCAACCACTTCGAGCAGAACCGCCATGTGCGCCATCGCCTCGAGCGCTACCAGGCCGGTCGGCACATGGACTTCGACGCCTCCGGTCCCGAGGACATAGCGGCCGCCATGTCCGAGGAGATGGCCCGTCCCGTCGACTACCGGGCGGTGGAGACCGACGGAGCGATCCGAGCTGCCGCGCTCATAGCCGAGCTGATCTGACCTGAGGAGATGAACGACATGTATCAGCGAATCCCGGTGCCCCTCTTATCGGTCGATCGGCCGACCAAGGAGGTCCTGATGAACGAATGACCGATGCCTGCCCCCCGACCGAGACGAGAAAGGAAGGAACCATGACAACGACCGGGATCAGGAACGGTGTCGACACCGGAGCTCTCTTCGGGGCCCTCGACGCCGTCAAGGCCCAACCCGAAGCTGCCAGGTGGCAGTTCCGGGCGACCAACGAGTGGGTGTCGGGAACCCACAGCCGCAGCACCATCCACGGGTTCTTCGGCCTCGGCCAGGAGCTGGCCCACAACGAGCCCCACACCTTCGAAGCCGACCACCCGGAGGTGTTGGTGGGGGCCGACAACGCACCCAGCGCCGCCGAGCAGCTCCTGCACGCCCTGGCTGCCTGCATAACCTCCGGAATCGGCAACATCGCCGCCGCCCGGGGCATCGACCTGCACAGGGTCGAGTCCACTGTGACGGGCGACATCGATCTCGTCGGCCTGTTGGGGATCGACGAGTCGGTGCGAAACGGCTACCAGGGAATCGAGGTCAGCCTGCGCATCGAGGGTGACGCCTCGGCCGAGGACCTCCGGCGAGTCGTCGAGCGCTCGATCGCTCGCTCGGCGGTCTTCGACATGCTGACGAACGGCACCTCGGTGTCGGTGAACGTCGAGACATGAGCGCCGCTGCCGTGCCGGGGCCCCCTTCGGGGCTCCGGCACCTCACGGGGAGAGCCCGATGACGGACCGTCACGATGTCGTCGTGGTGGGCGCTCGAGTAGCAGGCTCGGCCACTGCACTGCACCTGGCCCGGGCCGGCCATGACGTGCTCATCATCGACCGGGCCGGACCGCCCGCCGACGTCACCTCCACCCACGCCCTCATGCGCACGGGTGTGCTCCAGCTGCTGCGGGCAGGTCTCCTGGAGCGGATCGTGGAGGCTGGCACCCCTCCCATCGACCATGTCGATCTGGTCTTCGATCAGGAACGCATCTCGTTCCCGGTGGCGGACAGGTGTGGCGTCGACACCTACTACGCCCCCCGCAGGACGGTCCTCGACACCGTGCTGCTGGAGGCGGCGACGGAAGCGGGGGCCGAGTTCCGGACCGGTGTCACCATGACCGACGTGACCCGCGACGGCGAAGGACGCGTGGATGGAGTGATCGCCCGTGCCGGTTCGGACGGGGAGCTCCGGATCGGTGCGCGCCTCGTGGTCGGCGCCGACGGCACCCGGTCCAGGGTGGCCAGGTCGGTGGGAGCCCCTGAGCTGGTTCATCGCCCGCCCACCAACTCGGTGGTGTACGGCTACTACGAGGGGATCGGTGCCGCCGGTTACGAGTTCCGCTTCGTCGACAGACGCAACGTGGGATATGTCCCGACCAACGACGGGCTCACGCTGGTCTTCGTCGGGGGACCCACCGACGAGGCCATCGATGATGGGAAGCGTTATCTGATGGAGACACTCCGCCGGGTTGCGCCCGACATGGCAGAAGCAGTGTCACCAGCCCAGCGTGTGGGTCGTCTGCACCGCGCCAAGGGCGTTCCCAACGTGTTGCGTGCTGCGGGCGGGCCGGGATGGTCGCTGGTGGGCGACGCCGGTTTCACGGAGGACCCGATCTCAGCTCACGGTATCTCAGACGCCTTGCGCGATGCCGAGCTGTGCGCCGCCGCAGTCGATCTGTCCCTCCGGGACCCGACCCGCGAATCCGAAGCTCTCCACCGCTATGGGAGCGTGCGCGACGGCTTTGCCCGGGCCCTGCTCAACCGCACGGTCGCTTTGGCGGGGTTCGAGTGGGACGGACAGGATGCCTCCCGCCTCATGCGAGAGCTGGGCGAGATCACCGACTCCGAGTGCCGCCTCCTGTCCCGGCTCCAAACGGCCGCCGCCCCGTTGGCGAGCTGACCCGTTTTCGCGCACGGAATGCGCGCCATAGCGCGCATTCCGTGCGCGAAAAGGACCGGTCCGTTCCGTAGGATGGCGCCATGTTGGGTGACAACGATCTCGCCTCTCTGCTCGCCGACCTCTCTCCCGAGCTGCGACCGGGCCGGTACGTGTTCACAACCGTTGCGGTCGTGCCCCCCGGCGTCGACCCTGTCGTGACTGTGCGTGAGGACGAGGGCACCACCCTGGTGCTCGAACAGGACCAGGCCGACCGCATCGGTCTCGATTACGACTACGTGGCAGCGATGATCACCCTGCGCGTCCATTCGTCCCTCGCCGCCGTCGGGTTGACCGCGGCCGTGGCCGGGAAGCTGGCGGAGGCCGGCCTGAGCTGCAACGTCGTCGCCGGGTTCCATCACGACCACCTGTTCGTCCCCCACCAACAGGGTCAGAGGGCCAGGGATGTTCTCAGCCGCTGGTCGCGGAACCAGGGTGCAGGCAGCATCCGCCGGGGATGATCCCCGCACTGTCGTCGCCGGGCCGGGCACCGATGGGATTCATCACTTGAACAGCTTGCGCAATGCCCTCCCGGTGGAGCGGCCGGCGATCCGCCGAGCCACCCGCCGACCCACCCGGCCCTTGCGGGCCGCCTGGACGTCGCCCAGGAAGCGGGCCACCTGATACAGCAGGCCGCGGGTCTTGGAGATGCTCATAGATGCCTCGTGGTCGCTCGAGGGACCATTGTGCCTGAGAGCTGTGACACGTGCCGACGAGAGCTGACTG
>CAZTXD010000170.1:0-4729 GCA_964617995.1 uncultured Acidimicrobiaceae bacterium
TCTCGGCGAAGCCGTCCAGGTCCGAGATGTACATGTAGCCGACCTGAACCGGGTCTCCGCTCGCTCGCGTGCTGTAGTCGACGCCCGACCCTGCGACCGTCCCGGGGCTGCCCGTGGGATCGGCAGCCGGTGCATCGGTCCTGACGTCCGCGCCCGAGGTCTCGGTCGCGACGGGAACGTCGGAAGCCTGGATCGACGTGTCGTCACCCCCACCGACCTCGTCGGTCACGTTCGGCCCGGTCACGTCGGCCACGTCGGTGGTGACGCCCGCAGCCGTTCCGTCCACGGGCCCGTTGCCGGCCAGCAACTGGGCCTGGTCGGCCTCGGACAGCCGCGTCCCGCAGGCACCGAGCACCAGGCTCAGGGCGAGGACAAGCGCATAGGGACGAGCCCTCATCATCTTCCAGCTCCCGCAATATGAACGACCGTTGATACGATCGCCGCGACGCAGCGTGCAGTAGATTCGAGGGGATGTCAAACGATCATGGGTAAAGAGACATATCTGCGAACCCATCAAGGTTCTCCTATAAACGATCGTTGATGCCTGCTACGCTGTCGCGCATGGACACCATCCCGATCGCTGCCCTGACGCCCCTCCCGCAGTCGGAGGGGCTGTCTCCTGCTCGTTATCGGCTGTTCCAAGTAGCGCTAACGCTCTTCGGCGAACGCGGTTACGACGGCGTGTCGGTTCGCGACATCTCCCGCGAACTCGGGCAGCACCCGACGGCGATCTACGCCCACGTGTCCTCGAAGCAGGAGCTGCTGTACCGGCTGATGCGCATCGGGCACGAGGCGCTGCGCGATGAGTTGCGCGCAGCCCTGCTGGAAGCCGGGACGGCCCCAGCCGCACAGGTGGACGCACTCGTGCGTGCGCACGTGCGCACGCACCTCACGTACCCGGCCCTGGCTCGCGTCATCAACCGCAACATGGCGCACCTCTCTCCCGAGCAGACCGAGGTCATCGGTCTGCTCGTGACCGACTGCGGTGCGATGCTCCGCGACGTGATCGCGCGCGGCATCGATCGCGGCGACTTCCAGCCCCTCGACACCGAGCTCGCGATCCGCACGATTGCGGTGATCGGCGTCGCGGTCGCCGACTGGTGGACCCCCGAACTCGGCATGACGGCCGACCACGTGGTCGACGTCTACGCCGCCTACGCACAGCGCATGCTGACCTGAGAGGAACTCCGATGCCCTTCGTCGATGTCGAGGGAGGCACCATCCACTGGGACGAGCGCGGCTCCGGCAGCCCGATCCTTCTGATCATGGGTCACTCCTACGACTCCCACATGTGGTATCCGGTGCTCGACGACCTGTCGCAGCACCACCGTCTCATCTGGTTCGACAACCGCGGCACAGGGCGGAGCACCCTTACCGGCCGCCTCAGCGTCGAGGGCATGGTCCGCGACGCGGGCGCCGTGCTCGACGCTGCCGGTGTCGACCGGGCCCACGTCTACGGCGCGTCCATGGGTGGCGGCATCGCGCTCGAGATGGGCCGCACGATGCCGGAGCGTGTGAGGTCGCTGCTGCTCGGCTGCACGATGGCGAAGACGCCCGACGTGCAGGGCATGCCAGTGTACTTGCGCCCGCTGCTGTACCTCCCGCCGCCCTGGGTCAGGAAGCTGGTCGAGAAGGTGGCCGAGCCGAACGAGCACCCGTACGGCACCGCGGCGAAGCAGCCCGAGATCGACCACGACGTGGAACAGCTCAGCCGCAACGTGTGCCCCGACAGGACCGCCGTCATGCAGACCCGCGCAGTCACCCGCTACTCGATCGATCCGGACGACGTCCGCGCGATGGAGGTCCCGGCGCTGGTGCTGCACGGCACCGAGGACAGGGCGGTCCCCTACGAGGCCGGCGTCACGCTCTCTGAACTCCTGCCGGACGCCGAGATGGTCACCTTCGAGGGCGCGGGCCACAACTACTTCGTCGCCTACAAGGACGAGGCCAACACGGCGGCCCTGCGCTTCCTCGAGCAGGTGGACGGCGCCCGGGTCAGCCGCTGATTGAGCGGACCCGCCCCGAACACCGACGATGACCGACGTGCGTGACCTCGCCGCCGCCCACCGGCAGTCCGCCGTGGACGGCTGGCGGCTGTCCGACGGCGGCGAGGTCACCGACGTGGTGGCCGTGGTGCCGGGCGGCGTCCACGAGAGCCTTGTCGCTGCCAGCGTGCTCTGCCATCCGTACGTGGACGACAACGAGCTCGCCGCCGCGTGGGTCGAGGACCGGACGTGGCGCTACCACTCGACACTCACGACACCGGGCGACATCGGTGACGACGAGCGGCTCCTCCTTCGCTTCGACGCGCTGGACGGCGTCGCGACGGTGCAGCTCGGCGGCGAGCACCTCGGTACGCACCGCAACCAGCACCGTCCGGCCGTGTACGACATCACGGTCCCGGTGGCCGCGGTCGGCGACGTGCCACTGCCCGTCGAGGTCGTGTTCACGCCGACGCTCGCCGGACTGGTCAGGGACGAGGAGGCAACCGGGACGCTCGAGCGTCTCGTCGAGCGCACGGGCCGACTCGGGCTTTACCGTGAGCCGCCCGACATCGACGCGATCACGCTGCAGCTCGCCCGCTCGCGGATCCGCAAGGCCACGTGCTCGTGGGGCTGGGACTTCGCCGCCCGGCTGCCTTCAGTCGGGCTCCAGGGCCAGGTGTGGCTGGTCCGCCAGCGCACCGCTGCGCTCCTCGGCGTCGACACTCAGACCACCGCGCTGGACCTCGACGCAGCCACGGCAACCGTGGAGGTGCGCGTGGAGGTCGACACCTTCGCCGGCGCGCCGGCCGCGCTGGAAGTGACGTTCACCGGACCCGACGGCCGGAGGTGGACGCGGTCGATCGACACGCCCGGTGCGAGCGCTGTCGTCTCCTTCGACCTCGACGACGTGCAACCGTGGTGGACCCACGACCTCGGTGGCCAGCCGCTGTACGACCTCGCCGTGCGCCTCCTCGCGGACGACGGTGCGGTGCTCGACGAGGACCGGCGGCGCGTCGGTGTGCGCACGATCGAGCTCGACCGGACGCCGGATCCCGACCGAAAGGGGAGCCGATTCCGGCTGGTCCTGAACGGCGTCGGCACGTTTCAGCGGGGTGCCTGCTGGGTACCGCCGTCCCTGATGATCGGCTCGGTGCCCGACGACACGTACGTCGACCTTGTCGCGATGGCCCGCCGTGGCCAGATGACGATGATCCGGATGTGGGGCGGCGGCCTCTACGGGCCCGACGTGTTCTACGACGCGTGCGACGAGCAGGGTGTGCTCGTGTGGCAGGACTTCATGTTCGCCTGCTGGGACTACCCCGACGACGACCCCGACCTCTGGGCCGAGGTCGAGCAGGAGGCGGTCCACCAGGTCCGTCGCCTGCGCGGCCACGCCTCCCTCGCGCTGTGGGCGGGCAACAACGAGGTGCAGGGCATCCATGAGCTCACGACCGGGACGCTGGACCCCGAGCCGGCTTGGGGCTGGCGGTTCTTCCACCAGTTGCTGCCGACCGTGATGAGCGAGCACGCGCCCCGGTCGCTGTACTGGCCGGGCAGCCCGTGGGGCGAGGTCGGTCTGGTCAACGGTGTCGCCGACGGGGACCGCCACGCGTGGGAGGTCTGGCACGGGGGCGACGTCGGGGTGGCCGACGACCGTCAGGACGCCACACCGGGCGAGTCCCGGCACTTCCGCCGCTACGCGCTCGACACCGGTCGCTTCATCAGCGAGTTCGGCATCCACGCCTCACCGGAGCTCGCGACGCTCAGACGCTGGACCGCACCCGGGACGCTGGACCTGCGGAGCGCCGCGGTCGACCACCGCAACAAGGACAACCCCAAGGACAAGGGGTGGGCCCTCATGCAGGTCGAGACCGGTGAGCCGACGACCCTGCGGCAGTACGTCGACCGCTCGATGGCCGTGCAGGCAGAGGGGCTGAAGTTCGGCGTCGAGCACTACCGGCGCCGGCAGCCCGACTGCAGCGGCACGCTGGTCTGGCAGCTCAACGACTGCTGGCCCGGGATCAGCTGGTCGGTCATCGATTACGACCTCGTCGGCAAGGCCGCGTACTGGTTCCTACAGCGTGCGTACGAGCCGGTGATCGCCACGTTCCGAGCGAGCGACGATGCGCTGGAGCTGTGGGTCACGTCGAGCGCCCGCACCGCCGTGGATCTGACGCTCGACGTCCACGTCGGGCCGATCGACGGGCAGCCGGTGACGTCGGAGCGGCTCGAAGTGACGGCAGAACCCGGGTCGTCATCGGCCGTGTGGCAGGGGCCGCGCCCGCCCGCCGACAACGTCGCTCGCGTGCTCGAGGCCAACGGTCGCGTGCCGGCCAACCGCGCTTTCCTCGCCCCGCTCAAGGACCTCCCGCTCGACGGGACGGTCACGGCCACCCGCTCGCGGACAGGTGCGACGACCGCCACGATCACGCTGCGCTCGTCTGGCTACAGCTACCTCGCCCGCGTCAGCGCCCCGGTCCCTGGCGTCGTGTTCGACCGCAACTACCTCGACCTCGTCGATGGGGAGGAGGTGGCGATCCACCTCGAGGGACTGCCGCCCGACCTCGACCTCGACCGGCTCGAGATCGCCACCTACGCATCGTCGGACGGACGGCAGCGATGAGCCACCCGCTGCGAGTCGGCATCGTTGGCGCGGGCCCGTGGGCACGGTTGCTCATGGGGCCCTCCGTCGCTGCCAACGACGCGTGCGACCTCGTCGGTGTGTGGGCGCGCCGGACCGAACA
>CAZTXD010000170.1:4829-6373 GCA_964617995.1 uncultured Acidimicrobiaceae bacterium
TCGCTGCCAACGACGCGTGCGACCTCGTCGGTGTGTGGGCGCGCCGGACCGAACAGGCCGAGGAGCTCGCCGAGCAGTGCGGCTCACGTCCGTTCGACGACCTCGACGCGCTGTTCGACGCGGTCGAGGCGGTCCTGTTCTGCGTGCCGCCGAACGTGCAGGCCACGCTCGCGACCCGGGCCGCGGAGGCTGGCTGCCACCTGCTGCTCGACAAGCCGCTCGGGCTCACGCTCGACCAGGCACGTGGCCTCGCGGACGTCATCGAGCGCACCAGCGTCCGGTCGCAGGTGTTCCTCACGGCCCGCTACAACCCCGTGAGCCGCGCGTTCATCGAGACCTGCCACGCCACCGACCTCCTCGGCGTGTCGATGACCATGCTCAGCGGCGCTGCCCTGCCGGGTGGTCCGTTCGCCACGCCGTGGCGGGTCGCCGAAGGCGCGCTGCTGGACGTCGGGCCGCACGCGCTCGACCTGGTCGAGGCGTGCGCTGGGTCCGTCGTTGACATCACGTCCGAGGCCGGCCGGGACGGGCTGGTCGCCATCACCTGCCGGCATGAGACTGGCGCGGTCTCGCAGATCCTGCTGTCCATCTCGGCCGCGGCCGAGGACTCCGTCTGGCGGCTCGAGGCGTACGACCGGCAACACACCTTCGTCCACGACCGGCCCGCGCCGGAGGCAGCGATCGCGGCCGCACAGACGGCGCTGTCGGAGTTCGCACACGCCGTCCGGACGGGCGGGCCCATCGAGGTCGACGCGGCACGAGGGCTCGTCGTGCAAGAGCTCCTCGAACGCGCGAGGAGCGGGATCGCAGGTGGTTGAGCCGCAATGGATCCACGACGCCGTCGGGTACGAGGTCTACGTCCGGTCGTTCAGCGACAGCGACGGCGACGGCCTCGGTGATCTCGACGGGGTCCGCCAGCGACTCGACCACCTTGTCGCGCTCGGCGTCGACGTGCTCTGGCTCACACCGATCTACCCCTCCCCCGACGCGGACCACGGCTACGACGTCGCCGACTACCGCAGCGTCCGCGACGACTACGGCGGGCTGGTGGCGCTGGAACAGCTGCTCGACGATGCCCATGCGCGTGGGCTACGCGTGGTGATGGACATCGTCCCGAACCACACCTCCGACCAGCACCCGTGGTTCGTCGACGCCCGGTCCTCACGCGACGCGCCGCACCGGGAGTGGTACGTCTGGCGTGACCCAGGCCCTGACGGCGGCCCGCCCAACAACTGGCTGCAGCGCTTCGGCGGTCCCGCTTGGACCCTCGACGAGGCGACCGGCCAGTACTGGATGCACCTGTACCTCCCCGCGCAGCCCGACCTGAATTGGCGCAACCCAGCCGTCCACGAGGAGTTCCTCGACACGCTCCGGACATGGTTCGAGCGCGGCGTGGACGGATTCCGCATCGACGTCGCCCACACCCTGCTCGAGGACCCGGCGTTCCGTGACAACCCGCTCGTCGGCGAGGTGCCGGGACGGGACACCCATCCACGCGAGGCGTGGGCCGCCTACGCCCACGAGCACGACATCGACCAGGACGA
>CAZTXD010000171.1:0-6355 GCA_964617995.1 uncultured Acidimicrobiaceae bacterium
CTGACGTCCGGAGGATGCATGGCACACGTCGCCATCGTGAGCGCCGGCTACTGGGGCGACGTCATGCCGTACGTCCCGGTGGCCGAGGAGCTCGCCGGCCGCGGCCACCGCGTGACGCTCGCGGTCCCGCGAGGCTTCCACGACGTCCTCGACGGCGAGGCACACGAGCTGCGCCATCTCGGCACGGACTTCTCCCCGCGTGAACTGGCCGACCACGGCGCGGTGCTGGATCGGGCGGACTCGCCGCTGGGCATGCGCGCGGCAGCCGACCTGTGGGTCCGGCAGCTGTGCGTGGACCCCGCGAAGGACATCCTCAAGGTCCTCGACGACATCGCGCCGGGCCTCTGGTTCGTCCACCCGAGCCTGTACTGGCTGACCGAGATAGCCGCCGCCCGGTCCGCCACGCCGATCGTCGTCGGCCACCTGTTCCCGATGATGATCCCGTCCGCCGAGCAGCCACCACCGACCCTGCCGACCAACGGCAATTTTCGACGCCTCAACCGGCTGGGCTGGCGGATCGGACGCGCCATGGCCGGTCGGATGATGTACGACCGCGAGATCAATCGCTTGCGCGCGACGCGCGGCCTCAAGCCTGTGACCGGCAACGTGGGCTTCGGGTGGCCGCCTGCCCGACGGACCCTGCTGCTGAGCTCCGAGCACTACTGGCCACGTCCGGCGGACTGGCCCGATCAGGTCGTGACGACCGGCTTCACCGTCTGGGACGGAGGTGGGGACCCACTGCCCGAGGCGCTGACGGCGTACCTCGACGCCGGCCCCGCGCCGGTGCTCGTCACGTTCGGGACGTCTGCAGCGACCAACGCCGGCGACGCGTTCGCGCAGGCCGCAGCCACCGTCGAGGCCTGCGGTCATCGGCCCCTGCTGCTCGTCGGCAACGACCGCAACCGCCACGCGCTGGCGGGCCGTGACGACGTCTGGACGTTCGCGCCGCTGACGGACGTGCTCCCGCGGTGCCGGGCCGTGGTGCACGCCGGTGGGCACGGCTCGACCGCAGCGGCGCTGCACGCCGGGGTCCCACAGCTCGCCCTGCCGATGGGGTTCGACCAAGTCAGCCACGCCACGCGCATCCGGCAGTTGGGCGTGGGCACGGCGCTGCCGTTCCGCCGCCGCAGCCCGTCACGCCTGGCCGACGCCCTGGGCGAGGTGCTCCACGAATCGTGCGCGGCGGCCGCGTCCCGCCTGGCACAACGACTCCACCAAGAGGACGGCCCCGCGACCGCAGCCGACCACCTCGAAGCCATCGTGACCAATCCCAAGGAGACACGCCGTGGACAGTGACGTCAGGAGCGTCCCAGCTCGCTCCTGGGACAGCGCGATCCTGCGGGTGGGGCCGCTTGCACCGATCGCCGCCCTCGCGGCGGCGACCGTCGGTTTCGCGACGAACCAGGGCGGTGACATCCGGACCGGGCTGTTCCCGCTCGCGATGGCCGTGGCCTTCACCCTGCTCGCCATCTGCGCCCATGCCGTGCTGCGGGTGCACGAGCAGCCAACACGGATGCTCACCATCGGGGGGTGGTGGACCACGCTCGCCCTGCTCGGTCCAGCCGGGTTCTTCGGCGGCGTGGCCATCGGCGCGATGCTCGGTCTGGACGAGGAGACACTCGGGGGCTTCGCGATTCTGCCCGTTGGCAGCATGGCCTTCGGGATCGTCACCCTGCCCATCGCCGCCACGATCCTCGCCCTGGCAGTCCGGCAGTCCGGTCAACTACCAGCCCGGACTATCACGTCACTGCTGGTCGCCGGCTGGGTCCCGCCGGTGCTGATGATCTTCGGCGGACTGGTAGCAGGCACCGCGGAGAGCGTCGGGTCCGCCGTACTGACCGCAACGTTCTTCGGCGCCTGGCTCGTCACCGGGAGTGCGGTCCGTCGCCGGACACGAACACCGATCGTCCGATCCGAGTGAGGAGCAACGGATTGCGGCCGGGGGCCGTCAGGCTAGGAGGTCCTCAGGGCCGCCGGCGAGCCACACCGGAGATCTCGGCGGGGGCCGCCAACAATGGGCGAACTCCCCTTCCGTGGACGCTCGCGGCGCGCTGCGGGGAGTTCTGCAACGGTGAAGGCATCCTCGACCTCGTGGGTCATGTCACGGGCACAGACGTCCTCGTAGTAGGCACGGATCGCATCGATGCCCTCGAGTCGTCTCGGCTCGCTCGGCGGACTCGTGGTGTCCACGATCTCCAGGGCCGCATCCTCCGCGTACAGCGTGACCAGGGCCTCGGCATCGTGCTGACCGTGCGCGCGCCGAAGCACGTCAAGGTCGAACGTCGTGGCCAGACTCATCCCATCACCCTCCCCTTCCGGGTGGTCGGCAGTCTCACACGACAACCTTGCGATCGAGTAGCCAACCCCACACCTCCCCGGGAGGTCACTACCCTTGTTCAGGTTCCGTGGCGCCCCCGCAGCACCAGCGGGCCGGGCGCCAACCGTGAGCCCAGGCTCGCACATCCGCGTTCCCCGGCCGGTACCGGACGGAAGGATTCGCGATGCCGTCGCCGCGTGCCGCCAAAGTTGCCCCGCCCGGCCCCCGACGGGCCGAAGTGCTGGGCGCGATGTCCCTCGCGATGGACCTCGGTCTCGGTCAGCCGACCGAGCATGTGCTGCGGACGTCGCTTGTGGCCACGGCCCTGGCCGATCGCCTTGGTCTCGATGCCGAGCAGCGTGGGCTGACGTACTACGCGGGTCTGATCTCCTGGATCGGATGCGTCGCCGACTCCCCTGAGCTGGCGTCCTGGTTCGGTGACGACATCGCCTACCGGTACGACAGCCATCTGGTCGACTCGCAGAGCCCGCGGATGCTCGGGTTGATGGCCACGCACGTGGGACGCGGTCGGCCGGCCATGGAGCGCGCGAAGAGGGCCGCACAGTTCTGGGTGGGCCCTAAGGCCAACGTGCTGGACGTGATCCTGTCCCACTGCGCGTCGGCCGCGATGTTGTCGGACGGGATGAGCCTCGACGATCGGGTCGGCACCGCGGTCGGCTCCCGCTTCGAGCGGTGGGACGGCAAGGGTATGCCTGCTGGGCTGACGGCGAACGAGATACCGACCGAGATCCGCATCGTCCAGCTCGCGGACCTTGCCGTGGGGTACGTCGCCAGACATGGCGACGACGGGATCAGCGCGCTGTTTCGCGATCGCGGTGGGCACCAGCTCGACCCGGACATCGTCGCGGTCTTCCTCGGTGACGCCGAGCCGATACTGACGCGGGCGGCAGTGGACGACGTCTGGGCCGCAGCGATGGCCGAGGCCCCGGACCGCGAGGACTTCCTCGATGCCGATCAGCTCGACGAGTTGTTGCGAGCCATTGGGGACTTCGTCGATCTGCGTTCGCCTTCGAGGCTGGGGCACTCCCGCCGGGTGTCCGACCTCGCCGCCGCAGCGGGCCGGGCCTACGGGCTGTCCGATGAGGTGTCCTTGGACCTGCGCCGTGCAGGGTTCGTGCACGACCTCGGCCGCATGAGCGTTCCGTCCTCCATCTGGGACAAGCCGTCCGAGTTGACCACGACCGAGCGCGAGCGTGTACGTCTCTGCCCATACTTCACGCACCGGATGGTGCGGCGGGTGACCGGGCTGGAGGCTGTCGCCGAGATCGCTGGCGGCCACGGCGAGCGACTCGACGGGTCGGGGCACCCCCACGGCGTCGACGCGCGCGGGCTGACGATCGCGCAGAGGATCCTTGCCGCTGCCGATGTCATGGCCGCCCTGATCGAGCCCCGCCCCTACCGACCGGCCATGGGTCCCGAACGGGCCGGACAGGTCCTGCGACGGGAGGCGGAGGCATCCCGGCTCGATGGCGGGGCCGTCGAGGCCGTGCTGGTCGCCTCGGGCAACCGCGCACCGGGCCGAGCGGCGCCCCGACCTGCCGGCCTGACGGGCCGCGAGGTCGAGGTGCTGTCGCTGTTGGCCCGCGGACACCCCACACGTGAGATCGCGCAGTCGCTCGGCATCGCGGACAAGACCGCACGAAACCACGTCCAGCGGATCTACCGCAAGATCGGGGCCTCGAACCGGACCGGAGCGAGCATGTTCGCGCTGCGTCACGGCCTCGTCGACCTCGACGCCCAGGACCGCTGAGGCATCTGCCTCAGGCACGCTCGCCCCTGGGCGTCGATGCTCGATCCACGCAGCCGAGCAGGCCTTGCCGGTTGCGAACGATCGCATCGAAGGAGCTCATCGTGCCACTGTTCATGGATGTCCACAGGGTCGAGGGCGGCGTGTCCGCCACCGATCTGGCAGCAGCGCACCAGAAGGATCTCGAGACACAGGGCAAGTACGGCGTCGAGTACCAGCGGTACTGGGTCGACGAGCGGGCCGGCCGGGTCTTCTGCCTGGTCGAGGCGCCGGACGCTGCCACGGCCAAGGCCGTGCACGCCGAAGCCCACGGCATGGTCGCCGACGAGATCTTCGAGGTGGCCGAACATGTCTGAGAACTGGGAACTCAAGGGCCAGTACTTCGAATCATGCAACTGCGAGGCAGCATGCCCCTGCATCTTCCTCAGTCCGCCAACGACAGGCGACTGCACCGCACTGATCGGATGGCACATCGAACAGGGTCAGTTCGACGGGACCAACCTCGACGGGCTGAACGTCGCGCTCGCCGTCCACTCCCCAGGTCACATGGCGAAGGTCGAGTGGACGGCGGCCCTCTACTTCGACGAGCGAGCATCGGGAGCGCAGAGTCAGGCGCTCGGCACGATCTTCTCGGGTCAGAGTGGCGGTCATCCGGCGAGGCTGGCCGGCCACATCGGTGAGGTCCTCGGAGCCGCACCGGCCGACATCACCTTCGAGGGCGACGGCAAGCGGACCAGCATGACGATCGCCGGCATCGCCGACGTCGCGATCGTCGCGGTAGAAGGTCAGGGCGGTGCGGACGTCTCCGTGACCAGTCACCCGCTGGCCGTGGCCCCGGGCTTCACCGCCATGGTCGCCCGGTCCGAGCACCTCCGCTACGACGATCACGGCATGCAGTGGGAGCTCGCCGAGAAGAACGGCTTCGCCTCACCGTTCTCGTACTCGTCATGACCACGACGGCCGTGGCAATCGGCCGCGCCCGCATGGCGGTAATCGTGGCGACCGCTGCCATCGCCGCCGCGTCATGGGCGTACCTGACCTACGTGGCGTCGCGCATGGGGCACATGTCATCGATCCTCGCCATGCCCATGACATCATCGTGGACTGGCGTCCAGACGGGGCTGATGGCGATCATGTGGATGGTGATGATGGCCGCAATGATGCTTCCGTCAGCCATCCCGATGGTGGCCGCCTACGAGCGGATGGATCGGCTGTCGCCGTCGCACCAGCGGGGCTCGACAGCGGCGTTCGTCGTCGGCTACCTCGTCGTGTGGGCAACCTTCGCGACCGCCGCGACCGGCCTGCAGTGGGCCCTGCAGCACGCAGGGCTCGTCGACGGCATGGGGGCCGCCACCCAGAGCGGCCTGGCGGGCGCGTTCCTTGTCGCCGCCGGGGCCTTCCAGCTCACGCCGGTCAAGCGCCGCACCCTTCAAGCCTGTCGGACGCCCATGGGGTTCCTCGGCACGTCATGGCGCAACGGCGCAGCCGGGGCGTTGCGGATGGGGCTGCACCACGGCATCACCTGCTTCGGCTGCTGCGTGATGCTCATGATGATGCTGTTCGTGCTCGGGGTCATGAACCTGCTCTGGGTGGCCGCCCTGACCATCTTCGTCCTGGTTGAGAAGGTGAGCAGCCGCGGAGCAGCCGTGTCCACACTGAGCGGCATCGCCATGATCGCCTGGGGTCTGGCCGCGATCGCCTTTGTGTATTGAATCGTCCCGTCCGAAGGGGTTAGACAAGATTCGGGAGGCTCCCACCCGTACTGGAGATGATGATTATGTCCGACAACCCACCTGGGACCGACCGGACAGGTCGGCGCGAGAAGCAGCTTCTCGCCCCCGTCGCAGAAGTACGAGAACCGGTTGCAGCTGACCGGCCAGGAGGTCACCATGGCTAAGGCCGACACAGCCTGGCAGGTCGACCGCCCCACGGTGATGTGCATCCGCACAATCGCCAAGACAAGTGCGCTGGCGGCATCATCGACGGCGACCTCCAACTACGGGGCCTAGTCATGGCGACGACGGACATGGGAGCGAACAACCGCGAGGACACCCGGCAGCGCAGACTGCTCATGCTGCAGGGGTGGACCGGTGAGGATCTCGAACAGGCGGCCGAGACGGGGATCTGGCAGCGGCTGTCACCTGCCCTGTGTCTGACTTTCACGATCGTGGGCACCGCCCTGGCCTTGCCCCTGGTGCTGGTCGCCCTTGCGGCCACGGCGGTGGTCGGCGCGCTCGCCCCCGGGCATCCGTTCGACGTCCTCTACAACC
>CAZTXD010000172.1:0-6338 GCA_964617995.1 uncultured Acidimicrobiaceae bacterium
CGCGCACCTATGGGGCGCTATCGCGGGATTTCGGTCCGCGAAAACTGGGGTGGGTGGTCGGTGGGGGTGGCGGTGGCGAGCGGCAGGATCGGCGGGGGATTCCGGGAAGCGCTGGCCGCGGTCGTGGAGCGTCACCGCCCCGATGTGCGGTTCACCCCCCAACAGAACCTGATCCTCACCGGTATCCCAGCCGACGCCCGCGAGGACGTGGCCCGGGAGCTGGGAACGGCCCCTCCCACCCTCCCCACCCTGGCCATGGCCTGCGTGGCGTTGCCCACCTGCGGCCTCGCCCTCACCGACGCCGAGCGGGCCCTGCCCGAGGTCACCGCCGCCCTGGGCGAGCTGCTCGGCCGTCTGGGCATCGAGGAAACGGCCGTCACGTTGAGGATGACGGGCTGCCCCAACGGATGCGCCCGCCCCTACACCTCCGAGGTGGGGCTGGTGGGACGCCGCCGCGGTCGCTACGACATCCACCTGGGAGCCGCGGCCGACGGGACCCGGCTGGGGGAGATCGCGTTCCAGTCGGTCCCGATCGCCCGGGTGGTCCCCACGCTGGAGCCGCTGCTGCGGGCATGGCGGGACGACGGGACCGGACGGACCTTCGGCGACTTCTGCCACGACCTGGGCACCCCGGCGCTGGTAGGACTGGCCGCGGGCGCCCGGGAGGCATCGTGACCGTCGCCCTCCGCCCTCGTACCGGTCCGGCCGGATGGACGGAGAACCCGTTCCCGGCCATGCTCGACCTGGGGGG
This sequence comes from uncultured Acidimicrobiaceae bacterium, assembly GCA_964617995.1. Classification (GTDB taxonomy): domain Bacteria; phylum Actinomycetota; class Acidimicrobiia; order Spongiisociales; family ZC4RG35; genus CAZTXD01. The sequence goes on from CAZTXD010000172.1 coordinate 752, forward strand.
ACGCCGGGTCCTGGTGGTGGGAGGTGGCCCCACCGCCGAGGAAAAGGTGCGGCTGCTGATCGAGGCGGGGGCAGACGTGACGGTGGTCAGCCCCAAGCTCACCACCCACCTCCGGCGGCTGGCCCACCGGCGGTCGCTGCGATGGCATGAGCGGTGCTTCCGCCCCTCCGACGTGCAGGAAGCGTTCTTCGTGGTGGCGGCGACCGATGACCCCGACGTGAACCGGGCTGTCTTCGTCGCCGCCGAGTCGGCTTCCACGTTGTGCAACGCGGTGGACGACACGGCCAACTGCTCGGCGATTCTCCCTTCGGTGCATCGGGAGGGGCCGCTGGTGGTGGCCGTGTCGACCTCGGGAGCCGCCCCCGCCCTGGCTGTTCGCCTCCGGGAGCGCGTCGCCGACCTCACATCGGGATACGGCCGGGTGCTCGACCTCCTGGCCGGCTACCGCGGCGCGGTGAAGGACAGGTTCGGGACCTTCGCCGAGCGCCGGGAGGTCTGGTACCGCATCGTCGACTCGCCCGCGGTGGAGATGGCCAGATCCGGCGCCACCGCCGAGGCGACGGCCGCCCTCGATCAGCTCATCGGGTCCCTGGCCGGCCCGTCCGTCCTGCCGGGCGAGGGAGCTGCCGGGCGGGCCGATGACCTCATCCGAAGGAGCCTGGCTTGGGCGGACGACCCGGTGGTGACCGTGTCCGGTCAACTGGGCGGGCTGGTCCTCCTGCATCTGATACGCCGTCACCGCCCCGACGTCGAAGCGGTGTTCGTCGACACCGGGTATCACCCGCCGGAAAGCATCGAGTTCATCGAGCACCTGGCCGAGGAGTGGAACCTGCGGCTGTTGGTGGCCAGGCCCGACGGCGACGTCGCCCGGCACGAGGCCGCCCACGGACGCCTCTATCTGTCCGATCCCGCCCGGTGCTGCCAGTTGCGCAAGGTGGCTCCGGCCGACGCCGCGCTCGACGGCCACGACGTATGGTTCACGGCCGTGCGTCAGGATCAGTCCGACACCCGCCGTGAGGAGGCGGTCATGTCGACCCATCGGCGGATCGACGGTCGGGTCCTCTGGAAGGTGAACCCGCTGGTGGATTGGACCTGGGAGGAGGTCGAGGCCTATGCCGCCGCCCACGACATACCCCGCCACCCCCTCTACCAACGGGGCTACACCTCGATCGGCTGCGACCCGTGCACCATCCCCACATTCGGTGTCGGGGACGACCGGAGCGGCAGATGGAGCGAAACGAGCCGGGTGGAGTGCGGCTTGCACATCGCCTCCTCACGTACCGGGGAGGCGCTGTGAGTGGCGTGGTCCACCTGGTGGGAGCCGGCCCGGGGGATCCCGACCTCCTGACTGTGAAGGCGGCACGCCTGCTGGCCGCAGCCGACGTCGTGCTGGTCGACCGCCTGGTGGGAGATGGGGTTCTCGACCTGGTCGCCCCCGATGCCGAGGTCATCGAGGTGGGGAAGACTCCCGGAGGCGACCAGACGGCCACCCAGGAGAGGATCATGAAGCTGATGATCGACCGGGCCCGCAGCGGCGCGACGGTGGTGAGGCTGAAGGGGGGCGACCCGATGGTGCTGGGCAGGGGAGGGGAGGAGGTGCAGCGGCTGACGGCCGCCGGGGTGGAGGTCACCGTCACCCCGGGGGTGTCCTCGGTGCTGGCGGCGGCAGCCGCCGGGGGATTCGGCCTCACCCACCGAGGCGTGGCATCGGCCTTCACGGTCGTGTCCGGCACCACCACAGGGGAGGTCGACTGGAGCCGCTACGTCTCCGTCGACACGCTGGTCATCCTGATGGGTGTTGCCCTACGCCGCCAGATCGCCGCTGCGCTGATAGCCGCCGGTCGGCCCGGTTCCGAGCCCGTGGCTTTCGTCGTGTCCGCCACCCTGCCCGAGCAGCGGAAGGTGGTCTCCACCCTGCAGCAGGTCGCCGCCGGTGAGGTGGCCGTCACCAGCCCGGCGGTGTGGGTGGTCGGCAGAGTGGTGACCGCGGTGTCGGCCCCGGCACTGGAGGCGGTGGGATGACACGGCCCGAGCCGCCGATGAGACCCGACACCGCCCTGATTCGGGGTGGGTTGACACGCTCGGGGTTCGACGAGACCGCCGAGGCCATGTTCCTGACCTCCGGCTACGTCTACCCATCGGCGGCGGCGGCGGAGGCGGCCTTCGCCGGGGACGTCGACCGCTACATCTACTCCCGCTACGGGAACCCCACCATCGACATGCTCCAGGAGCGGATCCGGCTCTTGGAGGGAGCGGAAGCAGCCTGGGCCACAGCCTCGGGAATGGCGGCGGTGTTCTGGTCGCTGGCCGCCCTCCTCGAGCAGGGCGACCGGGTGGTGGCGGCCCGCTCCCTGTTCGGGTCGTGCTTCACCATCCTCGACCAGCTCCTGCCCCGCTGGGGCATAACCACCGAGTTCGTCGACGGAGCGGACCTCGACGCCTGGGCGGAAGCGCTGGCGCGGCCCACCCGAGCGGTCTTCTTCGAGACACCTTCCAACCCGATGCAGAGCCTGGTCGACATCGCCGCGGTTTCCGAGATGTCCCACGCCGCCGGCGCCACCGTGGTGGTCGACAACGTGTTCGCCACTCCCATCCTGCAGAGGCCGCTCGAGCTCGGGGCGGACGTGGTGGTGTACTCCACGACCAAGCACTTCGACGGGCAGGGTCGGACTCTGGGAGGAGTGATCCTCGGCACCACCGAGTACGTCCAGGAGCAGCTCAAGCCGTTCATGCGTCACACCGGCCCGTCGATGAGCCCCTTCAACGCCTGGGTGATCCTGAAGGCCATGGAGACGCTGGCCTTGCGCATCCGCAGGCAGGGCGAGGCCACCGAGACCGTGGCCGCCTGGCTCGAGGGCCACCCGCGGGTGCGCCGGGTGTGGTACCCGACGCTGCCGTCGCACCCTCAGGCCGAGCTGGCGGCGAAGCAGATGGACGGGGGCGGTACCGTGGTCACCTTCGAGATCGAGGGAGGACGCGACGAGGCGTTCACGGTCATCGACACCCTGGAGCTGGTGGACATCTCCAACAACCTGGGCGACACCAAGACCCTCATCACCCACCCTGCCACCACCACCCACCGGGCGATCGGGCCCGAGGCTCGGAAGGCGATGGGGATAGGCGACGGGGTGATCCGTGTGTCGATCGGCCTGGAGGACACGGCCGATATCATCGACGACCTGGACAGAGGCCTGTCCGCTCACTGACCCCGGTTCCCGCCCATCACCCCGCCCAGAGCGCCTAGACCGATGGCCATGCCCGCCAGGAGCAGGACCTGGCTGGTGGGAGCGGGGCTACCGCCGCGGCGGGCGGTGACCACCACCACCAGGGCTATCCCCATCGCCGCCAGGGCGCCGTGGAACCAGGGCGAGAAGGGGGCGCGGCGACCCGCCAGCCAGCCGGCGAAGAGAAACCCGAGCACGGTGCCGAAGGCGGTGGCGATGGCCGCCGCCTCCTCCACCCCCAGCCCTTGCAGGACGAACCAAAGGAGCATGGCGAGTACAGCCACGGCCAGGACACCCAGCCCGAAACCGACCAGGACCGCCCTCCATCCCACTGCCGCCAACACGCCCGGGTCGCTCCTTTGTTGCGTCGATCGGAGTCGCAGACTGTAGATTCGGGCCCGACCGAACCCCATCCAAGGAGTCTTCGTGGTCATCAACAAGTACCTGGCCGAGCTGGTCGGCACGTTCATCCTCGTGCTGTTCGGGTCGATGTCGATCCTCGCCGCCGGCGAGATCGGAACGCTCATCCTCACGGTGCCGTTCGGGTTCGGGCTCGGACTCCTCGTCGCCATCTACGCCGTCGGCCACGTATCAGGAGCCCATTTCAACCCGGCGGTGACGCTGGCCATGTTCCTCGACAAGCGGACATCGGGAGCCGATCTGATCGGATACTGGCTGGGCCAGTTCGTCGGGGCCACGTTGGCCTCGCTCATGCTCATGCTGGTAGTGAGCCGGGATGCGGTGGCCAACACCGTGACGTCCTTCCCGCTCCTCAACCTGGGGATCATGTCCGAGCTGGTGCTGACGGCGGCCTTCTGCCTGGTGATCCTGGCGTCCACCAAGACGGCACCGGCCACGGCCGGGATGGCGATATCCCTCACGCTGGTGGCGGTCCACTTCGTGGGGATCCCCTTCTCGGGGGCGTCGGTCAACCCGGCGCGGTCGTTCGCCCCGGCGGTGGTGGGTGGAAACCTGACCGGCCTATGGGTGTACTTCGTTTTTCCCCTGCTGGGTGGGGTCGTGGCCTGGGGGATGTGGCAGCTCTTCCAGCCGGGAGCCCATCAGATCGAGATAGACATGAAAGGGGACGAAGGCGACGAGACGGTGGGGTCTCCCCCGAACGAGCCGGACTCCGAACCCGACGGGTGAGTCGCTACCTACACTCGCCTTCCACATGGACTGGAACGTCGTCCTCGACCAGTTGACCAGCGGCCGCGACCTGAGCCGTGATCTGGCTCGCGACGCCATGACCAAGGTCATGGAGGGGGGAGCCGAGCCCGCCCAGGTGGCTGCCTTCGTGGTGGCGCTGCGGATGAAAGGCGAAACCGTCGAGGAGATGACGGGCCTGGTGGAGGCGTTGCGGTCGGTGGCAGTGGAGGTGCCTCTGGCCGAGACCGACCGGCTCGTGGACATCGTCGGGACCGGGGGGGATCGCTCCCACACCTTCAACATCTCCACCACGGCGGCCCTCATCGCCGCCGGTGCCGGCGCCACCGTGGCCAAGCACGGCAACCGGGCGGCTTCGAGCCGGTGCGGCAGCGCCGACGTCCTCGAGGGGCTGGGGATGGTCATAGACCTGGAGCCGGAGGCCACGGCGACGCTGGTGGTGGAGGAGCGGTTCGGGTTCTTCTTCGCTCCCCGCTACCACCCGGCGATGCGCCATGCCGCACCAGTGCGCAAGGCCCTGGGGATCCCCACCGTGTTCAACGTGCTGGGCCCTTTGGCCAACCCGGCCCGTGCCCGTCGTTACGCCCTCGGGGTGGCCGATCGGGACATGGGCGAGCGGATGATCAGGGTGCTGGCGTCGCTGGGAGCGGTGTCGGCGTTCGTCGTCCATGGGGAGGACGGCCTCGACGAGGTGACGACCACGGGGCCCACCTACATCCTGCGGCTCAAGGACGGCGAGATCACCCACGCAGAATTCACCCCGGAGGACTTCGGGATCCCTCGCTCACGAGCCACCGACCTCGTCGGCGGTGACGTGGCCGACAATGTGGCCATCGTGGGGGGGATCCTGGCCGGGGAGAAGGGTCCCCGTCGTGACGCGGCGGTGGTCAACGCCGCCGTGGGGATCGTCGCCGCGGGAATCGCCGAGGGCTTCACCGACGGGGTGGAGGCGGCCGTCGAGTCGATAGATACGGGGGCGGCGGCCGCGGTCCTGGAACGGGTGGTCACTCGCAGCCGGGAGCTGGCGGGTTAGATCCCCTCCCTTCCTTGGACGTGGGCGAACGGCCAGAGGCTTCTTTGGATGGTGGCGAACGGCATCCGTTCGTACAGAACCAAAGAAGCTGGGAACCGTTCCTCCACAAACCAGAGAAGGGGCGGTGAGGTCAGTCCGGCAGCAGCAGGTCGAAGGCTCCGCG
>CAZTXD010000173.1:0-6331 GCA_964617995.1 uncultured Acidimicrobiaceae bacterium
AAACCAACGAGGCCGACGCGGCATCACCCATACACCACGTCAATGGACGTGACCCGAACAGAACTTCGACCTCCGTCAATTCGTGTCCAAGACAGATGCGGCCCATCTCCTCTGGTAGTCAGGGCCAGTTGAGTCTGGCTCCGAGCTCGGAGGCTTTATGTCGAGAATGACTGGGAGGGGCAGTCGGCCGCCGACGAAGAGCGCCTGACCAGCCAGGAGGCTTGGAATGAGACTCGACGCGCTTCTACTGAGCTCACTTGCAGCTGACGTGACGACCTCCCTATCTCTTTGATTGGTCATGCGATGGACAATCAACGAGCCAAGCTGACTGAGGGTGGTTTCCGGAAGGTCACGGGGTCGTTGTGTGGCTAGAACCAGCGTCAGACCGTACTTCCTCCCTTCTCGGGCTATCAGATCAAATGCATCAAGCGGATATGAGACCCACTCATCCCCAAGCTGCTTGTTCAGGAAGTGGTGCGCTTCGTCCACACAGACAACGACGGGCGACTCCTTGAACTCACCGCTGCGGGCTCGATCTATCAACTGTCGTCCGATTGCATTCGCGACGATCTCCCTCACATCAGCTGTGAAGCCCAGGCGAGCAAGTGACAGGCACAGGACTCGCTGTTCGGGATGAGCGAGGAATCGATCGACGACAACGGAAAGCGGCTCGGCATCTCCCGGGTTGAAGATGCAAGACATGTCCGGGGAAACGAGCGCTGTCTCTATCCGCGAGAGCAGGCTGACACAAGCCGCATAATCCCTTTCGTTCAGATTCCCATACCTGGTCGGATCGTTGAAATCAGTCGGCCAAACACACTCCGCATGTACTTGCCTTGTGAGAAGGTCGATGTCGAAGTCGACGCGCGGGGAGTTGAGCTCAGCCGCAAACCGGTCGTGCTCGGTGACGATCGCAGCAAACGCTCGTCCCTGCTTCGGTATCCAGCCGTCAGCGTGGACGATCTCGTGCTCCCCCAGGAGCTTCGCGAGTTTGAGGCTTCGTATTGCAAGGCGCAACTTGGGTAGCTGCGTCTGCCCAGCGGGCCTGAAAATGGCAAAGAGGTCACTCTCCTCCAACTCTGCGTACGGCATCGATACTTCGATCGATTCGCGATCCTCTGCTTCCATTTCACCGAAGTGCGCGTGCGCCGCCGAAGGCAACTCCCAGTGCTCACCACTTGCGTCGAGAAGAATGAGTTTGGACTCGTGAGCAGCGCATGCCTCTGCCAATCGAGAGAGTGTCCAACTCTTGCCGCCGCCCGTCGCTCCGAGGATCGCACAATGGCGGCCTAAGAGATCCTCGGGCAGGACTGGGAAATCTGTTCTCTCTGCGCCTATTGAAGCTATATCCAATGACACGACCGCCTCGCCCCGGGAAACGCGAGTAAGGAGCCGTGTGAACGTCTTGGAGCTCATTGCATAGACCCGGCAACCCAAGTTGGGATAGGTTCGAATGCCCGCTGCAACTCGTCCAGATGCGAGATCAACCGTGGCCAGGAGGTGCACCGACCCTATGGGGTTTGTTTCGGAACCTTCTCCGAATGTGGGGCGCAGCTCTCTGCGCTCAGTACCAAACAGTTGGACACCCGTGATGAGGCCAATCACTGCGCTCGCTCCTACCGCGATCAACACGAAGTCACCGACACGCCCGTCGCTTATTGACTGGCCGTGCAGTCGACGAGACGTATCCCCGACCGCGTTCGGCAAGTCGATTCGAGCATCCGTGCCTGAAACCTCCACGACAGTGCCGATCAGGCGCTGAGGATCAATCGGGTTGTCCACGGTCAGTCCGACTGTTCCTGTGTGACAACCCTTATGCGTTCTTGGTGCGTCTCAAGTTCGCTCTGACCGCGAATAGTCGGCATCAGAGCCACTAGGTCGGAGAACAAAGCCTCAAGCAGGGCTATCCGACCGTCGCCCTTTGACACCAGACCCACGAGATGACGGATCAAGGGGGAATCTGATTCCTCGATGGTCGGATCTACCACCAGATACATCTGAGACACGTTGCTGTGTACGGCAGCCCTCAGTGGTTGAGCAAGGTGCGCATCACGAAGGCCAGATCCGATGATCATTACAGCCGAATCGGGCTTTCGTAGCGCGAGCTGAAAGCGCGACATGTTCTCCAAGAACGGTTGGTCATACGTCAAACGGAATTTGGAGTCCGCCGGATATATGAGAAGGGGACTGGCGGGCGAGGACGCCTTTTCGATCCTGCCTTCTGTCCTCTGCCAGTTGATTGATCCATGGAGCTTGAACAGTTGGAAGACATTTGGAACGAGATCCACGGCCACCGAGTCATGACTGCGCCGAACGAAGTCATAGTCAAAATACGATCCTTCGAACTCGCTTGGCTGGCCATATGAGAAGCCATCAACGGCAAGAAATCCGGCGCGATTGGCCGCGGACTCAAACGCGAGGTCGTAATTCGTGGTGAACAGTTGCATGCGGGCCGCGCTTGGACCCCGACGGGCAATCTTGCGGAGAAAAGACTCGTGAACATTGAGGTCGGTGGAGTCATCAACGAACTTGCAGTAGTCTGCGATGACCGCCTCGGCATCGGTAATGAACTGGCTAAGCGTCGGGACGTCCTCAATCGCGAGACGCGATTGTGCCCGGGATATCAACAGTTCTATGTTGTCTCCATCGGGCGGAGTTTCGTATCCAACCGATGCGATAACGTCCGGGAACTCGTCCCCCGTAGTCACCTTGACGGAATCCCAAAGGTCCCCCATCGTCGGCGCCGATCTTCCATCGTCTGCCTCTAGACCTAGCGAGGTGCCGAGGCCAGCCAAGACAGCAAGATCGTTCGCCAGCAGTATGTTGTTGAGGACCTCACGAATGGGCTCGAATGCGGCGTTGGTAGACGAATTCTCGTTGTCGGGAGCTTCAACCCAACCGTCGGTTCCCGCTGTCAGGAATCGCATCTGCTTGACCTACTGACTTTGGCAGGACTCTAACTCCGACCTCCTGACAGCCCGAAGGCAATCCCCCAACCCCATCACGGCAAGAAAGACATCCCATCCGCCGCCACGCGCCAGGAGCGTGGTCGGGGGCCTCATGAAGCGAGGCGTTCGACAACGATCTCATGAATGCGATCCATGTGAGCCGAGTCGACGAAGGCTTCGGCCCACTCGGCATGATCTGACATCTCAATCGCAGCCGCAAGAAGGTAGGCCGTAAATGGGTTCGGCGCCCTCTGCCAGAGGGAGAAGATAAGGGTGTGATCAAGCCGTCCATGTACTCCCAAAGTTCTCGCCGCCTCGCTACGGGCAAGCCATCCCTCCTCCTCCGACTTAGCGATCTCCGAAAGGAGGTTGCTGGTCGCGTCGTCGATGTCATCAACTCTGGATACAACTGTGAGTAGCCAGGCTTTCTGCCACTCCGTCATGTACCCGACTCCCTTGATCGCTTTGGCCACGATCTTGGTAACGCGTTTCGGGCGATCCGAAGCCAAGGCCATCAGGTACGACGAGATAGCTTCCGTCTTGTCCGGGAAACGGCGCAGCAGCTCGGAGCAATGTTCCAATCCGGCCGGCGAATCGGCCGCTTTCAAGACCGTCAGAGACGTAATCACTCGGCCGTGGAACGCTTCGTCTCCGAAGGCATTCTTCTTGCCGGGAGCTCTGTCCATAGCTTCATCAAGCATCGCTGCTGCGACGTCGACAGCTTGCGGTGTTAGGTGCTCCCGGAGGGCTTCGGCGACGTCATCGAGGTCGGCAGTCCCGTGATAGAACACGTCCCAAAGAAGTTCGTCATCGAGGCCTAACTCGTTAAAGACCTCCTGGATGGCGTCCGTGTCTCCGTCTTCATCCTCAAGCAGGCTCTCGATAGTGATCTCACGGAGATTCTCTTCCCACTCCTTGAAGGCGTCATTCACGTCCTTCAGACCCTTTGCGTACGTCCCCTTACGTAGGGGCCAGGACTTCGCAGAGTTGAGGATGAGCTCGAGGTCTTGAAGCTCCGTTTCGAGAAGCGCGATTGCGTTGCGAGCAGCGGTGTAGCTATCGGAGACAATTCTGATGTCGTCCCCGTGACGGAAGTATGTGATTCCTGCTCGCAAAGCAGCCCAATCAACCGGCGTCAGATACGCTGTTGCCAAGGTGTCCGATGTAGCGATGCCTTGCGGGATACCCCTTCTCTTCTTCATCAGCCGTCCTAAGAAGTAGATCAGAGCGTCGACGTGGTCGGCCTTACCGGTTGCGGCGGTGAGCCGCCGTGCCAGAACGTCGTGCGAGATCGACTCGTAGAACCCAGCTATGTCTGCTCGGACCACGTAGTCGCCTTGGATCGTCAGCGGAAGTTGATTGAACTCGTTCCACCGTTTCTTGGATGGGACGGCTCGGGGCCAGAAGACGACCTGATCTCCTGGCAGTGTGGCCTCGATCGATGCTGTCAGCTCGGAGACGATTGCGTGATAGACACACTTGTCCTCAAGGCTCATGACTGCGGCGGGTCGCGTGGAAACCCCAGACTTGGGAACTCGAACCAGGATTGCCGGAGATGGCGCGTACTCCGCTCGCTTGATGCTTCTTTCTAGGGAGCGCACGAATCGCTTTCCGACGTTCCCGCCGACCTTGTCGTCCGGCCGCGGAGGGATGAGGTCGTTTGGTTCGGAAGCTGGCACGACCGCCTTACGCAAGTCGATCGACTGCTGAATCGTAAGAAACGGGTCGGATTGCACCATCTCCGGGTCATTCTCCCACCAATGGGTAGCCCGGGTCCATACCCGCTCGGCGTCGATATCAGTTTGCTCCACCGTATCCCAACCATTCCCCAACAGAGACCCCTTGCGATCCACACGAGCATCAGCCCTGGACACATCGATATCTCACCGAGAATGGTTCACGGGTCGGGTGCGCTAGGCGCCGTGGCATCGCTTGTACTTGAAGCCTGACCCACATGGACAGCTGTCGTTGCGACCTGGCTCGGCGCTCGGCGGCCGGTATGGCATGGTCCTCGCCCTGAGAATCTCCGCCGACCTGCGTATGTCCCGTTCTCGTTGGTCGAGGCGTTTCTCTCGGCGGTCGAGTTCTTCAGATCTGTGCAGGAGACGGGATTCGATTTCATCGGCGAAGGCACCGGACTGATCCTGGGTTGCAGCTGCGACGAGGAGTTCATGTGAGATGAGTTCGGCGATGCCACGTCCCATGGAGACGCCCAGGGCGACGCAGTAGCGCTTCCAAGTGGCCACATCGCATCTGACACGGGCACACGGACCATCCGAGAGGCCTGGTCGTGCTCCATGCCTGCGAGCAGCTGTCTGTCGATCTTGGCGAGTGCCCCACGAGCAATGTCCATCAGCCTCTCCTCTGTCTACGCGTATACGTCGGCAACTTTGTTGCAAGTGCGTGTGTGTTTTCGGACAGTGGGTGCGATTCCATCGGGTCCCTTCCTCGGACGGTGGTCGATCGACTGTGGGTTCTCGTCGTTCCCGTCTCTTGGAGATCCTGTGGGTGGGCTCGAGTGTCCTGTGGGTCCGCGGGAGTCCTGTGTCCGTGGATTTCGTCAGACTCTTCTGACCAGGAACGGCCGGCTGCATTTGGTATCTGGGCGGCAGTCGCGTTTTGGGGCTCGGCGAGCTTCGCCGGGTGCCTTTCGCATCGTGTTCTTCGCCTCGGGGGACGTTCGTACATGGGCCCGGCCATATCCGACAGACCTTTCGGCGCACTGTCGAGAATCCATTCGGAGAATCTTTCGAAACAGCTCTCGGATAGACGTAGAACATCTCGACAGACCGCCGAAAGGGTGGCCCGGCAGCGTCTGGACCATGCCAAATGACAAACGTCTGGCCGGTGTCGTCGAGCTCGCCAGCTACCTGGGTGTGCCAGTCAAGACGCTGTACGCATGGCGATACAAGCGAAAGGGCCCGCCGGCCCTGCGCGTCGGCCGTCACCTTCGTTATCGCTGGAGTGACGTTGATCGATGGGTCGCTGATCAGTTGGACCGACCGGATGGGTGGGATCGATAGGCATGGGCCACCTACGTCGAACCGACGGCGGGCGATGGCAGGCTCGGTATCGGGATCCGAGCGGGATGGAGAGAGCACGAAACTTCACACGGAAGGCCGACGCCGAGCGATTCCTCGTCCAAATCGAATCCGAGAAGCTGCGAGGACAGTGGGTTGACCCCGAGGCCGGTCGAATCAGGCTGGGTGACGTCGCTGAACGTTGGTTTGCGACCACGGTGCCGCTCAAGCCCAAGACTCGTAGCGGATACCGGTCCCTGCTCGACTCCCGCATCCTCCCCCATCTGGGCGATCTGCAACTGCGACACGTCGACCCGATCCTGATCCGGGAATGGGTGGCCGAACTCCAGGAAGACGGGTTAT
>CAZTXD010000174.1:0-2723 GCA_964617995.1 uncultured Acidimicrobiaceae bacterium
ACGACACGGTTCCCTTCCCGGCGAGCGCCGGGTGTCACATCGTGGGCGGTGGAGCCTCCGTCGGGCAGCAGGTGCTGCACCGCCGCTCTTTCCACCAGCGCCAGGTGGTCGGCCAGCAGCCGGCGGTGGCAGCGCCACCACAGCGACTCGGCGCACATCACCGCCACCGACCTCGCTGCCGCCAGATCCAGTAGCTCTCCCACCGCGGCCCGGAACTCGCCGGAGGCCATGTGATCGGCGTAGGCCCGGAACTGGTCGTTGCGCAGCCCGACGTTGTCGGAGTCGGCCGAGACCCGTCGCCGCCCTCCCAGCCCCTCCAGCCACCGGTATCCGATCTCTCGCTCCTGCAACCACCGGGAAAGTTCGCCCTGGTTGAACTGGGGATGACGACGGGAGCCGGGATGGCGACGCACGTCGACCACCATCTCCACCCCGACGTCGGTGAGCAGCTCACCAAGCTCGGTGGCGGAGGCCGCTCCGTGGCCCACGGTGGCGATGACCGGCACGTTCCCTCCTCCCTTGAGGTTCGGGCTCACCTGGGACCCGACGGGGTCATCTGTTCAGACGACCTGGGCGGCGATGAACATCAGACCGGCCACGGTGACCGCCGAACCGAGTGAGACCGCCGCGTGGACCCGGGTCCGGGCGTGGAGCATCGACTGGATGTGCCTGAGATCCTCGCGGAACTCGATTCGCATCTCGCGCATCTCCTGGCGCAGATCCGCGATGTCGACCTTGGTGGCGGGCTGTTGGTGGGGTAGGTAGCTCATGGGTGGCTCCGCCGGTCCGTGACCGAGGACGTCGGTGAGTTGATGATACAAAGCCTTCCGGGCCGTTTTCTTCACTCGGTCGGCTCAGGTGAGCTCCACCCTTACCAGCGGTGAGGTCCGGGCCCAGCGGTCGATGTCGGCTCGGGCCTGCTCGGGGTCGGCGCCCCAGCTCTCCACCCGGGCCCGGAGGATCACCGGCGCTTTCTCCTCGGGCCGGTCGATCACGGTGCCGGTGGCCGCCACGTCGGCGGTGATACCCCGCTTGAGGTGGAGGGTGAGACGGGGATCGGCCTTCAGGTTGGCGATCCAGTCCCGGGGAAAGCCCGGCTTGCCGGTGAGCCACAGCTGCCCGTCCAGATTGTGGAGGTAGATCTCGATGCGGCGGGGCAGGCCGCTGCGCCGCCCGGTCGTCGTTATGTCGACGATCCCGCCTTTTGCCAGCGCAGTCTCGATCGTGGTGTCCATCATCAGCCCAACAAGCAGGGCGTCGCACTATTCCCCGACACCGTTCATGGCTTCACCGATGAACTTCGACTCTCCTGCAGTTCGGTGGGGTGGGCCGGTCCGTCGGGAACTCCGCCACCGACACAGGACTCTCGGTCGACTACGTGTCAGGGGTGGGGGGTGGAACCCTGGGTTCCAGGCCGACATATGCGGGGTTCACAGCCCAAAGCTGGTCCCGGTCTCCGGCTTCGGGATGATCTGTGGGCTGTGGACCCACATATGCGGTGTCTACAACCCACGGGTTGGCACACCACCGCCTCCCCCCGGATCTCGGTCGCTGGCCGGGAACCGATCCCCATCCCGGCGCCGTCCAAGCCGACACGACGCCCAGGAGGACGGCATGAGAGGACGAGCGCAGACGGATCCGCCGAGGAGGCGAGGACGATTCACCTATCTGGCGGTGTCCGTGGCGGCGATCGTCGCCCTCGGGGCGGCTCCGGCGCTGGCGTGTGGCGGTCTGGTGGGCGAGAACGGGACGATCCGCCTGGTGCGCACCACCACCCTGGCCGCCTACAGCGACGGGGTGGAACGCTACGTCACCGCCTTCCAGTTCACCGGCAGCGGCGAGGAGGTCGGCTCCATCGTTCCCCTTCCCGATGTGCCCACCAAGGTGGAGCGGGGCGGCGACTGGACCCTGCAGCGTCTCGCCCGTGAGGTGCAACCGCCTGATGTGGTCGAGTTCGCCGCCGCCGCCGACGAGGCAGCAGGGGAAGCGGAAGTGCTGTTCGAGGTCGAGATCGACGCCCTCGACATCACCGTCTTGCGTGGAGGCGGCGACGAGGTCGGGAAATGGGCGGCTGACAACGGGTTCTTCCTGACCCCAGACGCACCCGAGATCCTCGACTTCTACGCCGCCCGCAGCCCGGTGTTCATGGCCGCCCGGTTCAACGCCGAGCGGGCCGCCGACCTGGCCCAAGAGGCCGGCGACAGCACCCCGATCATGGCCACGATCCCCACCGACGACCCGTGGGTGCCGATCCGGATACTGACGCTGGGCGCCGACCCCGACACCCGCATCGAAGCCGACGTGTTCCTCCTCACCGAGGACGAGCCCGACATCCTCGCCGGAGGAACGGGGATGACGCTGGAGTTGAGCGAACGGGCCAACGATGGTCTCCTCGACGACCTCCGCTCCGACGTGGGGATGGAGTGGCTGCCGGAGGACATGTGGCTGTCGTACCTGAGCGTGGACGGCCCCGCCGCCGAACTCGACTACGACCTGGCCGTCTCCGCCACGCCGGGAGAGGCGGCCGACTTCGCCGACACCGGCGTCCCGGCTCCCCGCTCCGTCCCCATCGGGGATTCCCGCCTCCCGGTGTGGCCGGCGCTGACCGGGCTGGGAGCGGGGTTCTTGGCCTTGGCGGTCGGTCGGGGCCTCTCCCGTGTCGCCAAGACACAGGGTGGGCCGGCATGACCTCGCCGGCACTCTCCCGCCGGCGGCTGCCGGGC
>CAZTXD010000174.1:2823-6305 GCA_964617995.1 uncultured Acidimicrobiaceae bacterium
GACGTCACCGTCCAGATCGACATCCACCACTCCGCCTTCGCCCCCGACCAACTCACCGTGGTGGAGGGGACAAGGGTGAGATTCGTGGTGGTCAACGGGGATCCCATCCACCACGAGCTCATCACCGGCGGGCCCGAGGTGCATCACCGACACGCCGACGGCACCGAGGCCGTGCACCCCGCCATCCCGGGAGAGGTGTCGGTGGGTCCCAACGACACCGCCATCACCACCTACACCTTCGACACCCCGGGGGTCTACGAGTTCGCCTGTCACCTGCCCGGCCATTACGACTACGGGATGCGAGGCGAGATCGAGGTAGTGGCGGAGCCAGACAGGTCGGGCACCGGCTAGTCCTCTCGCCACCCCGGGTCGGTCCAGCACCCCGACCGGGATCCGCCCGGCGCTCATCCTCATCACAGACAGTCCCTGGGTTGTAGCGACGGTGACCGAGCGGTGGTCGGTAGCCGACCTGAGTTCGGCCCGATGGGCTGGGAGGCATCGGTAGCTCAGACGAGGAGATCCATCAGCTCCACCGCCGCGAACATCCGTCGCGGTCGTCCCTTGCGTCTCCGGGCGAACACCCGCTCGCTCAACACCCCGGCCTCCTCGAGCCTGACCAAGGCGGCATGTGCGCTCTGAGGGGTCACTTGGTATCGGGCGGCGACCGTCTGGCTATCCACGATGGGATATTCGGGGAGGTCAGCGATCACCCGCGCCGTGACCGACTCACCTCTGGTGTCGACTCGATTCCGGAACTCGGCGATGAGACTGGCCACCCGGTCGGCGATGCCCGACATCCAGTCGACGGCTCGAACCACACTCAGTGAGAAGAACTCGAGCCAGGCATCGACGTCGCCATCCTGATAGGCGCGCAACCCTTGGATGTATGCATCGGTGTCCTCCGCCCACCCGACCGAGACCGGAATGGGTGATGCCAACGCGAGACGCCGACGAAGGAGCTGTTGGATGAGCAGCCGGCCGACTCTCCCGTTCCCATCTATGAAGGGATGGATCACCTCGAACTGGGCATGGGCTATCCCGGCGTGAGCGACCGGCGTCAGGTCGCTGCGGGCCGCGAAAACCACCAGGTCGTCGATGAGAGTCGGCACCGCCTCGGGAGGCGGGGGGATGAACTCGGCGTTGCGAGGACCCGACGAGTCCCCTCCGATCCAGTTCTGTTCGGTTCGGAATGCTCCGATCGACTCGGCCGCCACTCGAGGGTGACCCTCCATCAGCTTCCGATGCCAGCGCAGTAGATCCTCGGGATCGGCGGGTATCTCGGTTGCGATGGCGTCGCGTAGCGCCTCGATGTTGCTCACCACCCGACGCGCCGGTTCATCGTCGATTTCTGTGTCGCCGGCTATCTCGGCTTCGAGGATGCGACGGGGACCGGGCCCCACCCCCTCGATGAGGGAGGAGGCACTCGCCTCGGATCGGTAGAGCACCGAGGCGATACCGGCTGCGGGGAGGGTGGGCACCGAGCCCAGGCGGCTAGCGGCTTCCGCCACGGCGAGGGTCGCGTCCGATGAGAAATCGATGGGCGCATGTCCGACAGCGGTCGCCTGGTAGGGCGTGTATTCATATGTCCTACCGAACCGGTCCGTCCATCGCAGGGCATGAGCTTCCATGACAAACGAGTTTATCAGTCTTAGGGGGTCTTAGCCTGATAAAAAGGGCCGGTTTCTCAGGAACAGCACCCGAACGACACCGGAGCTTCACCGATTCTTCGGAGCTACCCAACCAGGGTAGTTGTATTCTGGCGCCATTAGCGCCAGAATGGCGCCATGCCCAGCATCCAGATCAAGGACGTTCCGGCCGAAACCCATGCCGTCCTCCGCCGGCGGGCGGCTCTCGCCCACATGTCGCTCCAGGAGTACCTGTTGAGCCGTCTCATCGCGGAAGCCTCCCGCCCAACGCTGGAGGAAGTTCTCGACCGGGCGGGAGGACGTGCTGGCGGATCGGTGCCCCTCGAAGAGGCGAGCGAGACCATCCGCCGGGACCGTGATAGTCGTTGACTCCAGCATTCTCGCCGTCGCCCTGGGCGACGATGGAGCCGACGGAGACTCTTGTCGTCAACGCCTGCGGGGCGAAACGCTAGCCGCCCCCGAACTGATTGACCTGGAGGTGGCCTCCGTTTACCGCAGGCTGGTGGCGGCGGGGTCCATGCCTACCCGCCGGGCCGAGCTGGCCCTGGAGGATCTGGTGGATCTTCCCCTCGAGAGGGCTCCCCACGCTCCCCTACTCCGGCGGGCTTGGGAGCTGCGGGACAACCTCACCATCTACGACGGCGTATATGCGGCCCTGGCCGAGGCCCTCTCCGTGCCACTCGTCACAGGCGACGCTCGCTTGGCCCGGGCCCCTGGCCTGCGGTGCCCGATCGAAGTCATCGACTGACTACCACCTCTGCCGAGATCGCGGGGCAATGCCCACGGTGGTCCAGCATCGCGCCCACGTGTCCGGTGCCTTGCCTCGCGACGTCGTTCCCGCCGACGAACCGCCAAGTGCTTGCCCTGATCGTCGCAACGGTTGACGATGAACTAGAACGTGGCGAGGCCGACCTTCAAGCTACGGGGTGGGTGTGACATCATCTTCCGCGAGGAAGCGTCAATGACGCTTCAGGGCCTCGCACCTGGCGGCGCCGGTATATTTGGGACATGGGCGGATCTCGGGTCTTGCAGGAAATCGAGGGACTGGATCCCGTCCGAGACGCCGAGAGGATCGTCTATCTCCACGCCTGCTTCGAGTTCCCTTTCGACGTGGCCCGGTCGGCCGAGCTGGCCTTCTTCCGAACGTTCGCCGTGCCGAGCATCGCGGAACGGCTCGGCTCGACCGGCGAGTTCGTCGAGCGGGCCCGCAAACGCTACGACGACACCGATCTGTTGATCAGCACCTTCGTCGAGCACGGTCACAGCACTCCGTTGGGTCGGGCCGCCATCCGCCGGATGAACCGGCTGCATGGTCGCTTCGCCATCGCCAACGAGGACTTCATCTATGTGCTGTCGACCCTCGTGCTCGAGCCGATCCGCTGGAACGAGCGCTTCGGCTGGCGGAGAGCGCGCGAGAACGAGCGGCTGGCGACGTTCAACTTCTGGCGGGAAGTGGGCCGGCTCATGAACATCAAGGAGATCCCCGAAACATACGAAGCGCTCGAGCGCTTCAACGTCGAGTTCGAGAAGAGTCGCTTCCGGTACACCGAGGCGGGCCACCGGGTGGCTACCGCCATGGTGGAGATGTTCGTTCGCAAGATCGGTCTTCCCCGCCGACTCGGATCCCGGGGCATCCACGCCCTCCTCGACGAGCCGCTCCTCGACGCCCTCGGCCTCCCCCATCCCACCGCGCTGGAAAGGCGACTCGTCCAGACTGCGCTGAGGCTACGGGGCCGGGTTGTCCGGTTGCTGCCGCGCCGTCGGCGACCCAGGCTGCGAACCAGGATTCGTCGACGGACCTACCCGGACGGCTATCGGGTGGAGGAACTCGGGCCG
>CAZTXD010000175.1:0-6293 GCA_964617995.1 uncultured Acidimicrobiaceae bacterium
ATCGATACTCGGGCATCTTGACGTAGCCGAACCTCGCCCATCCTTCCTTCTCCACGCTGACGGCGGTGCGGAGGTACACATCGGCCATCTGGAATCCCTCCGGGCCCATCGACATCCACCAGTCGATGTAGCCGGGATGCCACGACTCCAGCGCCCGTTTCAGCTTGGGATCATCCGTCAGCCCCACGTTGTTGGGGATCAGGCTCTCGTAGTCGACGTCCTGCCAGGCCATCACACTCTCCTCATGTCGTACTCGGGCCGGATCCCGCTGCCGTATCGACGCAGCGCCCCCGATTCACCGGAGGCGTTGGGGCGCTGGAACACCCAGTTCTGCCAGGCGGTGAGACGGCCGAAGATCTTGGTCTCCATCGTCTCCGGCCCCGGGAAGCGCAGATTCGCCTCCATGCCCGTGAGACCGTCGGGGGAGAAGGCGGCTCGTTCCTCGGTGACCATGCGCAACTCGTCGTCCCAGTCGATGTCGTCCATGGCGTCGGTGACCACCCCCAGGTCGTACGCTGCCTGTGCTTCCAGCTTCTCGCCCACCGCCTCCCGGGCCTTAGCCAGCCCCTCGGGATCGCCCCAGAACCTCGTCTCGAGCCGGGACAGCCCGTTCCACATCGGCAACCGGCCGAGGCTGGCCCCGGTCAGGGTGAGATGGGCCACCGGACCTCCCTCGCCCGACCACGCTCCCTCCAGCATGTAGGAACGATCGGCGGCCAATGTGAGATCGGCCAGGAAACCCCCGAAACAGCTCCCCGGCTCGATCAGGGCGATGATCGAGCGCGACGTCATGTCGATCCGTCGCAGCACCCGGGCCCACAGCAGGTCGACCTCGCGGACGAACCAGTGGTCGCGGTTGTCACCGAGGAAAGCATCGTGGGCGAGCGCCACATCCAGGTCACCCTCCGATCGGATGAGGAGGGTGCCCACCTCCAGCTCGTTGACCCGCAGGTGGAGGACGGCATCGTCCAGCTCGCGGGCGAGACGCAGCGCCCACCACGAGGCCCCCCGGGCCACGGCTTCCTCCCCGTCGACGGGAGGGGCCTCCGACGGCCCCCGCAACGTGATGGAGGCGACACGGCCCGAGCGGTCGATGTCGACCGTCACCAGCGAGTAGTGGATCGAGTCGCCCTCGAAGGATCGCTCCAGCGGCCCCAGCTCTACGCCGGCCCCGTGCTGGGGGCGGTCGCCGGCCTCGGCCGACTCGAATGCCCGCTCCCCCACCACCTCGGCGAACGACGACGCCGGCACCAGCTCGTCGACCAGCCTCCACTGGAGGGCTTTCTCGCCCTTTAGGCCCTCCTCGGTCGTGCACAGGACGTCGGCCCGGTCACGGCGAACATGTCGCTTGTCCGTCAGCCGGGTGAGACCTCCGGTGCCGGGGAGAACTCCCAGCAACGGGACCTCGGGAAGTGCCACCGACGATCGGCGGTCGTCGATCAGCATTATGTGGTCGGTGGCCAGGGCCAGCTCGTACCCGCCCCCGGCGGCGTTTCCTGCTATGGCGGCGATGTACCGCTGCCCCGAGTTGCGGCTGGCGTCCTCCATGGCGAGACGGGTCTCGTTGGTGAACTTGCAGAAGTTCACCTTGAGGGCGTGGGGAGCCGTGGCCAACATCCCTATGTTGGCGCCGGCGCAGAAGACACGCTCCAGCGCCGACCCGATGACCACCGCTCCCACCTCGGGGTGCTCGAAGCGGAGCCGCTGCACCGCGTCGGCCAGCTCGATGTCGACGGCCAGGTCGTAGGAGTTGAGCTTGAGATCGTAGGTGGAATCGAGGCCTCCGTCGGGGTCGACCTCCATGTTCAGGTATGCCACGCGACCCACGATCTGAAGCTTCCAGTGCCGGTAGTCGTCGGGATGAGTCTGGAAGTCGATCACACCCCACGAGCCTAGACTGACCGGCCGGTCAGGACAAGGGCGCACGCCCCGGACCATCGCTTGCCGCCTTCGGGACTGCAGCGAGTGGTTACGTTGCTTATGCTTGGAGCAAAGCCGGCAAGGAGGAAAGACGCCGTGACCGATGAGAGGCTGACCATCAAGGACCGCATCGTGGGAGTCCTCAGGGGAACCGGGGAGGTGGCGTCGGGGGCGGTGGAGGCCGCCAGTGACACCATCCGCTCTGCTCTGGGCGGCGTGACCGACGTTGCATCCGGGGTTCTGGAGAGCGTCTCGGGAGTCGTGGCCGGGGCCCTCGATGCCGTTGGCGAGGTCGGCACAGGGCTGGTCAACGTCGTACGCGGGACCGTGGTCGGGATCGTCACCGGCCTGGGAGAGATCGCCACCGTCACCGTCGGCGTCATCTCCGACACGGTGCGAGCGGCTCTGAGGGGCACCAAAGACGTGGGAGGCGATGTCACGGCAACGGCATCGGGCATCGCCGCCGGTGTCATCGAGGGCACCAAGGAGGTGGGCATGGGCCTCACCGACGCCCTCAGCGGCCTGACTTCCGGGGTGATCAAGGGTGCCAACGAAGTCGGCGCCGACGTCACAGGCGCGGTAGCGGGAACCGTGCGTGGTGTGGTCACCGGCGCGAAGGACATAGGCGCCGACACACTCGGTGCCGTGACGGAGACGGCTGCCGGTCTCGTCCGCTCCACCGGCGAGGTGGGCGGCGACGTCGCCGAGGTAACCACCGCTGCAATCTCGGGCGCCATCGCCGGCGCCCGTGACGTCGGCCTGTCCGCCGAGGATGCCGCCTCCGCCGCCGCCACCGGCGCCTTCAAAGCCGCCGAGGAGATCGGAGGGTCGGCGGTGGACGCCGTGACCGGTGTGGCCCGCCGCGGGGTGGATGGGGTGGTCGCTGTGATCAAGCGCGGAGACGACTGAACCGACCCGAGCGGGAGCTACGACACCGCCGCCGGTTTCGCCCTGAGCAGATGCGTCAGTGCCTCCAGGCACAGGCTCTTGTAACGGGAGTGGCTCTCCTCCCAGTCGCCTCGCTGCAGCCACTGGAGGAACATACCCTCGATGACTGCCCGCATCTGGACTGCGGCGGCGGCGGGATCGTCGACCGCGAACAGCCCCCGGGACGCCCCGTCGGCGATGACCTCGGTGTAGAGCTTCTCGATGACGCGACGGCCGCGGTCGCCGAACTCGTCGAACTGGGGGGAACGGGCCTGATGCTCCACCCCGTCGAGATAGAAGCGGAAGAAGTCTCGGTTGGCCGTCGGGTCGATCCAGATGGCGTCGAGGATGGTGGCCAGGATACAGTCGGTGTGCCTCTCGGCCTCCAGCCTCGCCCGGATGCGGGCGTCCGTCGCCTCCAGGACCCACTGCATCGCCTCCAGCACCATGGCGTCCTTGGTGGCGAAGTGGTACAGGAGGAGACCCTTGGAGACAGCGGCCTCGTCGGCGATCTGCTGCAACGGCACCCGGTGTACCCCGTCGCGGGCCATCACGCGGTAGACCGTGCGCACCAGCTCGGAACGTCGATCGCGACCGGCTGCCGGTGCCGGATCGCTCATGGTGTCGGGATGAGTGGGGCAATCATGAGGACAGAGACTAACTGACTGGACGGTCAGGGGCCGCTTTGCGGCGGCGACGGCACGGCCGGGAGAAGTGATTACCGTTCGCCGGGAACGACCAGGAGCGAACCGACTGTGGCGTATGTGTTCGATTTCGAGGCGGCCGACCCGACGGACAGGGAGCTGTTGGGGGGCAAGGGAGCCGGTCTGGCGCAGATGACACAGCTCGGGCTGCCGGTGCCTCCCGGCTTCACGATCACGACGGAGGCATGCCGGGTGATGATGAAGGACGGCTCGCTACCCGACGAGCTCTGGGAGGAGGTCGACGAGGCCGTCGCCCGTCTCGAGAAGACCACCTCTCGCACCTTCGGAGCGGGCCCCCATCCCCTTCTTCTGTCGGTGCGTTCCGGAGCCGTCCACTCGATGCCGGGGATGATGGACACCGTCCTCAACCTGGGCGTCACCGAGTCGATGGTCGAGATCCTCATCCAGTGGTCCGGAGACCCCCACTTCGCCTGGGACGCCTACCGCCGCTTCCTCCAGATGTACGCCGATGTGGTGCTGGACGTACCCGACCGTCACTTCCAGGCAGTGCTGTCGGAGCTACGCGGGAAGCGGGGAGCGGAGAGCGACGCCGACCTCACCGTCGACGATCTCCGCGAGGCCTCTGCCCGGTTTCGGGGGATCGTGAGCGAGCACGCCTCCCGTCCCATCCCCTCCGAACCGAGGCTCCAGCTCAAGGGAGCCATCGAGGCCGTGTTCAGGTCCTGGAACAACAGGCGCGCCGTCGACTACCGACGTCTCAACGGCATCCCCGACGATCTCGGCACCGCCTGCAACGTCCAGATGATGGTGTTCGGTGATCTCGGGCCCAACTCCGGGACCGGGGTCTGCTTCACCCGTGACCCGGGAAGCGGGCTCTCCGACCCCTACGGCGACTATCTGCCTCAGGCACAGGGAGAGGACGTGGTGGCGGGTATCCGCAACACCCTGTCTCTCGACGAGCTCGCCGACATCCATCCCGAGCCATTCACCCGGCTCACCGACATCATGGACGGGCTGGAGAAGCACTACCGGGACATGTGCGACATCGAGTTCACGATCGAGAACGGCGTGTTGTTCGTCCTCCAGACCCGGGCCGGAAAGCGCACCGCCCAGGCGGCGGTGCGGCTGGCGGTGCGCATGGTGGACGACGGCCTCATCGACCGACGCGAGGCGATCATGCGGGTAGACCCGCTGACGATCGAGCAGCTCCACCGCCCCCGTATCGACGAGAACGCCGACGTGGTGGCGGTGGCCACCGGGGTGGCGGCCTCCCCCGGCGCCGCCTCGGGCCGGGCGATCTTCGACGCCGACAGAGCGGTGGAGGTGGCCGAGGGTGGCAACGAGGTCATACTGGTGCGACCCGAGACCACCCCCGACGACATCCACGGTATGTACGCGGCTACGGGAATACTCACAGCACAGGGTGGCAAGACATCCCACGCTGCCGTCGTGGCCCGGGGCATGGGCAAACCCGCCGTGACCGGGGCCAGCGGGATTGTCATCGACATGTCCACCCGCACCGCCCTCGCCGGAGACCTGGACATAGCCGAAGGCGACGTCGTCACCATCGACGGCACCACCGGCTCGGTCTACGTCGGAAACGTCCCTCTGGTCGCTCCCGAGGAGACACCGGAGCTGGACACACTTATGGCCTGGGCGGACGAGTTCCGCACGCTCGGAATCCGGGCCAACGCCGACACCCCCGGGGACGCCGCCCTGGCCCGCCAACTCGGAGCCGAGGGGATCGGCCTCGCCCGTACCGAGCACATGTTCCTCGGTGAGAGGCTGGAGATCGTCCAGCGGATCATCCTCTCCAAGGAGGACGCCGAGCGCGACGAGGCCCTCCACCGCCTGGAGCGGCAGCAGGTCGAGGACTTCGAGGGGCTGCTCGAAGCGATGGACGGTCTCCCGGTGGTGGTCCGCCTCCTCGATCCGCCACTCCACGAGTTCCTGCCCGACCGCATGGAGCTCGAGCACGAGATCCTGCGACGGGTGTGGGCGGGCCGGTCGGTGGCCGACCTCCAGCGCATGTCCGAGGAGGTGGCCCGCTGGCAGGAGGACAACCCGATGCTGGGACTGCGCGGTGTCCGTCTCGGGCTCATGTTCCCCGAGCTCTACCGCCTCCAGGCCCGGGCCGCGGCTGCGGCGCTGGTCCGCCGGATCGACGCCGGAGGCGACCCTCACCTGGAGGTGATGATCCCGCTGGTGGCGACCGCGACCGAGCTGTCCCGGATGCGGGCGATGGTGGAGAAGGAGGTGGCCGCCGCCGCCGAGCGGAGCGGGTTCGAGCTCCACGTTCCCATCGGGACGATGATCGAGCTTCCCCGGGCCGCGCTCACCGCCGGGGAAATAGCCCGGACAGCCGACTTCTTCTCGTTCGGGACCAACGACCTCACCCAGATGACCTACGGGCTCAGCCGAGACGACGCCGAGGGCCTGTTCCTGCGCGACTACCTGGCCCAGGGTATCCTCACCACCGATCCCTTCCAGACCATCGACCGTGACGGGGTCGGGCGTCTGGTCGAGGTCGCCACCAGCGAAGGCCGGGGAGCCAACCCCGACCTGGTGGTGGGTCTGTGCGGCGAGCACGGCGGCGACCCCGCATCGATCGCCTTCTGCATCGAGATCGGCCTCGACTACGTCTCGGCCAGCCCGCCCCGGGTCCAGGGAGCCCGTCTGGCGGCCGCCCAGGCCGCGATCCGATCCTGAGTCGGAAGTCGGGAAGAACCGTTTTCGCGCATCGAATGCGCGCTATGGCGCGCATTCGATGCGCGAAAACGG
>CAZTXD010000176.1:0-6258 GCA_964617995.1 uncultured Acidimicrobiaceae bacterium
CCGTTGTCGGTTGTCGGTTCCGACCGACCGAGAACCGACAACCGACAACAGGGAAGCGAAGCGACCATGATCGGCGAGCTGGAGGGGCGCACCTATCCCGACCGTCCCTTCCGGGTCTGCGCGGAAAAGGTGGCGGAATTCGTCGACGTCACGAGCGACGACCCCGCCCGTTGGCTGTATGCGGCCCCTCCCGGATTCGCCGCCGCCCTGCTGTTCGTGGTCGCTCCCGAGCTGTTGGCCGATCCCGCCGTGACGGGGGCGTTCGTCCACGGCGAGCAGACCTTCACCTGGACGGCGCCGATCAGAATGGAGACGGACCTGGCGGTGACGGGGACCGTCGACCGGGTCAGAACCAGAGGCGAGGTCAGCTTCGTGACGTTCTCACTGGAAGCCCGTGACGAAGAGTCGACGGTGGTGGAGGGTCGGTCGACGTTCCTCGTGGGCACTTCCCTCTCTCCTGTGGATGAAGTGGCACAGGTGGCGGTCACCGACAGGGGAGACAACGACCCACCCGGGTTGGATCTGCCCCTCGCTCGTTCCGCCTCCCGGGCCGACCTGGTGCGCTACGCCGCCGCCACCCGCGACTGGAACCCCATCCACTGGGACCACGGCACCGCCGCCGCAGCCGGGTTGGGCGGCATCGTCGTCCACGGCCTGCTGCAGGCGTCGTGGCTGACCCAGGTCGCTGCTCTGGCGGGCGAAGGCGACGCCCCCCTGAGCAAGGCGCGGTTCCGGTTCACTGCCCCGCTGCGCCCGGGACAGGCCGCCCTCCTCGAAGGTGAATCGCGCGGACCCGAGCCGGAACTTCGCCTCTTGGCCGGAGACGTGGTTACCGTATCAGGACGATTCCAGGTGGGAATATGACCGACCGGGTAACACAAGCCGATTTCGACGAGCTGGTCACCGAGCACCACAGTCGGGTCTACGGGGTGGCGCTCCGGGTCGTCTCGGATCCCGATCTCGCCGCCGACGTCGCCCAGGAGACCTTCATTCGCGCCTGGCGCGGCCTGGCACGATTCCGCGGGGAGGCGGCCATCGGCACCTGGCTTCATCGGATAGCGGTGAACACCGCCCTCACGGCCCGTCATCGTGCCGCTCGCAATCGGGGAACGCCCCTCGATTCGATCGACGAAGTGGTGGCCGAAGCAACACCGGAGGCCGACCCCGAGCGACGCGGAGAGGTGCTCGACCTCCGCCGCCGTCTCGCGGCCGCTCTCGACACGCTGCCGGAGGGTCAGCGGGCAGTCGTCGTGCTCAAGGACGTGGAGGGATGGACCCACACCGAGATCGCCGACCGGCTCGGGATCACCGAATCGGCGGCGAAGGTGAGACTCCACCGGGCACACCGCCGCCTCGCCCAGCATCTGGGGGCGACGCCATGAGGGGGCTCTTCTGCCGGGCGGTACGAACGACCCTGGCGGCCCGCGTCCTGGACACCGGGAACAGTCCCTATGTGCTCGAGAGCCACGTGGCGAGCTGTCTTCGCTGTCAGGCCGTGGTGGCTCAGAGTCTCCGGCTCCGGAGGACCCTGGCCGACGTGGTCACGAGCCGGGAGATCGAGCTGAACTCGTCGAGCCCGCCGGTGGGGTGGATGGCCGCAGGTGTGGCATCGCTCGCCGCCGCCGCGTTGGTCGCTCGGATGCGTCAGCAAGACGGCTGAGCCCCCCTGGTCGAGTTTCGTCTGGAGGCATGGGGCCGTATACTCAGTGTTCCCGCCGAACCCCTGAGGGGTGTAGCTCTAATTGGTTAGAGCGCCGGTCTCCAAAACCGGAGGTTGGGGGTTCGAGTCCCTCCACCCCTGCGAGGAGAGTGTTTCGGAAGACGGTCTCCCGTGGGGTCCGTCGGAATCGAGTCACCCAAGAGAGTCTGACATGAACCGAGAGATGCGCCGCCTCATGGAACGTGAGGAGAGGCGACAGAAGAACAAAGAGAAGCCGACTGCCGCTCAGCGACGGAGCCAGGCGGTGGCTCGCGCCGCCCAGACGGAGCGCAAGTCCCTCTGGCAGAGACTGACGGCCTTCTTCCATGACGTGCGCCAGGAGATGCGCAAGGTGTCATGGCCCACCAACGAGCAGATGGTGGCGTTCACCACGGTCACCCTCATCACCACGATCGTTCTCACGATCGTCGTGTTCGGCCTCGATATAGCCATGAAGGAAGCCGTGTTTTTCGTGGTGCAGCGGAGTTGATGATGGCCGACGTCGAAACGAGCGAGGAGATCCTCACCGAGGACGGGGTGGTCGAGGACCAGGAGAGCCCCGAAGCGACGGAAGATGCCCCCGCGGAGGCGAGCGAGATCGAGGTCCCCGAGGATGCCGATGATGCTGGAGACTCCGAGGAGCCCGATCAGGGCGATGAGGGCGCTGAGGCGGCCGCGGAAGAGCCGCCTGTACGGGCTCCCAGCCCCTACGACCTCGCCGGCGACTGGTACGTCATCCATTCCTACTCGGGCTACGAGAACAAGGTGAAGGCCAACCTGGAGACGCGGATCAAGTCCATGCACATGGAGGATCGGATCTTCGAGGTCCACATCCCCATGGAGGACGTCGTCGAGATCAAGGGCGGCAAGAAGGTCACCGTCCCCCGCAAGGTATTTCCCGGTTACATCCTGGTGCGGATGCGTCTCGACGACGATTCCTGGTATGCGGTGCGTAACACGCCTGGAGTGACCGGGTTCGTGGGCGGCAATCAGAAGCCGACTCCTCTTTCCCGCCGGGAGGTGGAACGGTTCCTGGGAGTTCAGGAGGAGGAGGAGAAGGCCAAGCCGCGCTTCAAGCCGGACTGGGAGGTGGGCGAGCAGGTGCGGGTAGTGACCGGCCCATTCGCCGACTTCAACGGTGTCATCGAAGACATCAACATCGACCAGCAGAAGGTCGTCGTACTGGTCAATATCTTCGGGCGGGACACACCCGTCGAGTTGGGCTTCGACGACATCCACAAGAACTAGGACCTGAGAATGGGACGCAGACGACTAGTAACCACCCTCAAACTCCAGCTTCCCGCCGGCCAGGCGACTCCCGCCCCGCCGGTGGGCACCGCGCTGGGACCCCACGGGGTCAACCTCATGGATTTCGTGAAGGCCTACAACGATGCCACCGCCGGTCAGCGCGGCCAGATCGTTCCCGTCGAGATCGCCATCTACGAGGACAGATCGTTCACCTTCATCACCAAGACCCCGCCAGCCGCCGCCCTGCTCCGTCAGGCAGCCCGGGTCGACAAGGGCTCCTCTGAGCCGAACAAGGAGAAGGTGGGAAGCGTCACCCGCGCCCAGGTCAAGGAGATCGCCGAGACGAAGATGCCCGACCTCAGCGCCAACGACGTGGAGGCGGCGATGAAGATCGTGGAAGGAACGGCGAGATCGATGGGAATCACGGTCGACGGCTGATCCTCGACTGTTCTCGGTCATCGGTTCTCAGTTAGTGAAACCGAAAACTGAGAACTGAAAACTGAAAACCACCTACGTGGGAGACGTGGAAACTCGTCGACTGGACCACAAGGAGACACAATGCCCAAGCACGGGAAGAGATACACCGACGCAGCCAAGGGGTATGACAAGCTGACCCCCTACCCGGCCACACATGCACTGGAGCTGGTGAAGACCTTCGCCACGGCCGGGTTCGACGAGAGCGTCGACGCCGTCTTCAAGCTCGGGATCGATCCCCGCAAGGCCGACCAGCTCGTGCGGGGCACCATCGCCCTGCCACATGGCACCGGCCAGGACGTGCGGGTGGCGGTTTTCGCTTCCGCCGACAAGGCGAGTGAGGCAGAGGCGGCCGGGGCCGACGTGGTGGGGGGTCAGGAGTTGGTCGCCGAGCTGCAGGGTGGCCGGGCGCTGGATTTCGACGTCGCCATCGCCACCCCCGACATGATGGCCGAGGTGGGCAAATTGGGCCGGACCCTCGGCCCCAGGGGCCTGATGCCCAATCCCAAGTCGGGCACGGTGACACAGGATGTGGCCAAGGCAGTGTCGGAGTTCAAGGCCGGACGTATCGAATACCGCAACGACCGTCACGGCAACGTCCACATCCCTATCGGCAAGGCCTCCTTCGAGGTGGATGCACTGCACGACAATCTGGCCGCCGTCAGTGCCGAGCTCGTCCGGGCCAAGCCCGCCGGCTCCAAGGGCCGCTACGTGCGCCAGCTGAGCGTGTCGTCGACGATGGGCCCTGGCGTCAAGGTAGACACCGGCCGTATCGAGGATCTGGTCGCTCGCGCCGGCTGAGAACGCGGCTCGATGGCTTCCGGCGAGCCCTCGATCAGTCGTCCGGGGAAGGTCGAGCATCCCGGCAAGGCTCACTCGTCGGCATGTCGGTAGTCGGTGGTGCCGGCAGGGAGGGGTCGACCGATCGTGGCGGGGGGCAGGTCGAGGGATGCTCCACTTCCACGCCGAAGCGGAAGGCCTGAAGTATCCCGCCATCGACTTCGAGCACCGCTGCCGATCCCACCACCAAGCCGAGCAACACGAGGGTGATGACTACCAGGAGACGCCTCATGTCTCGGTGCCATTGTCTGACCGGACGCGGTACTGGTAGATCACCTGTCCGTCCGGGACGAAGAAGGCATGCTCACCCGAGGGCAACCGGTCGTAGAACACCATCTGCTCTGCGCGTCTCGCCAGTCGTGCCAGGTCGCTCATGGATGCCACCTTCACCAGGTGGCTTCCGTTGGGGGTCGATCCCGTGACAGGCACGATCAGAGGTCCATAGCGAAGGCGGATTCGAGCGACTTCACCGCGACCGAAGCGGTGCCGGACCACCAGCGCATAGACTATTCCGGCAAGCAGGACCGCAACGAGGGCAGCTCCGCTGGCGTTGCGGATCAGATCGGGTGGCAAGGAAATCCCCAGGATCGCGAGATCGTTGGGCACAACCCTCTCCTCCGACGCCGTCACCACCTGCGACATGCTCAGCTCGTTGTCGATCGACAGGACCGTGTCGCTCAGCCTCATGGGTAGCTCGACCACGAGAACCTCGTCCACCGACGTGCCCACCTCGCCGACCAAATCGACCCGGGTCACGACGGTGAGTTGATAGGAGGATGCGGTGTATCCGGTCTGGCTCTCGGCGCTGTCGATCATCCTCAACACCTGAGGCACGTCGACGATGAACGACCCCGAGGCCGTCGTTGCCTCGAAGGTCTCGGGAGGTAGCAATGGGATGCTCCGCGTCCAAAGATTCTCTCCGGCGCCGATGCGGAGCTCGGACGACATCTCGCCCGTTATCTCGGCAGGTCCCGGTGATACCAGCTCATACGAGAAGTCGATCTGCAATTCGTTCAGGAGACGCGTGTAGATGGCCGTGGTCTCGGCATCGGTGGACTCGGGAGTGATGGTCGTACCCTCATACACGACCGAGGGATCGACCGAGGCGGTGTAGGCGTAGGTGCCGCCATGCTCGAACAGGGAACGCTCGACATGTTCGACCTTTTCGAGCGGCCGTGAGAACAGGTAGATCGTGAGCCCGCTCAGTACCAGGGCGAGCCCGGTCAGCACGAGCAACGTGATCCCCGCTCCACTCGCCGGCCGGGGCGCCCGGGCGGTTCGGGAGCTTCTCCTCGGCTTGTCCGACGCATGAGCGCCGCGGCGTCTGCGCCTCCGTTTGGGGGTCCAGATCATGAACGTTCCCAGTCCACCGAACAATACGCCGAGCGTCATCGGGCTTCCCATCAAGCTGTGCACCCGGGCTCCGGCTCCCGGGATGTGGATGAACTGCTTCCCGAGGACGTCGTCGGGGGTGGGCCGCCACGTGTCCACGTTGGGCTTGTTGTCGCCCTGCATGACGAATCCCTCCTCGGCCGATCCACCGACTATGCGGTGTATCACCACGCCCCGCCCGGTGTCGAAGGCGATCACCTCACCCTGTGAGTAGTCCCCGGCTCGCACGACGACCAGGTCTCCGTCCTCGAGGGTGGGGGTCATGCTGGCTCCGGCCACGATGATGTACGACGCCGATCCGCCCAGCGGCCTCGGGGCGAATAGGACCAGCAGGACGACGACCGGCAACACCCCCACCAGCCAACGCAGCGGATGGGTCTTCAGTCCTCGCATGGGTTCGGAATCCTGTGCGGCATGACGGTGGTGGCGGGCCGGGCGACGCTCGCGCGTCGCCCGGCCACCATTCCGATCGATCAGTCTCCAGTCGGGCCTTCGATGAAGACGTGGATGTCTTCGATGTCCTCGGCGTCCACCGCCGGGAAGGTGACGCGGTGCCCTCCCGCTCCAACCAAGTTGGGCAGGGTGACGCTTCCCTGGGCGATCAC
>CAZTXD010000177.1:0-6246 GCA_964617995.1 uncultured Acidimicrobiaceae bacterium
CGCAGATGGCCTTGGCCTTCATTTCACGTCGCTCCCGCTCGTCCTTCCTCTCGAAGGTAGAAGGGGGAAAGAAGAGATAGGCATGGTTCCCACGACATAGCGCCTGCAGCTGCCATTCGTCTGAGTGGGACAACCTCAACTCCTCCCGCTTGCTTGCGACAACCCGGACGAAGCTAACGAATCCGTCGTGAGGGTTCAAGACCGAATCGAGGAGAGCAGCCGCTTATGTTTCGCGGTCTGAGGCGCCACGGTCCACTTCGAGGTAAAGCCCATCGACCCCGATGACCTGGATCCTGTCCCCACTTCCGATGCCGGCTTCCCTGTGCGCCGTCCCCTTCCAGCGGGCTCCGCGCACCTCGACCAGCCCATCGGGATCGAAGTCGACGAGAGCGACACCGGTCTCTCCAATCAGGTTCTCCCGGCCGATCGTCTCAGTGGAGAGACGGGCGCGCTGCACCGTCGGCATCGCCAGCAGGAAAAAGAAGAGCACCCCCAGAACTGTCGGGAGCACCAGCCACCAACGGGGATCGATCTGGCCGCCGCCATCGATGAGAAACATCCCGGCGACCTGCAGGCCCGCAGCTCCGATCAGCGTCAGGACGGCTATCCCTCCCAGCTGATAGGCGGCCACCAGGGCCACGAACGCCAGGGCGAGCAGCGAGAGCGCCCACAAACTGGTGGGCAGGGTGATAAGACCCCATCCCCCCAGGATCAACGAGATCGCGGCCACCCCGGCGGCCACCCCGGGACCCAGCGCGTAGAACTCAAAGACGGCGACGCTCAGGCCAATGGCGAGGAAGAAAAAGGCGGCCTCCGGGGTGACGGCGAGACGGAAGAAGCGGGTGTCGAGTCCAGGCTTGCGAAACGTCACCGGCTTGGTGGTCACCCCGCCCGCGAGCTCCTCGAGGGTCTCGACCGTGACATCCCCGTCGATCGTGGAGAAGACGGTCCCGTCCAGATCCTGGAGATACTGCCGGATGGTGGGCTGGAGAGGCAGACCACTCTCCTCGGCCGGGATCAACTCGTTGGAACGATCCCGGTCCTCGCCCAGGATGCGAGGGGCGTAATGGCCGTCAAAGGTCCCCGGCGCCATAGCGGCCTGACTGGCGAGATGAGGCAGATCGGCAGCGGCGCCATATGCCAAAGCTGGAGCCGGGCCTACCCAGACGGCAACAGGCAGGGGCGGCATCCAGATCAGATCGGCGAGTCGATCGAACGCTGGCCCATCGAGCACGGACCTGGAGTTGAGCTGGATAACCGACAGCTCCTGTCCCCGATCGGCAGCGTCCTCGATCGAACCGGATATGAACTCCAGGGCCGACTTGTCCAGCGGCCCGCTGACATCGACGACATCGATCCCACCTCCCGTCGGCTCGGCGCAGGCGCTCAGGGCGAGCGCACCCACGAATACGAGGAGAATCAAGCGACGCACGAGGCGGTCAGGTTAGAGCTCCCCCGGCTCCTACCGTTCTGTGCGGGTTTGTCGCGCCCCAGGCGTGACAAACCCGCACAGAATGGTGTTCAGGGGCGGGCGCTAACGTCTTGGGTCATGCCAACCGCTCTGGTCGTCGCCGACGGGTCGTGGGTGAGCAACGAGGTGCGCTCCGCCCTCTCGATCGACTCCTGGGTCATCGAGGAGATCGATGACCCTCGGGCGGTGACCGATCAGCTCAAGGAGTCCAGAGTCGACGCGGTGATCATCGACCTGCAGGTGGGGTCGAAGGGCGGGATGGCTGTGGTCCGTTCGATTCGTCAGAGTTTCGAGGTTCCCGACCGCCCCCGGATGGTGATGCTTCTCGACCGGAGTGCCGACGTCTTCCTCGCCCGTCGAGCCGGCGCCGACGCCTGGGTGGTGAAACCATTCGATGCTCGAGATCTGCGGACTGCGCTTGGTATGAGGCCGCCCGCAGTGGTCGCATCCGCCGGAGCCGACGAGGAGGAGTAGCCCGGGCTCAGCCCTCAGCCCGGAGGGTGAATCCGAAAGGAAGCTCGAGGCGGTTCTCTGCCAGGAGCTGGCCATCGGCGAGCAGAGACCTGGTGTCGCCGTCGGCCACGATCCTCCCGTCACGCATGATCACCGCGCGCGGGCACAACTCGAGGGCCAATGGCAGATCGTGGGTGATGATGATCTGGGTCATCGGAAGCGGGACGAGGGTCGCCACCAATTCACGTCGGCCGGCACCGTCGAGGTCGGATGACGGCTCATCGAATACCAGGACATCGGGCTCCATGGCGAGGACGGTGGCCAGGGCAGCACGACGTCGCTCCCCTCCGCTGAGGTGATGGGCCGGACGGTTGGCCAGCTCCTCCCCACCCACGGCGGCCAGAGCCTCGTTCACACGCTGCTCCAGCTCACCGTCGATGAGTCCGAGGTTGGCTGGCCCGAAGGCCACGTCCTCGCCGACGTTGGGCATGAACAGCTGATCGTTGGCATCCTGGAAGACGAGCCCTACCGCCTTTCTGATCTCAGCCAGGTTCTCCTCGACCACCGGTGTCTCGCCGATGGTCACCGTGCCCGCCGTGGAATGATGGATGCCGTTCAGGTGCAGGGCCAACGTGGTCTTGCCGGCGCCGTTGGGACCGAGCACGGCAACCCGCTCACCTGCCTCCACTGTCAGGTCGACCCCTTTCAATGCGACCCGGCCGTCGGGATAGGCGAATTCGAGCCCGTCGACCCGGACCCCGACGCTCATGTCGTCACCATCGCCGCAATGACCAGGGAAACGGAGACTGCGAGGAGGGCGGCCACCATGAACCACTCCCGGGTCACGGCCGGACGATGACCCAGTGCCGGCATCGTCCCTCCGAACCCGCGCGCCAGCATGGCCTCGTGCACCCGCTCTCCCCGCTCGTAGGAACGCACGAAGAGCGCTCCCGCCGAGCTGGCGATGGGGCGCGCCTGCCACAGCCAGCGCGGGTCGTATCCCCGGGCGGTCATGGCGACCCGCGTGCGGCGCAACTCGTCGGCGATCAGCTCGAGGTAGCGAACCATGAACATCGCGATCGACGTGAACAAGGCCGGTACCCGCAAGACTCCCATGCCCCGGATGATGTCAGGGATCTCGGTGGTCGCCGTGAGGACGATGCTGGCGCTGGCACCGAGCACGGCCTTCGCCAGGATGTTCCACATCCCCCAGAGACCGGGAACCGACAACTCGAGGCCTCCCCACACCTCGATCCGCTCTCCAGAGGCAATGAAGGGGATGAACAGGGCGAAGATCACAAACGGTGCCACCGCGGTGAGTCGTAGGACCAGAAAGCCCGGTGGAACCCGGGCCACCGTGGCGAGGATCCCCACGATGACGGCGTAGGCGGCAAACGCCCAAACGGCCTCGCGCGGAGTGATGGCCACACAGATGACGAAGCCAAATGCGGCCACCAGCTTGGCCTCCGGAGCGAGCCGGTGGATGGGGCTGTGCTCGTGGATGTAGAGGGCGTGACTGTGTCCGACGCCCATGTGCGACCCGCCTACACCGGTGTGGGCTGATTCTGGCGACGCTCCCGCAGGGCGAGGAACATCCCGGCCGCCACGGCGAGCGTCACGACCATACCGACCACCCCCGCGATGGCCAGGCTGAGCGACTCGTTCGAGATGCCGGCGGTGGCGTAGTCGGCGAACATGGAGTCGGCGAAGGTATGTTCGGTAGCCACGACATCGAAACCGGTGTCCTCGGCGACACGCTCGAGACCGTCCGGGTTGTCTACGGCGAACTGGCTGATCACCGTGGCGAAAGCCATCGCCACCAGCAGTCCTCCGATCAGGAAGGTGCGGGTCTGGACCCTCGTCTCGGCGAGATCGTCACGGGTGAGGTCTGACGCCCCGTGGACCAGATCCGGCCGTGAGGCAAGGACGGCAGCCACCACGAGACCGCTGATGATGGCCTCGCCGATGCCGATCAGGGCGTGGACACCGACCATTGCCATGAACACGTCGTCGAAAGCGACCGGAGCCGTGGCCCCGAACAACCACTGGATCGAGAAGGCCACAGCGGACATGACCACCGAGAGCCATGCCGCGATGCCCGTGGCCCCGACCACTCCCCCGGTCGTCCTGGGGACCAGCCGGCGGAACAGGCGGAACACGGCGTATCCGCCATAGGCAGGGATGATCGCCATGTTGAGCACGTTGTATCCGAGGGCGGTCAGTCCGCCATCGGCGAAGGCCAGCGCCTGGACCACGACAACGATGGTCACCACGATCGTGCCCACCGACGGACCGAGGAGGATGGCGGCCAGAGCACCGCCGATGAGATGGCCGGTGGTCCCGGCGCCCACCGGGAAGTTGAACATCTGGGCGGCAAACACGAAGGCGGCTGTAATCCCGGCCAGGGGGATGGCCCGGTCGGCGAGCTGGCTCCGGGACTGTCGCAGGGCGAATCCGACCACCACAACACTGATCACGGCGGTGACGGTGGCGGTTCCGACGTCGAGAAAGCCATCGGGGGCATGCATGGCCAGGATCACGAGACGACGATACACCTACTTGCGAGCGATTCGCAATTAGATATGAGTCGCACCTGCTGTCCTACGATGAAGCTGATGCAAGCCGCTTCCGAGCTCGGAGTGGTCCTGCGGGACCACGGTTATCGGCTCACCAGCCCGCGGTGGCTGGTGTGGTCGGTGCTCCGGTCGACCGGAGGGCACTTGACCGCCGACGAAGTACACGCCCAAGTAAGCGAGGCCGACCCCACCATCAACATCTCGTCGGTCTACCGGGCCCTCACTCTCTTCGAGGATCTCGACCTGGTCCGCGAGTCGCATCTCGGCATCGACGACTCCGCCCGCTGGGAGATCGCCCATCCCGACGACCACTTCCATCTGGTGTGCCGAATGTGTGGGTCGGTCGACCATCACGAAGGAGAACTGGTAGATCAGATCAGGTTGCATCTCGGCGAGTACCACGAGTTCTCCTCCGAGAACGTCGATCTGGTGGTCACGGGAGTCTGCGCCTCCTGTCGGGACTGACCGGGGGCCGTTGGTCCCGTCCGATCGGGACCTCCGCTCCTAGGCCCAAACGATGTGTCGAGGGATGATTGGGTAGCATCTGATCGAGAGGAGCTGAATATGAACGTCCGAGAGTTGATGACCACCGATCTGATCACGGTGGGGAGCGATGCCTCACTGAAGGAGGCGGCGCGTCGAATGATCGAGGGGGGCGTCAGCGGCCTTCTCGTCACCGACGACGACGGTGCTCTCCTGGGAGTCATCACCGAAGCCGACTTCGTCAAGGCCGAGTCCGACCGTCGGGCTGGCAAGCGCGCCCGCCTGCTCCAGTGGCTCAGTCACGACGACACCGAGATCCCGGACACGGAACGTCTGGTGGGCGACGTGATGACTGCCGAAGTGGTCACGCTGGGTCCAGATGCCGACCACGCCGAGGCCGCCCGCCTGATGAGGAAGGCCGGGGTGAAGCGTCTCCCGATCGTCGACGACGACGGCCGTCCGGTCGGCATCATCAGCCGGTCCGACATCATGCGCGCATTCGCCCGTGCCGATTCCGACATCATCGCCGAGATCACGGGCCATGTGATGAAGGACATCCTCTGGATCGATCCCAAGCGGGTTGATGTCCGCTCGGAGGAGGGCAATGTGAAATTGCGGGGTCAGCTGGAGACGCGCAGCGACGCCACTCTGTTGGAAGACCTAACCCGTCGGATCGATGGCGTGGTCTCGGTGGACTCCGAGCTCACCTGGGAGATCGACAACACGAAGCTCGAGATGACTTCTCCCCCACCCTCGGGCTTGCGCCGCTCCAACTGGCGTTGATCTCCGGGGCGCCATCGAATCCGAAAGTAGCGACGTCGACCGCTACAAGGCCGAGAGCATTAACGTCGGCTGGTCCATGGCGCCACCAATCTCTATCCGGATGGCCACGATCCCCCTGGAATCATCGGGATCGAGGTGACCTCGACGCCGGTCGCCGTGATCACGTTGTTGCCGGCTGACAACGAAAGGGGCGCTGGACCCGGCCAAATGATCATTCATAGGGGTGGCGCTCATGCATGAAGAGATCCTGATGCTGGCGCTGGTACTGGCGGCGGCACTCATCGGGGGACGGATCGCCAGCCGTATCGGGTATCCCCCGATCCTCGGGGAGATCGTCGCCGGCATACTCTTCGGCCCTCCCGTCATCGGAATTCTGCAGCGAAACGAGGCGATCGACGTTCTCGGGGAGTTCGGGGTCCTGCTGATGATGCTGTACATCGGGATGCACCTCGATCTCGGTGACCTGAAGCGGGCCTCTGT
>CAZTXD010000178.1:0-6235 GCA_964617995.1 uncultured Acidimicrobiaceae bacterium
GCCGACAGCGAACGTCATCCAGCTCCCCCGCTGCGACGGACTCATCAACCAGTACAACGCCGCATGACCCCCACGACCGGGTTCCTGGCACCCACACGGTCCGCCGAACGCGACACTCGTCACCTGGTCGTCACCTGAGCAGTCGTCGAAGATCGGCCGATCCACGCTGTCCGGCGTGACTGCTGCTCCAGCCTCTTGAAACTCGCCGGGCTTAGGGCCCCGCGAGACGCCGATATCGGCACAATAGAAATCGCCCAGATTCTCTCGAATCTAGGCGATTTAGTAGCGGGGACAGGATTTGAACCTGTGACCTCCGGGTTATGAGCCCGCCGGATGGCATCCCGATCCGTGCCGCCCCATCCCAGAATCGGGCTCTGATCTACGGCTTCACAGCATGGGGGGCTCGTCCGTCCTGCCGCATCCCGGGTCATCTCGGGGAGCTCGTCACCTGACCGTCACCTGGATCTCCGGTTCCAGCGCGAACTCGCGAGGCCGCTCAGACCTCGAAGTGGGTGCTTGTAGCAGGCTGTGCATTTCGACCCGTAGCGTCCTTCCACCTACCGAGTCCGGACGTCGGACCCGGCGGCTGTCACCAGATGATGGGCCAGTGCGAGGCCACCGGTCGCGCTGCCGGTGACCAGGACGAGGTAGAGCGGCTTGAGCATCCGCATGCCCATCCAAGGGCGAACCTGCCAACCCAGAGGGAGCGCGACCGCGGCGGCGGCGAGTACACCGACCGTGGTGGCGATGATCACGGTCGGCCACACCCGCCGCGACTCGGTGCCGTGACTCTGCATGATCGTTCGCCGCACGCGTGCACCGACCACCGAGAGGAACAGACCCAGGCCGAGCGAGAACGCGGTTGCGAACAGGACATGGACCGCGAGGTCATGCCAAGGCTCAACGACCGTGATCAAGAACTGTGAGAGATCGACGCTGATGCCGACCACCACAGCCATCGGAAGCGCCGTGCGCAGCGTTGTGCGGACGACCGGCGCCGGCACGGTCCCAGTCGCGCGGGCCACGACGTTCGCCCACCACACCGCCGGCAGCGCAAGCACCACCAGCATGAGCGACACGCCCACTGTGATCGACACCCATGCACTGTGATGCTGGAGGGGCATGGCATCCAGGAGGTAGGAGAACAGCAGCCAGAGCGGTAGGGCGACGGCTGCGGTCGTGGCGGCGGCGATCATGACGATCCGGGAACCGGGAGGCCGTCGAGTCATCCCGATCCTGCCGTCACGGTCAGCGTGCCGGTCATGATCCCGGGGTGGAGCACGCAGATCACCTGATAGGACCCCGCCGGTGTGGCCGAATCGGTCTCGACCGAGGCCGTCGCGTCTCCCGCGATGCCCAGGTCGATGCCGAGCGCCTCCACGGTGAACGTGTGGCCGTAGGGATCGAGGTTGCGAACACCGACGACGTCGCCTGCGACCACGCTGACGGACATTGGCGAGAACTCGTTGCCGATGGTGTCGACGATCACGGCCTCCGGCGGCAGACCCGTTGGCGTCGCCGCCGCGAGCGCGAGCGAAGCGATGGCGCCTGCAGCGACCAGGCCGAGCCCCACCGCCCGGACGCGTCGCTGACCGGCTGCGGTGGCCTCGCGGCGGAGCAGGTGTGCGACCGCAGCCACGATCGCGAGGCAGATCCCGACAGCGGCCGCGAGGTTCGGCACGAAGTCCCACGGGCTCGAGGGGAGGCCGAGCGTGTCGACGAGGTGGCCGAGGTTGCCGAGCAGGACGAGGCTGGCGACGAGGAGTGCCGCCACGATCACCCGACGGGTCCCCCGGCGGGCGAGCAGGCCAGCCGCTAGGCACACCACCCCGATGACCGGCAGGACGACGACCGGTCCCCGAAGTGCGCCCACGGCCAGCAGGTGTATCGAGGACACGGCCAGCGTCACCCCGACAAGGCCCAGCCCGAAGAAGACCGTCGCCGACCAGGCTGCCTCGGATGCATCCGAGAAGGCCCCGCCTTCTTCCTCCTCCTTCGCGTGACCCACGACCAGTCCGATCCCCTAGGGCGTGCCCGTCACGGTTGCCGTGACGGAGATTGCACCCACGATACACTTCTTGCACTATGCGTGCAACAGTGAGGCGCTCCAGCGATGAGCCTTCGTGAACGCCAGCAGCAGGCGGCCAGGCGTGCGATCACCGATGCCGCACTGCACCTGTTCGTCCAGGGCGGGTACGCGAACACGTCGATTGACGACATCGCCGCCGAAGCCGGGGTCGCGCGGCGGACGGTCTACAACTACTTCGACTCCAAGGGTGAGATCCTCGTTGCCGGCCTTGACGAGCGCATCGTCGCCGATCGTGAGCGCTCACAGCCTGACGACCATGCCCGTTTCGTCGCCACCGAGGACCCGCACGAAGCGCTCGCCCTGTTCGGTCAACTGACGCAGCGGATCCTGGAGCGCACACTGCCGCTGTACCGCGTCGCGACAGAGGCTGCGGCCTACGACGGGGATGTGGCCAAGCGCCTCAAGAGGCAGGAGGAGGGCCGCTTCCATGCGCAGGCCTTCGCACTGCGCGTGCTGCACGACAAGGGGCAGCTGCGTACCGACGTCGAGTTCGACCACCTCCACCGTGGGTTCTGGCTGCTCGCGGGACCACGTCCGGCGCTGGTCGCCCTCGATGCCGGCTGGACCATCGATGAGTACGTCGCGTTCCTCGTCGATGCGCTGCAGCGGTTCCTCCTGCCCGGCTGAACCTGCAGACGCGGTTCGCTCCCCCCGGGCTGCCGCCACCTCAGCCAGGTCCCGTCCCCGATGGGGTTGTCCTGCGTTCGTCGGCTCGGGTCAGGTCTGGTCGCGCCAACCATGTGGCGAGCGCCGACAGTGCGCCCACGGCGAGGTAGCCCACGGCCAGGTCAGCGCTGTCGTTGAGGGGGAGCACCGCTGCCCACCCAAGGATCACGAGCGGCAGGACGAAGGGAACGGGCGGCTGCATGCGTTCGCCCGACCTCAGCGCGCGGAACAGCAGGTAGGCGGTGAGCAGGCCAAGACCGATGGTCGTGACCCCGGCTGCGCGGTCGAACCCGAGGGCCAGGAAGGCCGCTCCCTGGGCCGCGATGACCACGGCGATCACGAAGGCCGCCCAGGCAGCAACTCGACTGGTTCTGGATCCATCCATGGCTCTGCCTGCTCCGGATAATACCTAGCAACTCTAGGTATAGGCGCAACCCCTGTCAACACGTCCGAAACCAACAGCTCAACCGGGGGCCCGAAGTCCAGCGGTGCGAGCGGCAGCCAGCCCAGCGGGCAGCATGACGGTCGCGAGCGCCGCAGCCGTGACCGCAGGTCCGGGCAGCTCGACGTAGAGGAAGCGCGAGAACCCGATGGCCGAGGCGACGGCGTACCCCAGGGCCTGGACGACCCCGGCAAGGCCAACCACGATCGCCATGACCGCGACGGAGCCCCAGCGCAGGTCGAGCGGCTCGAGGACTGGCTGCTCCGCCAGGGGAGCGGGCTCGGACCCGAGCCACAGGCCACGCCGCATCAAGCCGACCGCGAACAGGATCGGATAGACCGCGAGGCCGACCATGAGGCCGGCAGGAGCCTCGCCGTCCAGCGTCGGCGCGAGTGGCATCAGGACGAGGCCGAGGGCCAGTCCGATCGGGAACGCTGTCGGTAGCAGCCAGTCCGTACGCAGGGTCGCGATCCCGACGTCGGCGAGACGGCGCAGTGCCACGGCAGCGAGCACCGTCGGCCCCAGTTGCAGTGCCAGGCCCAGCGCCGGCCACCCGAGCTCAACCCCCTCGTGGAACAGCACACCCAACACCGGTGAGGCGGCTCCGGCGACGACCGTCGCCACCAGGACCGGGTCCGACCACGACGTACCCGAGCGCAACAGCAGCCCCACGATCGCCACCGCCATCACGGGAAGGACCAGCACGTTCACCAGCGTGAAGGCATGGTTGGACACGCCCCCGAGAGCGTCCAGCCCCATCCACTGGGTCACGCCCGCCACGAGGGTCGGAATGCCGAACAGGAGGTAGCCCGCCGCGCTCGCGACCGCGGCTGCACCGGCGGCACGAGTCACGTGGGTCGGAGCCACCAGACCACCCGATGGCGAGGTCGCGAGTGCAACGGCGACCGATCGCGCGTCACCAAACCGCGCCAGCACTGCACGCTGGGCCTCGCCGGGGTCCTGTCCCCCGGCCACCCGCTCATCGGTGGCCAGCCACAGGTGGTCGGTCACCTCCGCCACCACGTCGATGCGGTCGCGCCGTCCCCGCAGCCGCCTGCCCAGTGCCGCCACGTACCTCTCGAGCAGGTCGTACGAGCCGACCTGGCTCGTCACCTCGTCGCTTGGGGCCATGGTTCGGCTCCGATCACCTTGTCCATGGCGGACCGAAACCGCCCCCAGTCCTTGCGCTGGCGCGCCAGCTCACCACGGCCATCGCGCGTCAACGAGTAGGTCCGGCGGCGGCGACCACCCACGGTGCTCCAGTCACTGCTGAGGAAGCCATCAGACTCCAGCCGGTGCAGTACCGGGTAGACGGTGCCCTCCGGCAGGTCGAAGTCCTCGCCTGACCTGGAGCGCAGGTCCTCGATCACCGCGTAGCCATGCAGCGGGCCGGACTCGAGCACCGCCAGCACCAGCAGCTCCACGTGCCCCTTGAGGGCTGTCGTCGTCTTCTTCGCCATGGTTCAATCCTATCCCTAGCGCCGCTAGGGGTAAAGGGGTACACCGGATGCGATTGGTGCGATGAACATCGGGGCTGGCATGGCGATGGACGTACTCGAACACGACGGAGGGGACGGTCTGGTCGGACGGGGCGACGTCTCACCCGGGCGATGGTGGGCCTTCCGGGTGGCCGTGGCGCTCCCACTCCTCGCGCTGGTCGTGCCCCTGTGGAAGATCAACGCCGGCCTCGTGACAGCCTGGCTGCCATCCTCGGTCATCGACCCCTTCCACGCCCCGCAACTAGCCCGCGACGGCATCGACTTCGGGACGTTCTCGATGCACCGGGTCCACTACCTGACCCTGGCGGTCAGCCACATCGCCGTGATCGTGGCGCTGTCGCTCCAGCTCCGCCGACCCCGAGCCTTCGCCGCGCCCATGTGGCAGGCCGCCGTCGGCTTGCTGCTGTCCCTGGCCACATGGCCCCTCGTGGACACGTCGGCGATCCCGAGCTTCGTCCCGGTGCTGCTCGGCCTAGTCGTCCTCGCTGCGCTCCTGCACCCGACGGCACCGCTGACCCGGCTCCCCCGGCCGGTCGATCGCACGATGGTCGTCCTGTGGGCACTCCTCGCCGGGCCCCTCGCGCTCTACACATGGGGGCAGGAACGCCTCCAGGTCACCGGAGTCCCCGGCGACGCCCACTGGCACGGCCTCCACTACAACTTCATGGGCGAGTTCGGCCTGCAGCTGCTCGCCGCAGCACTGATCGCAACGACCGCCCTGTCCGGATGGCGCGTGTCCGCCTGGATCGGGAGCGCCATGGCCGCCCTGGTGGGCCTCGGCTTCATCGTCCACCCCACGCAGGCCTCGAGCCGCGGACTCGGCTGGGGTCTGGCGATGGTGGGATGGGCAGCCGCCTGGGCCGTGGCCGCCGAGCGCCGAGCCCGCGCCGCGGCCCACTCGGAGGACTGATGGAGCTGAGGCGTGAGGTCCTGGCCGACGAGCGCCACCGACCTCCGAGCTGTCCACCAGACCTTGGCGCTCACTCGGCCTTGGTGTTGCCAGGTGCAGGGCTCAACGGCGCTGCGCACGGCGCTGGGCGTGGAGGAAGGTGAGGACAGCAACCACGCGGCGCTGGACGTGGCGACCGTCGCTGAGTCCCAACTTCGAGAAGATCGACGTCGAGTACTTCTCGATGGACGACTCGGACAGGTGGAGCTGGTCGGCGACACCGGCATTCGTGAGCCCCTGGGCCATCGCCTCCAGGACCTCCAGCTCCCGTTCGGTGAGGTCTCGCAGCGGCGATGACTGCGCCGCTCGGCCCTGCGCCACCATCGTCGCGACCACGTCGGGGTCGACCGTCGATCCTCCCGCGGCGACCGTGCGAACGGCGGCGACCAGCTGCTCCGGGTCGCCGACGCGCTCCTTGAGCAAATAGCCGAGTCCGTCGGTGCCGTCCCTCAGCAGCTGGAGCGCGTAGTCCGCCTCCGCGTACTGCGACAGCACGAGGACGCCGATGTCGGGATGGGCCGCCCGGATGCGATGCGCTGCATCGATCCCCTCGGTCTGGTGTCCGGGCGGCATGCGGATGTCGGTGATCA
>CAZTXD010000179.1:0-6168 GCA_964617995.1 uncultured Acidimicrobiaceae bacterium
CGCGCTATAGCGCGCATTCGATGCGCGAAAACGGGGAGGGAGCGGAAGGGATCTAGAGTCGGTCCATGCCCATCACCACCATCCTCTCCGGCATTCCCGGCAAACTGGCCACCGCCATAGGACACGGGCTGCAGGCAGCCGACGACATCCATCTCGCCGGCGTCTACAACCCGGGCCGGAGCGGGGAGTGGGAGGGTGTCGCCTACCTGGCGGATCCCGGGCCCGTCGACGTCGTGGTCGAGGCAGGCCCGGACCGCTCGGTCATGGACAACCTGGAACGCTGGAGGGACATGGGAGCTGCCGTGGTGGTGGGCACCTCCGGTTTCACACAGGAGCGGACCGAAGATGTGAGGCGGAGGTGGGAGGGTGCGGGCGCCGCCTGCCTCATCGTGCCCAACTTCTCGATCGGGGCGGTGCTGATGATGCGTTTCGCCGAGCTGGCCGCTCCCCACTTCGCCACCGTCGAGGTGATCGAGCGCCACCGCGAGGGGAAGCCGGACGCTCCCTCCGGCACGGCCCTCGGCACCGCCGCCCGCATCGGCGCCGCCGGAGGGCGCTCCGGCTCCGGTGGGGAGGAGCTGGTGGCGGGTGCTCTGGGTGCCGACGTGGATGGGGTGCGCGTCCACTCGTTGCGTCTCGCCGGGCTCCTCTCGCATCAGGAGGTCGCTCTGACCAACCCCGGCGAGCAGCTATCGGTGGTCCATCAGTCCACCTCCTACGGCTCCTTCGCCGCCGGTGCCGTCGCCGCAGTGCGAGCCGTCGGGGACATGGACGGTGTCGTCGTCGGCTTGGATGCGGTGATCGGTTCATGAGTCGACACCTACCGCTGTCGATCGCGAAAACCGATAACC
This sequence comes from uncultured Acidimicrobiaceae bacterium, assembly GCA_964617995.1. Taxonomy (GTDB): domain Bacteria; phylum Actinomycetota; class Acidimicrobiia; order Spongiisociales; family ZC4RG35; genus CAZTXD01. The sequence goes on from CAZTXD010000179.1 coordinate 852, forward strand.
GAGGACTGAGCGCACTCACCTGCTACCGTGACCTCCCGTCATGAACGGGACCAACATGCCGCAACCCGCCCTCGAGGATCCGGCCGCCGGCCGGTCGGCTGGCGGTTCCGCACCCAAGTACATCTTCGTGACGGGGGGTGTCGTCTCCAGCCTCGGCAAGGGCATCGCCGCTGCCTCTCTGGGTCGTCTGCTCAAGGCCCGGGGCGTGCGGGTCGTCAACCAGAAGCTCGACCCCTACATAAACGTCGACCCGGGAACGATGAACCCCCTCCAGCACGGGGAGGTGTTCGTGACCGACGACGGGGGAGAGACCGACCTCGACCTGGGCCACTACGAGCGCTTCACGGGGGAGAACCTGAGCCGGCTGTCCAACGTCACCGCCGGGTCCGTGTACCTCTCGGTCATCCAGAAGGAGCGTCGCGGCGACTATCTGGGGGACACCGTGCAGGTGATCCCCCACGTGACCAACGAGATCAAGGCGCGAATCCAGCGTGTCGGCGACGAGTCGGACGTGGATGTCGTCATCACCGAAGTTGGAGGCACCGTAGGAGACATCGAGGGCCTCCCCTTCCTGGAGGCCATCCGCCAGTTCGGCAACGACATAGGTCGGGCCAACGTCCTCTTCGCTCACGTCACCCTGGTGCCTTACCTGTACACCTCCGAGGAGCTGAAGACCAAGCCGACGCAGCATTCGGTGGCGGAGCTGCGCAGCCACGGTATCCATCCCGACGTGATCATCGTGCGCTCGGACCGGGAGATCGACGACGCGGTCCGGCGCAAGATCAGCCTGTTCTGTGACGTGGAGACACGGGCCGTCATCCCCGCTCCCGACGCCGACGACATCTACGAGGTACCCCTCAACCTGCACGCCGGAGGCCTCGACTCCGTGGTGTGCGACCGTCTCGGTCTCGTAACCGGCCCCACCCGCCTCGATACCTGGTCTGAGATGGTCCGTCGGGCCACATCCGCCACCGAGACGGTGACGGTGGGGGTGGTGGGCAAGTACGTGGCGCTCCCCGACGCCTACATGTCGGTGGCGGAGGCCCTCCGCCACGGCGCCGCCGCCCACGAGCTCTCCCTTGACCTGCGCTGGATCCCCTCAGAGGAGATAACCGGCCTGCTGGCCAACAGCTACCTCGACGAACTCGACGCCATCGTCGTCCCGGGCGGGTTCGGCTACCGCGGCGTCGAGGGCAAGATCGAGGCCATCCGCTATGCCCGTGAGAACGGCATTCCCTTCCTCGGCCTGTGCCTGGGCCTGCAATGCGCCGTCATCGAGTTCGCTCGCTCCGTCCTCGGCCTGTCCGAAGCGAACAGCACCGAGTTCGACGCCTCCACTTCTCATCCCGTCATCGACCTCATGGCGAGCCAGCACGATGTGGAGGACATGGGGGGGACGATGCGTCTGGGTCTGTATGCGGCCAAGCTGGCGGAAGGGTCACGGGTTCGCTCTCTCTACGACACCGAGCTGGTCTACGAACGGCACCGGCACCGATGGGAGGTCAACAACCGCTACCGCAAGGACCTCGAGTCGGCCGGGATGCGGCTGGCCGGATTGTCCCCCGACGACCACCTCGTCGAGTTCATCGAGCTGATCGACCATCCCTTCTTCGTGGGCACCCAGGCGCATCCCGAGCTGCGTAGCCGTCCCGACGATCCCCATCCGCTCTTCGCCGGGCTGCTGGAGGCCGCCCGGGTGCGACAGGACACGCGGCGGGAGGACTCCGCCGGGGTGGTCGAGACGCTCGACGCCACGTGACCGACCGGGACTTCGAGGTCACCTCCGCCGTCATCGTGGCCCGCGGGGCGTTGGTGGAGCTCGAGAAGGTCACCGTGCGCCCGCCTGAGGGCGGGGAGATGGTCCGTGATGTGGTGCGCCACCCCGGAGGCGTGGCGGTCCTCGCAGTAGACGATGGGATGGTGTGGATGATCCGCCAGCACCGGGTCGCCCTGGGACGGGAGGTCGACGAGATCCCCGCAGGCACGCTCGATGACACCGACGAGGACCCCGAGTCCGCCGCCCGGCGGGAGCTCGGCGAGGAGCTGGGGGCGTCTGCACGCCATTTCGAGCATCTGGCCCGGATGGCGCCCTCCCCTGGTTACACCGACGAGGTGATCGAGATATTCCTGGCGGAGGGGCTCGAGTTCGGAGACAGGACCCCGGACGGGGAAGAAGAGCGGTATGCAAGCGTCTTCGCGGTGCCGATCGACGAAGCGCTCGATAGCATCGACCGTGGACAGATCATCGATGCCAAGACACAGGTGGCGTTACTGGCTTGGATGAGGAGGCGAGGTTGATCGTCGGCGTGCCCAAGGAGACAAAAACCGCCGAGCAGCGCGTGGCGATCACCCCCATCGGTGTCCGCGAGCTCGTCGAGAAAGGTCACTCGGTCATCATCGAGAAGGACGCCGGTGAGGGCTCCAGCATCCACGACGACGAGTACGAGGGGCAAGGAGCGACCATCGTGTCGGCGCCGGAGGAGGTGTTCGGCCAGGCCGACCTCATCCTGAAGGTCAAAGAGCCCCAACCACCCGAGGTGGACCTTCTGCGCAGCGGTCAGGTGCTGTTCACATATCTCCATCTAGCGGCTTACCCGACCCTGGCGGAAGCGCTCCGCCGGCGCGGAATCGTCGCCATCGCCTACGAGACGGTGCAGCTTCCGGATCGGAGCCTGCCGCTGCTGGCGCCGATGTCGGAGATCGCCGGCCGGATGGCCACCCAGGTGGGCGCCTACTTCCTGGAGGCGACGCAGGGAGGGCGCGGCATCCTGCTGGGTGGCGTCGCCGGGGTTCGCCCGGCCAAGGTGGTGGTGATCGGCGCAGGCATGGCCGGATTCAACGCCGCCGTCATTGCCGCGGGGATGCAGGCCGAGGTGGTCGTCCTCGACGTCGACGTCGACAAGCTGCGCCACCTCGACTCCCTCTACGCGGGACGCATCGTCACGCTGGCGTCGAACAAGCTGACCGTGGAGGAGCAGGTCCTCGAGGCCGACCTCGTGATAGGCACCGTTCTCGTACCGGGAGCCGCCGCCCCCAAGCTCGTCACCGAGGACATGGTCCGCCAGATGAAACGGGGAGCGGTGCTGGTCGACGTAGCCATCGACCAGGGAGGCTGCTTCGAGACCAGCCGCGAGACCACCCACGAGAACCCGGTATACGTCACTCACGACGTGCTCCACTACGCCGTAGGGAACATACCGGGAGCGGTGCCTCACACTTCGACCTACGCCCTCACCAACGCCACGCTGCGCTATCTGCTGACGCTCGCCGACGAAGGCGCCGCTCAGGCCGCTTCGGCCCATCCGGAGCTGGCCCTGGGTGTGAACGTGGTGGGTGACCTGGTGTGCCATCCGGCGGTGGCGGCGTCCCTCGGCGCTTCCTATGTTCCCCCCGGGGAGGCTTTGGCGGCGCTATGATCCCCGAGCCCGTCACCGTCGGCGAGTTGACCCTGCGGCCGTGGGATCCCGACGAGGCAGGCGTGTACGTCGACCTGCGTGACGACCTGGTGCTCCGGTTCACGACCGAGCCACCGGACCTGGACGAGAAGCAGTGCCGCACCAACATCGAGGAGGCGAGGAACGACCCCAACCACGTTCCGTTCGCGATCTGCGGCCGTGACGGCACGGTGCTCGGAAACATGTCCATCACGCGTCTGGGTGATACGGCGATGATCTCCTATTGGCTGGCTCCTCAGGGGAGAGGCAAGGGCGTCGCAACCGACGCTCTGCGAGCGGCGACCAACTGGGCGTTCGATCACCTGCCCGTGGCAGAAGCCGAGCTGGAGATCGACCCCGAGAACATCGCTTCCCTGAGGGTGGCTGAGGCCGCCGGGTACAGTAGACGGGGTATCCGGCTGGCATCCTCATGCGGTGGTCCGGCGGTCATCTTGAGGCGGCCGGCCGTTCCCGAGGCGGAAACCTCGGGTTAGCTCCGAGTCACCCCACTATCATGGGATACCATTCCCCCGGGGCGGTCGTCGGCTCGCCCGCTTGCGGGATACTCGCATCGGTCAGGAAACCCATGAGCACGCTCGACATCGACGCAATCCGAAACGACCTGGAGGGTCAGCGTTCCCGTCTGGTCGACCAGCTGGACGAGCTGGGCGCCACACCCACGGGTGACCTCCGTTCCGACCTCAACTACGGGGACGGGTTCGCCGACGCCGCTGCAACTACCGCCGAACGTACCGAGCGGCTCGGGCTCGTGGACACGCTCAAGGGCCAGCTCGACGAGGTGGAGAAGGCCCTGGCGCGGATCGAAGCCGGTACCTACGGCGTGTGTGCCAACTGTGGCAAGGAGATTCCGGCTGCCCGCCTGGAGGCTCGACCCGAGTCGACCCTCTGCATCGACTGCAAGGTGCGTAATCGCTGACCTCGTCGTGCCGGGAGCATGGACCCATCTGGCGGCTCGCTTCTACGACTTCGTCACGGCCGCGCCCCTGGCTCCGGCCGAGCGCGACACCGTCGCCGCCTGGCTGGTCGAGGGTGTCGCCGCCAACGCCTTCTTCGCCCAGCCCCGGGCCGATCAGCGTCACGGCTTCCATGCCGCCCTCCACGTGGTGGCGGAAGCTCCCGGCAGGCTCGACCTGATCCGGGCGGCTCTTCTCCACGACGTCGGGAAGCGTCACGCCGGTCTCGGTGCCGCGGCACGGGTGATGGCCTCGCTCGCCATCCGGCTGGGCGTGCCTCTCGGTCCCCGTTTCGCTCTCTACCGGGACCACGGGATGATCGCCGCGGCGGAGCTGGGTGATGTAGAGGCTCTGGTGGTGGAATTCGCCCGCCACCATCACGCTACGAGACCGGCCTCGATCGACCCGGAGGACTGGGCGCTCCTGAAAGCCGCCGACAGGGCCCGTACCCGATGAGAGCGGTCGTTGAATCAGCGAGCCCATTCGACCAGCATTACCCGGTCATGGTCCAGTTGCACCGAGCTCGGCGTGCTTCCGCGGCGGATACGCCGTGACCTATCACGTCTCCACGGCGGTCTTCGAGGGACCGTTGAACCTCCTCCTCCAGCTCATCACCCGACATCAGGTGGACGTCACCGCCGTCAGCTTGTCGGATCTGGTCTCCGAGTACCTGGCCCACCTCGAGGAAATGCGTCGCCTCGATCTCGACGTGGCATCCGAGTTCCTCCTCATCGCCGCCACCCTGGTCCAGCTCAAGGCCCATGCCCTCCTGCCCGTCGAGACCGAACTGGATCTCGACGAGGAGCTGGCAATGATGGAGGAGCGCGACCGCCTCCTCGCTCGCCTCCTGACGTGCGTGACGTTCAAGGACGTGGCCGTCGTGATCCGCCACCGCCTCCAGGAGGCCAA
>CAZTXD010000180.1:0-6001 GCA_964617995.1 uncultured Acidimicrobiaceae bacterium
CCACGGTTCATAAAGCGACAGGCCCTATAGCGCGCATTCGATGCGCGAAAACGGGATCAGGATGCAGCTCGTATGGCATCGGCACTCCTCTAGGGGAGTTCGAGGTCGGCGACCACGGCGAAGTGATCTGAGGCCTGGGACTCGATCACCTCGGCTCCGACGGCGGTCATGCCGGGGGTGTGGAACACGTAGTCGATGCGGTAGCGAGGATCGGCGGCGTTGGAGGTGTATCCGGGACCGTCTCCCGCTTCGTCCCAGGCGTCCACCCAGCCCGACTCCAGCAGCTCGTCGATCTGACGCCAACCGGGACGGGCGTTGAAGTCACCCAGCAGGACCGCCGGACGTCGTCCAGCCCACTGATCGATCACCTCCGCCAGTTGCACGGTGTGGACCGGGTACAGGTCGGCCTCGGGATCGTCGTCATGGGCATCGGGGTCGTTGATGTGCTGCAGATGGATCGAGGCAACGAGAACATCCCCACCGGGGATCTCGACCGTAGCCGCCAGCCAGCCCCGCCGGTAGAGGGTGCCTACGGTCGGAAGCAGGCGGCGTTCGGCCTCGCCGATGGGATAGCGGCTGAGGATGGCGTTGCCCCACACCGGGTCGGTGGTGCCGAAGAATGCGACGCTCTCCCAGCCCAGCCTCTCTCCCAGCAGCGCCACCAGGTCGGTACCGGCGTTGAGGAGCCCGCCCCGAGCGACCTCCTGGAGGCCGACGATGGTGGCGCCGCTGTCGACGATGACATCGGCGACCGCCTCCACGTCCAGGTCCCCGGCGGTGCCGAAGGACTGGTGGACGTTGTAGGCCATCACCCGAAGAGGACCCTCGGTGGGCGCATCCTCCAGAGTGGACACGCCCAACAAGGCGACGACCGGCAGCAACAGGGTCACGGCGGCGAGCTGGGGAGCACCCACCGCCACCACCGGCTCGGACGGTGGAGACCTGAGAGCCGCCCCGAGGCCGAAGACGGCCACGGCGAAGGCAGAGCCGACCCGGGCCTGATCCTGGGTGAACCCCAGGTCGAGATCGAGGGGGAGGTAGTAGGCGAATCCGAGCATCAGGAACAGCAACGTCCCCGCCACCACATATACAGAGGAGGGCAGCAGCGAGCGGCCCTCGGAGGAAGGCACCAGCCCCGCCCACAAAGGGCCTGTAGCCACCAGCCCGACACCAGCGACGACGCTGAACACCAGCGAGGGACCGGTGGCGACGAGGACGGAGGCCGCCACCGCCACCGCCGCCGCAGCCACCACCAGCCTCGACCGCCCAGCCCGCATCGCCACCCACACGGCGACCACGTCCAGGACCACGATGCGTAGCGCTGCCACCGCCGACGAGGACCCGGTGAGCTGCGCCGTCCAGCCCGGCGATTGGAGCACCAGGTACTGGATGAACAGGAATGGCCCGAGACCCAGCAGCGTGACACCACCGGCCCAGGTCGGGCCGGATCCCTCGGTGGCTTCCAGCGACGAGGCCAGGTAGAGGATGGCGGCGCCGATAATCGCTGTGACCATGAGCGGGACCCCTCCCGGCCGATACGGCAGATCGAGAGTCGCACCTGTCGCCTTGATGGCAGAGTCGAGGGCTACGCCGACCAGCACGCCTCCCACCAGCGCCGATCGCCCCAGCGCCGGTATGACGGCGAGGAGACCAACGAAGGCGGCCACACCCGCGGCCGATGCCCAGTGGTCGACGGCGGGAGAGACGACTATCTGATTGACGAGGCGAGCGGCGACCAGCACCACTGCACCGAACACGAGGGCAGCCTTGCGGCCGATGAAGCGCGAGGTGATCGGCACCACCGCGCCCGCCAGGAACGGCGCCACAGCGAGGGGAATGAGGTCGAGGGTGGCGATGCCGACCGTGTCACGCTGATACCAGCCGAGGGAGGCGAACTGGAACCGCATCATCTCCAGCCCGACCACGAAGACGAAGGCGGTGAAGACGGTGGCGAGACTGGAGCGTCGGTTCATCGGCGGGAGGATACGGGTCCATTCCGACTGCCGCAGTGGACACGCCGGCGGCTCTGTTCGATTGAGCCCACGTCGACCCGCCCATATGGACCCAGCCGGTTGCGGAGAAGAGTTGCCAGTCCTAACGGATTCCGGGTGAACGACCTATCGGGTCAGCCGAGAAGGCTGAGCTTCTTGTCCATTTCACGGGTTCGAGCGGTCTGCGCCACAACAGCTTCCTCGAGATGGACGGGTTCGCGTCGAGCAGCTTCAGAAAGCCCGTCCGGTAGAGAATGACACCTCGACCGCAGTCTCGGCAACGACGGTGGCCGACCGCCGGTGCCCGTCGATGAGAGCCATCTCTCCGACGACGTCACCCGCTGACACGGTGGCTACGTCCCTGCCGTCACGAACGACCCGGGCGAGGCCGGAGATGATCGCCATCATGTGTTGGGCCTCTTCGAGCTGCTTGAGGATCACCTCGTCCTGTATCCCCCTCTCAGGCTCCTCTGACTAGCGCAATGCTCCCCTCCGACGGCGCGCTCGAGGACGCACCCGTACCTATTCTCGACCGCGACTTTCGACCCGCTTGTCTTCAGCCGACAGAGCATCCCAGTCGCCAGTCGTAGTGTCCCCAGATGACACGGGGACGAGCGTGGGTCACCCAGTCCACGGCCTCTTCGTCCATCCAGACGGTCAATGCTCGTAGGACATTCCTTCGGCGGGCCGGCACCAGGGTCGGCATCCGGCCCGAACGGGTGAAGTCGCCTCCAAACCAGGAGAAGATGGGAGAGAGCGTCACCAGCCCCTCACCTGGATCCAGCCTCAGAGCGCCATCGCCCAGGAAACGGATCATTCGATCCTCGAGCTGGCGGTCGACTTCACCACCGAAGGGAGCACGCGGAAGAGACGGGCAGGAGACCGACCCGCACACCAGCCCGGCGTGCACCCGGGGATCCTTGAAACGGCGGACCTTGCCGTGCTCGATGTCGTCGAGGGACAACTCCTCGCCCGCGACCGAGACAACCGGTCGGTGGAATCCACCCGGAACGCGCAGGACGGTGGGGAGTCCGGCCCGTATCGTCGTCGCGGCCAGCCGCAAGGCGGCAGCGTTGTAGACATTCATCCAGAACGCCAGCGCCTCGGCCGCGGATAGACCGTCGGGATCGATCTCCTCCATCGACCGGAGGTAATCCGCCAGGAGGGAGTACATCCGCGGAACTCGGCCCACGGCCTCCGGTTCCAGATGGGAGAGAACAGCTTCGAGGGAGGAGTGGTCGACGGAGCCGGATCCGGCCGGTGCAGGAGGCCGGACCGACACCAGCGATGTGACAATCGACCATGCCACCCGCAGAACACTCGGACCGATAGAGGCAGACGCCATGTGCGCGTCAACTTCATCGGGCACCCGGCAGTGGTGACAATGTCTGATTCACGACAATGTGCAGCCGCGATCCTTCCACCCGGTGCCTCTCGACGCGCCTGCGGTGGCGGGCGCCGTTGGCCGTGGCGAGCCTCTGAGTGTCGCCTCGCCGACAGTCCCGGAGGTCGCCGTCGTGTCCTGCCGTTGAAGCAGGCAGAGATACCGAAGGAGGACCCATGACCTTTCAGGTCGTACCTGCCCTGCTCGCCGGCTTCGTCGCCACCGTGGTGATGACGGCGATGATGACCCTCGCCGGAAAGATGGGTCTCACCCAGATGCCGCCAATGACCCTCGTCACGGGATCGATGATGACCGACGATCCGGAACGGGCCAGGCGCCTCGGGATCATGGCCCATTACATCCTGATGGGCACGGTCGTGTTCGGGCTGATCTACGCCGGCCTCTTCAGCGCCTTCGGCTCGGCGTCGGTGCTCACAGGTCTGATAATCGGCGCCGTCCACGGAGTGATCGTCGGCGCGATGGCGATGCCGATGATGCCCGCCATGCATCCACGGATGGTCGACTCCCCCTTGGGCGGCACAGTCACCACAGGCGGAGGAACGGTGACACTCAGCAAGCCGGGATTCTTCGGTGCCAACTGGGGCGGCATGACCCCAATCGGCCTGCTCATCGGCCACCTCGTCTACGGGCTGGTGGCCGCACTCGTCTACACCGCCCTGGGCTGAGACTCATCCCAGGAGAGAGAAGATGAGAAGGAAGTAAGTCATGCGTGTACCCGTTCTAGATCTGGAAACAGCCCCCGAAGGCAGCCGCGATCCTCTCGCCCATCAGGCCGAAAGGATCGGAAAGGTCATCAACATCTTCGGCGCAATGGCCAACTCGCCAGCTCTCATGGAGATGTACGACCTGGTCGAGACGCACCTGGCGAAGAACTCGAATCTCGACAACGCCACCCGTCAGGCCATCCACCTCACCGTGGCAGCGGTCAACGACTGCGGCTACTGCCAGGCGGCCTATACCGGCGCCGCCAGAGCCGCGGGGTTCGAAGACGAAGAGTGCATGCGGATCCGCCAGGGCAGCCTGGCGTCCCATCCGAGATTGGACGCTCTTCTCGCCCTCAGCCGCCAGATCGCCGACAATCGCGGCTATGTGGACGACTCGGTCTGGGCGACGGCACAGGATGCGGGCTGGTCGACCGAGGGGATCCTCGAAGCGTACGCCGAAGTGGTCAGGACCATCCTCACCAACTACTTCAACCATCTGGTCGGAACCGAACTGGATCTACCCGCTCCTCCCCCGCTGGACAGCCACGACGCGTAGCCTTCGGAAGTCAATCTCCGGAGTATCTGAGCCGACTGCGAGGACCGATGAGCACCGTGCCGATCGGCGACCACGCTCTCTTGTCGGACTGCCATTCGGCCGCACTGGTCGACCGGTGGGGTTCGGTGGAGTGGTGGTGCCTGCCCCGCTTCGACGGCCCCTCCGTGTTCGGGCGGATCCTCGACCAGGACGCGGGGCACTTCTCTGTCACCCTCGAAGGAGCGCACACCAGCACCCGGCGATACCTCGACTCCACCCTTACGGTCGAAACCACACTCTCATCCGACCATGCCGACGTCGTCGTCATCGATGCCCTGGCCATGGCTCCCGGCGTGCGGGGACACGACCTCGGCAAGGGGTCCCCGCATCTGTTGGTTCGCACCGTCCACTGCACCACCGGGCGGGCCACCCTATCCGTGGAGTTCCGACCCCGCTTCGAGTACGGGCTAACCGTGCCGCTGACGACCGCCACCGACGGTGGTGCCATCGCCCGGGGAGGGCCGATCACCCTCGTTCTCTCGACGACGACGCCCCTCGAGGTAGGCGACGGCATCGCCACGGGAATCATCCATCTCACAGAAGGAGATCAGATCCACCTGGCCGTCCAGTCCGCCTCCAGCTGGGGCAGCCTCCCCGGGGTCCTCTCCGCCGACGAAATCGACCGGGCCATCCAAGACACCAACGAGGCATGGCAGTCGTGGGAGGGCAGCCATCAGAGCTACGAGGGCCCGTACGGAAAATGGGTGGACCTGAGCGGACGGATACTGCAAGGGCTCACCTTCGTGCCCACCGGCGCCATCGTCGCCGCTCCCACCACCTCCCTCCCCGAAGCGATGGGCGGCTCCCGCAACTGGGACTACCGCTACGCCTGGGTTCGTGACGCGAGTTTCACTCTCGATGCCCTGTGGGTGGCGGCGTGCCCCGATGAAGAACACCACTTCTTCAGGTTCCTCGCCACGGCCGCCAGCTCCGTCCACCACCGCCAGCAGCTGCAGATCATGTTCGGCATCGGCGGTGAACGAGACCTGACAGAACGAGAACTGCCCTGGCTGTCGGGCTGGAACGACAGCAGCCCGGTGCGCGTCGGCAACGGGGCCTGGAACCAGAGCCAGAACGACGTGTACGGTGAGTTGCTGGCGGCAGCCCACAGGCTCCGCCACCTCCTCGAGCCGCTAGACCAGCCACTCCGGAGACTGCTCCTCACCCTGGCGGAGGTCGCTGCCACGATATGGAAACAGCCCGACCATGGGATCTGGGAGATGCGGGATGAGCCCCGCCACCACCTCTACTCCAAGCTGATGTGCTGGGTGGCACTCGACCGAGCCATCGACATGGCCGACCAGCT
>CAZTXD010000181.1:0-5972 GCA_964617995.1 uncultured Acidimicrobiaceae bacterium
GATCCCCGGCGGCCAGACCACGTCGCAGCCGTCGCTGATCGCGTCGATGATCGAGGCGCTCGAGCTCGAGGACGACGACCGCGTGCTCGAGATCGGCACCGGCTACGGCTGGCAGACCGCCCTGCTGGCGCACGTCGCCGGGGAGGTCCGGTCGGTCGAGCTCCGCGACGAACTGGCCGACGCCGCCCGCCGCAACCTCGAGGACGCCGGGATCGACGGCGTCCACGTGGAGGTGGGCGACGGGACCGTCGGCCTCCCGGATCACGCCCCGTACGACGCCATCATCGTGTCCGCGGCCTACACCGGCGTGCCGCGACCGCTGGTCGACCAGCTCGCGGTCGGTGGCCGGCTCGTGATGCCGATCGGTCCCGGCGGCGCCGAGTCGGTGATCGTCTTCGAACGCACCGGGGACGGGCTGGTCGAGCGGCAGCGCCTGACCGGGGCGCGCTTCGTCCAGCTGAAGGGCCAGCACGGGTTCTAGAGGACGCTGGTCGCCTCGACCGGCGCCTCGGCGGGAACGACCGGGACGCGCCCGGTGAGCGTCGTGCCCCTCCCGGGCCGGGAGTCGATCGCGATGGTGCCCCCGATGGCATCCAGACGGTCCGCCATGTTCTGCAGCCCCGCGCCCCGCACCACGGTCTCGCGATCGAACCCCACGCCGTCGTCGATCACCTGGAACGTGAGCCAGCCGGCCTCCTCGGACAACCGGATCGTCGCCCTCGACGCCGAGGCGTACTTGGCGATGTTCTGCAGACCCTCGAGACAGCAGAAGTACACGGCGGCCTCGAGATCCTGGGAGTACCGGTCGATCCCGTCGGACTCCACGATCACCGGGAACGCCGCCTTGTTCCCCTGGGCGGTCAGCGCGGCCGGCAGACCCTGCGCGGCCAGGAGCGGCGGGTAGACCCCGCGTGCGAGGTCGCGCAGGTTCTCGATCGCCTCCTGCGTCTCCTCCCCGAGCTGCTGGAGCAGCGGCGAGACCGGCTGGCCCGCGTCCGCGAGCCGCTCGGCCAGCATCAGCTTGACCTTGAGCGCCACGAGCTGCTGCTGGGCACCGTCGTGCAGGTTGCGCTCCAGGCGGCGTCGCACCTCGTCCTGGGCGGTCACGAGCCGCTTCCGCGACGCGCGCAGCTCCTCGAGCCGCTCCAGGAGCTCGGCGGTGAGTCGGACGTTACGCATCAGGAGACCGGCCTGGGCGGCCAGGTGCTCCAGGAGCCGCTGCTCGGTCGCCTCGAGCGTCTCGGTCCGCGGCAGGGTGACGCTCAGCGCCCCGAGCAGCTCGCCCTGGTGGGTCACGGGCACCACCGCCGTCGCGTCGGGCATCGCCGGCAGCCGGCCGTCCTCCACCTGGAGCCCCGGCGGGGCCGGGGCGTCGGCGGGCCAGGACGCCGCCGGACGCAACCGCCGCCCGACCACCAGCCACACGTCGGTGCGGGTCGCCCCCGTCCCCTCGGCGAGCAGACGGGCCATGTCGGCCAGGGTCTCCTCGGTCGGCTCGGGGCCGCTCAACCGTTCGGCGAGGTTGGCCAGGACCTCGTACGGCGTCGCGCGGCGCCCGTACACCATCCGGTTCGCCAGGCGCTGCACGCGTTCCTTGACCGGCTCGAACCCGACGGCGACCAGGCCCGTGGCCACCACCGACAGCACGACGTTGTTGCCCTGCGCCCCGATGAGACGTCCGAGCCCGACCACGACGCCGATGTAGACCACGGTGACGAACGCGGCCAGGGCCGAGTACGCCAGCGCCCGGGTGATGACCCGGTCGATGTCCCACAGGCGGAAGCGCACGATCCCGACGAACAGCGCCAGCGGGATGATCGCGAACGCCGGTTGGAACACGCGGAACATCGCCACGGGGATCACGCTGAGCTCGCGCCCCTCGTAGGCGGCGAAGGCCTCGTCCGTGACGCCGAGGGAGACGGTCACGACGCCGAGCACCAGCGCCGGCATGGTCGCCCAGATCAGGGTCCGCGCCTGCTGCCGCCCGCCGAGCGAGTCGGCCGTCCGGTGGCGGTAGAGCTGCGCCGCCACACCGACCAGGGGGGTGAGGACGCCGAACACGATCATCAGCGCCAACGTCCGCGAGGTCCCCCGGATCGCGGTCGACCCGGCCAGAGCCGCGCCGGCCAGCCCCACGTACAGCGCGACCTGCCGGGACCGCGACCACCGCGGGATCAGCGCACCGTCGGGGAACAGCACCAGCGCCAGCACGTAGGACAACGCCGCGACGACGTGGGCGCCGACGTGGGCGACGACCTCAATCGCCTCGGCCTCGAACACCTCCCACACGCTGTAGGCCTGGAGGTTGAACACGACCGCCGTGCCGACCAGCGCGACGGCCAGCAGTCGCGCCGTCCGGTCCCGCGGACGGAGCCACAGCAGGAAACCGGCCAACGCGAGGTTGAACAGGCTGAAGCCGTAGTCGAGAGCGATCGCCACCCACGGCTGCTGCGCGTGTGCGGCATCGGCCATCGCCTCGGCGCCCCGGCCCAGCCGCTCACCGGCGTGCACGAACGCCAGCTCGTGGAGCGGATCGTGCCACCCGAGCGGGATCGCGGCCCAGGCGACGAGCCCGCTGAGCAGCGGCAGGACGCCCACGAGCACGTAGACCACGAAGCCCACCGCGAACGCGACGTCCCCCCGCGACCAGCGAGAGGACGGCGCGTCGTGGGCTGCGGTCACCGGACTAGGTCTCGACCTCAACGGTCCCGACCATCCGGGGGTGGATCAGGCAGGCGTACCGGTAGGTCCCGGGCTCGGTGAAGGTGATGCTCCAGGTCCCTTCATCCAGCACCCCGGAGGAGATGAACTCGTCGCCGTTCCACTCCCCAGCGTCGACGTCGGGCGGCGGAGGCCGGGGAGGGGACGGCGAGTTCACCGGGAGCAGCGCGTCCGGGTTGAAGATGACCGTGCCGTCCTCCTCGATCTCCATCTGCGAGAAGTACGACGGGACCTGGAAGCTGACCGTGTGGCCCCCGATGAACGACCACGTCACCTTCTGGCCGGTCTTCACCGTCATGTCCCGGGGCAGGAACTCGCTGCCGAACCCGTGGACCCAGGGGTTCGACGATGCGAACCCGGCCACCGGCTTCTCGAACGTCTTCTCCCCCTCGAAGGGGTCCTCGAACGTGACCTCCTCGTCCGACGACTCGGCGGCCTGGTACGCCTCGAGCAGGGGCTGTGCCCAGTTCTCGATCTCCTCGCGGGCGAGCTTGGCGACCTCGGCCTGCGTCGGGATCGGCTCGTCCTCGGGGACGACGACGACCTTGCTGTACTGGAACGGGCTGTGGACCGCGCAGTAGAAGTAGTAGGTCCCCGGCTCGATGTCCTCGGACAGGGGCATGTCGAACCGGTTGCCCTTCGTGCCCTCGTAGCCGATGAAGCCGGAGTTGTACCAGTCGTAGGTCCCGTCGAACGCGGGCTGCTCCTTGGCCTCGTCGGCACACGGCTCGGACGGATCGTCCGGCGGACCACCCTCAGGCAGGTAGCAGGGCTGAGCGACGTTCTGGCTGATCCCGCCCTCGGGGAAGTCCTCGCCCATCATGAACGGGACGCTCTGGACCAGCTCCTCGACCCGCATGAAGTCCTCCTGCGGGACGTCGGCCAGCGATCCACCCTGGTACTTCTCGTAGATCGTGACGAACTCCTCCATGGCCTCGTGGACCAGACGACCGCCCGTGATGCTGTGCGGTTCGCCGGTCCACGCCTGCTTGAAGCGCAGGGTCATCCCCGGGTGCACCTGCACCTCGTGCGGGAAGTTGCCCAGGAACGAGCCGGCGAACTCGTCGTGGTTGTAGTCGATCAACACCTCCCGCGTGTCGGAAGCATCGGCGTCCGAGCAGGCGGCGAGCAGCAGCCCGGCCGCCACCGCCGCGAGCACGAGCATGACCGGTGCGGGCAGGGCCCGGCCCCGTGATGGTGTATCGGTCGGCACGCTGCAACCACCTTCCCACGACGGGGCCGCGGGGTGGCGCGGCGACGCCCCGTACGGCCGGAAGGTACGCACCCGGGTCCGAGGTGGCGAGCGTGCAGCCCCCCGCATCGTGGTGTGGGGAACACCACCCCAGGCGCGGGGGGTCTCCGGTCACGGCCGGAGCCGGGACCGGGGTCCCGAGGTCAGGCCGTCTCGCTCTCGAGGATCTCCTCGAGGTTCTCGAGGTGGCTCACGGATCAGCCCTCCGGGTAGTACCGCGCGAGCGCCTGCGCGACACACGCCGGCCGGTCGGCGCCCTCGACCGTCATGGTGATGTCGGTGATCGTCTGGTAGCCACCGTCGTCGCGCACGTCCACGTCGGCCACCGTCGCCGTGGCCACCAACCTCGACCCCGAGGGGACCGCTGCCGGGAACCGGACACGGTTCAGCCCGTAGTTGACCCCCATGCCGACGCCCTCGACCCGCAGGACCGTCCGCATCATCACGGGGACCAGGGACAGGGTGAGGTAGCCGTGGGCGATCGTCGTCCCGAACGGCCCGTCGGCGGCACGTTCGGGATCCGTGTGGATCCACTGGTCGTCGCCGGTGGCTTCGGCGAAGGCGTCGATCATCTCCTGGGTGACCTCGTAGGGCTCCCCCGGCCCCAGGTCCTCGCCCACGAGCTCTGGGAGATCGGAGATGTGCACGGTCGTGGTCACGGTCGTTCCTTCCTCGCGGTCGTCACCGGCTCTGGGCGCTGCGCCAGTAGTCCTTGCCGTCCACCGCCCCGTCCATGTCCATCAGCTCGTCCCACCTGGCGGCGAGCTCCTCGACGGTCGGGACCTCGTCGAAGTCGACGCCCGCCGATTTCTGGTAGCGGACGCGCGCGTAGTGGCCTCCGCTGGCGAGGACGATCTCGCCCGACAGGTCGCACTCGTCCGAGGCGAGACGCACCACGGCCGGCGACACGAAGGCGGGGTCCAGCTGCTCGAGCGCCTCGTCCGGCATGAGGTCCTCGGTCATCCGGGTGGCGGCCACCGGCGTGATGGCGTTGGCGGTGATCCCGTACTTGGCGCCCTCGAGCGCCAGGGTGTTGATCATCCCGACGAGGCCGAGCTTCGCCGCGCCGTAGTTCGTCTGCCCGAAGTTGCCGAACAGACCGGTCGTCGACGTCGTGACGATCACGCGGCCGTGCTCCTGCTCGCGCATGTGCGGCCAGGCGGCGTGCGTGACGTAGTAGCCCCCGTAGAGGTGGACCTGGACCACGGCGTCCCACTGCTCGTCGGTCATGTTGTGGAAGGTCTTGTCGCGCAGGATGCCGGCGTTGTTCACCACGACGTCGACCCGCCCGTAAGCGTCCAGCGCGGTCTGCACGATGCTCTCCCCGCCCTCGGGGGTCGCGACGGACTCGTAGTCGGCGACGGCCTCGCCGCCGGCGTCCGTGATCTCGTCCACGACCTGGTCGGCCATCTTGGTGTCGGCGCCGGAACCGTCGACCGTTCCGCCCAGATCGTTGACCACGACCCTGGCGCCCCGCTCGGCGAACAGCAGCGCGTGCTGGCGGCCGATGCCGCCTCCCGCGCCCGTGACGACCACGACCCTTCCCTCGACGCCCGCCATGCGGAGCACCTCCCGTCGACGACTGCGATCGGTACCCAACCGTAGTCGCCCGCGTGCGTCACCCGCGTGGTCCGCCGGGCTCGGCGCGAGCCGCCGTGCGGGACCGGTCCGCCCTCAGGGTGTGGCGGTCACTCCTGGTCGCCCGGTGGGGGATCCGCACGGTTGGTCGTGGTCTCGGGCTCCGGGGTCTCGGTCCGGGGCGAGCGCTCGCGGAACGGCACCGGTGGGGCGTCCGGGAACGGCACGACCTCGACGCCGTCCAGGATCGCCGCCATGTAGTCGCCCCAGACCCGGGCGGGGATCGAACCTCCGGTCACCTTGGGCCAGGTCGTGCCCCCGGCCTCGACCCCGAACATCTGGACCGGAGTCTCGTAGCCGACCCAGGCCGCGGTCGCGAGCTGCGGGACGAACCCGACGAACCAGGCGTCCTTCCAGTCGG
>CAZTXD010000182.1:0-5965 GCA_964617995.1 uncultured Acidimicrobiaceae bacterium
ACCCCCCACCATTTCGCGACAGCCCCATAGCGCGCATTTGATGCGCGAAAACGGGGTGGGGCTTCCCTCAGAAGAGGGCGTTGGCCAAGCGCCGGCGATAGGTGGCCACGAGCTCCTGGTCGTCGGCGATGTCGAACAGGTCCAGCATCGTGAGACGGGCCTGATCGGACAGGTCGGGACTCTCCTCTACGACCTGCTGGAGCTGATCGAACGCCTCGGTGTGTGCGCCGGCGGCGGCCAGTGCCCGTCCCAGGTCGAGGCGGGCCTGCCAGTCGTCGGGACGGTAGGCCACCCGGTCCCTCAGATTCGCAACGTCGAGCCCCCCATCGAGTATGCGGGCACGAGCCAGAAGGCTCCTCACCTCATCGGTCTGCGGCAGGGATGCGAGCAATTCGAGCGCCTCGGTGGCGTCGCCCCTGTCGAGGACGATCGTCGCCAGGCCGGTGCCGGCCTGGAGGTGGGAAGGATCGGAGGTGAGCGCTTCCCGGAACCCGGGCTCGGCGGCTTCGGTGTCGCCGGACTCCCAGGCGACGGTGGCTGCGGCGGCCAGCTCGTCGGCCCGGCTCGGTATCAGCTCCCGCAGCCACTGGCGGACCGAGGCTTCCGGCAGGGCTCCCGTGAACCGGGCCACGGGTTGCCCATCCCGGAAGCCGACGACGGTGGGTATGCCCTGGACGCCGTGCTCGGCGGCCAGTTGCTGGTTCTGATCGACGTCCACCTTCGCCAGCTCCCACTCCCCGGCCGCCTCGGCGGCGGCCCGCTCCAAGGTCGGCCCCAGAACACGGCAGGGTCCGCACCAGGCTGCCCAGAAGTCGACCACCACGGGCACTTGGTGGGAACGCGCCAGCACCTGGTCGGCGAAGTCGGCGGCGGAGACATTCCGTACGTTGTTGGACATGGCGACCGATGCAACAACCGTCAGGGGGCCATGATTCCCGACCGACCTAGCCGAGGAATGCCTCGAGAAGGGCGGTGACGGCCTCCGGCCGTTCGAGAGCCGGGAGATGAGCCACCCCGGCCAGGATCTCGAGGCGGCTGGCGGGGATCTCTCGATGGAGACGCTCGGCCTCTGCCGGTGGAGTCGAGGGATCGCTCTCCCCCCCGTCGGCGGGGCCGCTCTCCTCCCAGGCGACGGTGGTGCCGTCGGCGGAGACGGCCGTCCTCACCCGCCCTCCAGCTCCCGGAAGTCCTCCAGCACCCGGTCGACGACGACCCCTTCGGGAACGTCATCGTCACCCAGGTTGGTGCTCATCCGCTCGCCGTTCACCTCCAGCGTCGTCAGGCAGCGGCCGATCGCCTCCACCGCCGCCCCGGCTGCCTGGTAGCCGATCGGGACCAGCTCCCACTCCGACTGCCACGTACCCGCCGCTCGTTCCAGCTCATGGGGGGGCGCTCCCGTCACCGCCGTCACCGCCGCATGGCAGACGCGGGCTGCCGCCACCGCGCGAACGGCGTCGATCGGGTTCGCCTTGTCCTTCATCGACGACGACCGCCCCGCCCGCGCCCTCACCTCTCCGATGGCGGGTTGGGAGAGGAGGGCTACATCCACCCCGATCTTCGCCATCGAAGCGGCCACCCTCCCCACCAGGGCCAGCGCCTCGGTCACGGGCGTGCGGTCGGTGTGCCAGGAGCTGAGCGGCGCTGTCAAACCAAGCAGTGCGGCCAGCCTCTCCGCCAGCTCGGGGCCATGGCCATCGAAGGAGGCTCCGTCCCCGACCGGCCCTCCGAGCTGCACCGGCAATCCCGGGGCGAGGCGGGCGATCCCCCTCCGGTGGGCGTTCAGCGGCGCCAGCCACAGCGCTGCTCTCGTGCCGAAGGTGGTGGGAACGGCATCCTGCAGCAGCGTCCGACCCCATGCGGGGGTGCGCCTATGCTCGTCGGCCAGCTCAGCCAGGGTGCGGGAAACGCCGGCGAGACCCTGCCCGATCAGCTCCAGGCCGGCTCTCATCTGGAGAGCGGTGGCCGTGTCGAGCACGTCCTGGGTGGTGGCTCCGACGTGCAGCACCCGTACGGCCGAGTCCGACAGCCGGGGACGCAGCCACTCCAGGAGTGCGACGACGGGACTGCCCGCCTCCCAACCCAACCTCAACGTCTCGACCGGGTCGTCGGGACCCTCCCGGCACGCATCTGCTATCTCGGCGGCCACATCGGGGGGGATCAGCCCCATCTCGGCCCGTGCGGACGCCAGCGCCGACTCGAAGCGGAGAAAGGCCGACACCCGGGTGCCCGCCGAGAACACCCGGGCCATCTCGATCGTCGTGAACCCGGGATCGGCGACCATCGGGCTCTCTCAGAAGTCGAAGAAGACGGTCTCGTCGCCCCCTTGGAGGCGGATGTCGAAGCGGTAGCGGGGCGGGTCTGACCCTTCCACCAGGTTCGCCACCAGGGTGGATCGCCGGTCGCCGGGCACCATGTTCAGGACGAGATCACGCTCGTTGGCCTCAGTCTCATCGGAGAAGTAGAGGCGGGTGAACAGCGGATTGAGCATTCCCCGGGCTTGCACCACCACCGCCAGGTGCGGCGCCTGGAGCTCACCTTCCGGGTCGGGCACCGGCCCGGGCTTGAGGGTCTTGAACCAGTAGAGCCCCGTCTCGAAGTCGGTTCCGGCCCTGCCGTAGCCGGTGAAGAGGTCGCTTCCCGACCGGGGCTCGTCGTCGGGATGGCGATAGTGGCCACCCGGATCGGCCTGCCAGACCTCGACGAGCGCGTCCTCGACGGTGTCTCCCTCACCGTCGAGGACCTCCCCTTCGATCCGGATGAGCCCATCCTGCCCATCACGAGCCATGATGTTCTCGCCCGGGACCGCGAGGATCATCGCGAAGAAAGGCCCCACCGTCTGCGATGGTGTCTGGCCGATCATTCATCCTCCTCTTCGAACGGCGTTGACGCCGATCCCCTCAGCACGATATCCCAGCGATACCCCAGCGCCCAATGGTCCTCGGTCACGTCGTGGTCGTAGGCGGCCATGAGGCGGGGACGGGCATGCGTGGGGACCGAGTTGAACATCGGATCCATCCCCAGGAGCGGATCGTCGGGGAAATACATCTGGGTGACCAGCCGGCTTCCCAGCGACGGCCCCATGAGCGAGAAGTGGATGTGGGCTGGGCGCCAGGCGTTGGGATGGTTCTTCCACGGGTAGGCACCGGGCTTGATGGTGGTGAAACGGTAGAGGCCCTCCTCGTCGGTGAGGCAGCGCCCCACCCCCAGGAAGTTGGGATCGAGGGGGGCATCGAAGTCGGTCTCACGCCAGTGGACGTACCGCCCGGCGGAATTGGCCTGCCAGATCTCCATCAGGGTGGAGGGCGCCGGCTCACCGTTCTCATCCAGTACCTGTCCGGTGACGATGATCCGCTCCCCGAGGGCGGCTCTCCCGGTGCCGGCATTGGTCGTTAGGTCGGAGTCCTCATCGCTGACCTCGCTCCACACCGGTCCCGGTCCGGTCGTCTCGGTGAGAGTCTGGATGATCGAGACCATGTCCTGGCTCGGGGCCCGCAGCACCGTGGCGCGGTAGTCCGGATACGAGAACGGGGGGTGGTCGTCGTAGGGGCGGGGGCCGTACCTTCTCAACTTCTGATCAGTCATGCGCATCTCCCAGTATGTCCTTGGCGGCCCTGAAAGCAGTATTGGCGGCGGGGACGCCGGCGTAGGCGCCGACGTGCAGCAACACCCCGGCCACCTCCTCCGGGGTGACTCCCGTGCGGGTCGTGGCCTTCAGATGCAGGCTCAGCTCCTCGGAGCCGAGGGCCGCCAGGATGGCGATCGTCACGAGACTCCTGGTACGCACGTCCAGGGCTTCCCCGCTCCACACCCCGCCCCAGACCGTCTCGGTGATCCATCGCTGGAAATCGGCGTCGAGGGCCGTCACCGCGGCGGTCGCCCGCTCGACGTGGTCGTCGCCCAGCACCCGCCTCCGCATGGCCATTCCCTGTTCGTATCGTTCCATCACATCATCCCTTTCAGAAGGGGAGCCCAACGTAGTTCTCTGCCATGGCGGTCTGCGCCGCCGAGGAGGAAGCGAGATAGCTCAGCTCCGTCTCCTGCATCTTCTGGCCGAAGTCGCCGTCGTCGGGGAACCTGTGCATCAGCTTGGTCATCCACCACGAGAACCGGACCGCCTTCCACACCCGTGCCAGAGCGGTGTCGGAGTAGGACTCGAGGCCGAAGCTGGAACCGTCGTGGAAATAGGCCGTGAGTGCCTCGGCGAGGTGATACACGTCGGAGATGGCGAGGTTGAGGCCCTTGGCGCCGGTGGGAGGGACGAGGTGAGCGGCGTCTCCCGCCAGGAAGAGGCGCCCGTACTGCATTGGCTCGGCGACCATGCTGGCGAGCGGCGTGATCGATTTCTCGATCGAGGGTCCGGTGACGAGCGATTCGGTGGCCTCTGCAGGCAACCTGGCGGTCAGCTCCTCCCAGAACCGCTCGTCCGGCCAGTCGTCGAGGTCGGTATCGAGAGGGCACTGGAGGTAGTAGCGGCTGAGCCGGGGGTGGCGCATCGAGCAGAGGGCGAAGCCCCGCTCATGGTTGGCGTATATGAGCTCGTCGTTGATCGGAGGTGTCTCCGACAGGATCCCCAGCCACCCGAACGGGTACAGGTTCTCGTAGCGGCGTCTGCGCCCCTCGGGGATGTATGAGCTGCATGCTCCATGGGAGCCGTCGCATCCGGCGACGAACAGACACTCCAGACGATGGGAGATGCTGTCGACCCGATAGGTGACCGAAGGCCGGTCGGTTTCGATGTCGTGGAGGGTTACGTCCTCGGCTTCGAACACCATCACACCGCCGGCAGCGTCGCGGGCGTCGTAGAGGTCCTTCTGCACCTGGGTCTGTCCGTAGATCATCACCGACCTGCCGGTGAGTGCGTCGAAGTCGACTCGGATGAGACCGCCGCGATACGCCAGGTTCACGCCATCGTGCCTGAACCCCTCCCGATCCATTCTCGCCCCCAGGCCGTTGTGACGGAGAAGGTCGGCGCTTCCCTGCTCGAGGACGCCTGCCCGAATGCGGCCCAGCACGTAATCGCGGCTTCGCAGCTCCAACAGCACGGTCTCGATACCGCGGGAGTCGAGGACGTGAGCGAGCAAGGTGCCGGCCGGTCCGCCCCCCACGACGACGACCTGGGTGGAGGAGGGAACCTCGTCGGTCAAGGGAGCTTCACGTATTCGAAGTCGGTGGGCTTGTTGTTGATGCCCCGGGCCGGCGGGGCGATCCAGGAGGCGAACTCACCCGGTTCGAAGAAAGGTTGCATCCGGCTCTCTATGAACTCGCGGTCATCGCTCGTCGGCAGCCACTCCGGCGAGGATGCCGCGAACTCGTCGTCTCCGATCACGTCGCCCTCGGGACTCACGCTGATGTCGGAGAACTCTCCGATCGACCGGTTGAAGGCGACGTGAGGAAGGGTGATCTCGAAGTCGATGCCATGGTCGTGGATGGCCCGGTTCCAGCGGCTGATCCCTCCCAGGCAGTCCTCCATGAAGTCGTCTCGTAGGCGGGCGTTGAGAGCGTTGAGGGCGGGGACCTCCACTGTCGTCAGCTCACCGTCGACGAGTTTGGCCACCGGGTAGGTGGCGTCCCGTAGCCGATGGTCGTCCTCGAGGCGGTCCTCGCGGAAACGGCCCTTGATCCCAGCATTGAACGAGTTGGCCGCGTTGGTCGACTCCTCCGACCCGAACAGGTCGAGGGTGAGCGAGTAGTGGAGGTTGGTCTTGCGCTGGATCGTGGGTAGATCGATGACACCCAACCGTCTTATCGCCTCCTCGTCGTAGGGGTCGTCGAGGCCTTCCTCCGCCATCGCCCGCGCCGTCGCCTCGACGATCCGTTTCACGCCGGTGTAACCCACGAACATGTGGTGAGCTTCCTCGGCGAGCATGAACCGACAGGTTCGCGATAGAGGATCGAATCCCGACTGGGCGAGCGCCTCCAGCTGCATCTTGCCGTCCCGGTCGGTGAAATAGGTGAACATGAAAAA
>CAZTXD010000183.1:0-5931 GCA_964617995.1 uncultured Acidimicrobiaceae bacterium
GTTCCCTCACCAACCGAGCTGAACCGGTAGTCGTTGATCGTGTGAGTGGTTTGGCTTCGCAACGAGGAGGCCGCGGGTTCAAATCCCGCCAAGCTCCACAAATCGCCCAGGTCAAAGGCGTTTCGACTCGCTCGCGATGCTGTCGGGCCTCAGGTTTCGCGCTCCGTCGCGGCGCAGCTGTGACACAGAGAGACTTCGAAACCACCTCTCATGAAGGAGGGGGTCATGGGTCTCGCTATAGCTACTAGTAGACGCCCGTGGTCCCAGCCGGTACAACGCGCGGCGCCAGTGGAAACCTGGGGTTCTTAGGGTCCGGCTCGTCTCGGTTCCGTCGACTACCGACATGAAATCGATGCGCCTGGGGCCCCGCGGAGGCTGATCGACGATAATTGCGGCGTGAGGGTCAGTGGCGAACGCGACGGCGCAAGCGAGCTGCCCGCATTGGAAGTGCGACTCCTGGGCAGCTTCACCGTGTCGATCGACGGAGAGGTCGTGGCCGCGGACGCGTGGCGGTTGGGGAAAGCAAAGGATGTAATAAAACTCCTGGCCCTAGCGTCCCGTCACAGGCTGCACCGCGACCAGCTCATCGACATTCTCTGGCCCGACCACGATCCAAAATCGGGCGCAAACAATCTGTATCAGGCCCTCTCGGCCGCTCGACGGGCGATCACTTCGGCAGGCGGCGACGGACATGCCTGCCTACGTCTCGAGGATGAGTG
Organism: uncultured Acidimicrobiaceae bacterium; assembly: GCA_964617995.1. Classification (GTDB taxonomy): domain Bacteria; phylum Actinomycetota; class Acidimicrobiia; order Spongiisociales; family ZC4RG35; genus CAZTXD01. Next base: position 720 of record CAZTXD010000183.1, read on the forward strand.
GGTGACGCTATGCCCGACGAATGCGTTGTGGATCGACGTGGACGTGTTCGACGAAATGAGCGGAAGCGACGATGTGGAAGATCTTCGTGAGGCGCTTTCGCTACACCGTGGTGAGCTGCTAGCTGACGATCGCTACGTCGAGTGGGCCGCGTCACGACGTGAGGCTGTGCGCCAGCGCTACCGGGCCGTCCTCGTCGCTCTCGGTCGCCATCATGAGCATGTTGGCGACCTTCGGGAGGCACAAGCCCTCTTTGACCGGCTACTCGACGACGACCCGATAAACGAAAGTGCTCATCAGGCGCTCATGCGCGTGCACGCCAGGTCGGGCGACCGAGGTGCAGCGATCCGACAGTACGAGGTGCTCGAACAAGCACTTCGTTCGGAACTCGAAGTCGAACCAAGCATGGAGAGCCGGGATCTGCTCGATGACATCCGAAGCGGCGAGTTCGGGCCTGTGTCCGCCGATCCCCCCAACAATCTCCCTGTGGCTCTCAGCACCTTCGTCGGCCGCGAGCGCGAGATGATCGACCTGCCACCGCTAGTGGGTCGCAGCCGCCTCGTCACACTGACCGGCTCCGGTGGTTGTGGCAAGACCCGACTCGCCATCGAAGTAACTGGTCGATGCCTCGACGAATTCGATGACGGTGTGTTCCTCATCGAGCTAGGACCCCTTACGAGTCCCTCCCGCGTCGACCTCGAGATAGGACGCACGTTGGGTGTGCGAGCGGCGGAGGGAGAGCGGGTAGTGGACGCGATCGCTCGCCGCATCGGCGGCGGACGGATGCTGCTGGTCCTCGACAACTGTGAGCATGTGATCAACGCCGTGGCCGCGACCACCGAGGCGCTTCTCACCGCGTGTCCCCAGCTCGTGGTGCTGGCCACGAGCCGGGAACCGCTCGGTCTGCCCGGTGAGGTGGTGCAACGGGTGCCGTCACTCGATCTGCCCGACCCCTCCCAAGCTCTGGCACCAGACGAGTTGGTCCGTTACGGCGCGGTGCGCCTCCTCGCTGATCGCATCTCAGCGGTCGACCCGACTTTCACCGTAACGGAGTCGAACTCCGCTGCGGTCGCCACTGTCTGCTTTCGCCTGGACGGTCTCCCGCTCGCGCTCGAGCTAGCCGCGGCACGAGTTCCCGCCCTGACGATCGCGGAGGTCGCGGCCCGCCTCGACGACAGGTTCCGCCTCCTCACCGGCGGACGACGGACTGCCTTGACCCGACACCAGACACTGGAAGGCACCGTGGAGTGGAGCTTCGAATTGCTGACAGAGGCACAGCAAAGGCTGTTCTGCCGCCTCGCCGTGTTTCGGGGGACTTTCGACGTGGATGCCGCCGAGGCAGTGGGCCGCGGGCATGACGGGATGGCCGACAGCGTCGCCTCCCAACTCGCCGACCTGGTCGACCGTTCGATGGTGGTGGCCGAGGCCGGGGGAGAGCATCCCCGGTTCCGTCTCCTGGAGACGATGCGCGAGTACGGCTCAGTCCGTTTACGAGCCCAGCATCGCCTGAACGAGGTCCGCAGCTGCCATGCCCGATGGTTCGCGGAGTTCGTCGAGGACGCAGCGGACGAGTTCGCTGGACCGGATCGTCACCGTTGGCTGGCGCGGCTCGACTTATCCAGAGAGGATGTGCGTGCGGCGCTCACACACTTGCTAGCCACTGACCCTGCGAACGCAGTGCGAATGGCGAGTTTGCTCTGGCCTTACTGGTTGTGGTTCGGCTATCTGGATGACGGGCTCCGTCAGCTCGAAGAGGCGCTGGCGCTTGACACGGGCCCATCCGAGGAGCGATCCGAGTGCTGGCTCGGCGCCTTCGCCATCCACACTCGCTGGTCGGGTATCGGCAAGCCTGGAATGAGGACCTACGTCGAAAACGCCATGGCCGAAGCTCGTGAGGTGGGGAGTCCTCGCGCAGAGAGCAGGGCGCTCGTATTCGACGGGATTTACTGGTATGTCATGGATGTAGAGGCTCTTGACCTTGCAGACGAACGGTTCCGGCGGGCGCAGGAGATTGCCCGAGCAAACGCCCTGCCCTCCGAAGAAGCCACAGCGCTGCATGCCCGAGCTGTGGTGGCTTGGTATCGGCAGGAGCTGGATCTGTCGCGACAACTTCTGCGCAAAGCTCTCGACCTGGTTCGAACACAGACCATTCACGAGGGATCGCTGCTGATGTTCACCGTCGGTCCGGTGGTGTCTTCAGTGCGGCTGGGGGAGCAATGGCTGGTGTGGGAGGAGACGTTGATGCCATACCGCGCAACGGCGGGCCGTTGCGCTGAGGCGTATGTGCAGGCGAGCTTGGGCAGCCTGGAACGAGTGGCGGGCCGAATGCCCTATGCACGCCTGCATCTGGAGAAGGCGTTGGCCATTTACAGCGAAGAGGGTGACTTGGCCGGCGAGGCTCTGACTCGAGCTCGTCTCGGCCGTCTCGCGCTGGCCCAAGGTGACTTCGACGAGGCTCGAGCCGGCCTCGAGCAAGCGCTGGCCATTCACGAAAGCAGCGGCGACGCTCGCAGCCTTCAACTTGTGAGACTCTCGCTCGCTCGTGTCGCTATCGAGTCGGGCTCGTACGACGCTGCCCGACACCTGATCTCCGACGCCGAGAGAACGGTGCGGGAGCGAGGCGATCTCCCCGCACTCAGTGGGGCTCTGGCTGTGCGGGGAGTGCTCGAAATTGCTGAGGGCGACCCCGGGTCGGCGGTCGCAACCCTCGAGGAGGGACTCGAGGTGCAAGAGTCGATCGGTCATTATTTGACCATGGCTGTTCTGGCCCTCGACCTGGCCGACGCATACGTGAGAGCGGGCCAAGCGGCGTCGGCAGCAGCATCCGCGGCCAAAGGACTTCCCGTATTCGAGGCCCTCGGGTATCGCGACGCGGCTACCCGAAGTCGGCAGATCCTCGCCTCTCGTTAAGACCGCGCTAAGACGACCGACAGACCCAAGACGTACACCTGGGTGGAACTGAGGGACCAGGACAGCTGACCGGGTTTCCTCAGATCCGGCCGCAAAGCACGGCCGTAGCGCAGTCAACGAAAGGAATTGTCATGCGTCGAACGAGATTGAGCCTTGTTCTCGGTGCAGCCCTGCTGCTTGCTGGACATATACCGGCGTACGCTGGATCACCAGAAAGGGCCGATGTCCTGGATCAGGGAGGGGTCGCGGTGTACGCACCAGATGGAGCGCAGCTGGTGCGCCAGGCCAACGGGATCTCAGTGTCGGTCAAAATGCCAACACCGGAGCCCGGCTCCTACCTGTATCCCGACGGTACCGGGCCAGGTCATCCTGAGGTGTTCACCTTGTGGATGTTCGTGTTCAATCATCCTGAGCACTGCACAGAGCCGTGTGGACCCGACGACACGACGAACCCGGAGGTCGAGTTCGGTGTCTACAACCCGGCCGGTCATGTGGCGGCAGGCGGAACACTCACCCTCACCGGGCGGGTCGGTGTCGGTGACGCAGCTCAGGCGCCTCCGGGGATCACCCCCCACGATCTGTCCAATCCAGCTGGCGCCGAGGTCCACCTGGCGGTGACCTCTCACGGCGGACTCGACCCGGCGACTCTGCCGAACGAGTTCCGCATCCCCACAGGCTCCGGTGCATGCGGGTGCTGGTGGATCGCCATCTTCGATTGATCTATGGACGTCGAATGCCGGTCGGGGCTGGCCCCGACCGGCAGGGCGAACCCTCGGAAACAGATAGGTTCATCTGGAGCAACAATGACTGAGAAAACGATGACACCCGTTCTGGGTGACGCCACGATCGAGGAACTCCGTAAACAGCTACGCGGTGGCGTGATCACGCCGAACGACGACGCCTATCACGACGCGAGGAGCGTGTGGAACGGTTCGATCGACCGCCGTCCAGTTCTGATCGTCCGGTGCACCGGTACCGCTGACATCATCGAGGCTCTGCGGTTCGCTCGGAGCGAGAATCTCGTCATCGCCGTGCGAGGCGGAGGCCACAACGTGGCAGGCTTCGGAACCTGCGACGACGGGATAGTGATCGACCTGTCGCAGATGAAGGGCATCCGGGTCGACCCGACAACCAGAACGGTTCGGGCCCAAGGGGGCGTGCTCTGGGGTGAGCTCGATCGAGAGACGCAAACGTTCGGGCTGGCGACGACAGGTGGCCTGGTCACCACCACCGGCATCGCCGGGTTCACACTCGGCGGTGGGATCGGTTGGTTGATGCGCCGTCACGGCCTGGCTGTCGACAACCTTGTGGCGGCTGACATCGTTACCGCCGACGGAACCGTCGTAACAGCCGACTCTGAGACAGCGCGCGATCTGCTGTGGGGCCTGCGGGGTGGCGGAGGCAACTTCGGGATCGTGACCTCCTTCGAGTTCCAGCTCCACCCCGTTGGCCCTGTCGTGTACGGCGGAGCCATCTTCCATCCGGCCGAGCGGTCCGCCGAACTATTGCGCTTCTACACGGAGTGGGCTCGCACACTCCCCGACGAACTCACGACGATGATTGCCTTCCTGACCGCACCGCCCGAGCCGTTCATCCCCGCGGAGCTGCAGGGCACGCCGATGGTCGCGGTCGCGTGCTGCCATATAGGCGAGCACGACGATGCCGAAGAGGCCGTCAAGCCTCTCCGAGAATTCGGCCAGCCGGCAGCAGACGTGATAGGTCCGATTCCATACGTGGTGCTTCAGTCGATGTTTGATGGATCGGCCCCACGTGGGTTCAACACATACTGGAAGACGGCGTACCTGGACGATCTGAGCGAGCCGGGTATCGATCAACTCGTTGCTCGGGCTGCAGAGCTCGCCAACCTTTTCCACTTCTCGACCGTGCATCTTCACCACTTGGAGGGTGCGGTAGGCGAACAACCTCCCGGAGGCAGCGCTTTCGCCCATCGCGACCATCGCTTCGTGCTCAACCTGATCGGTACGTGGGAGGACGAAGAGGACGCCGGGGCCCACATCGGCTGGGTGCGGGAGAGTTGGGAGGCGATGCAGCCCCACACGACCGGCGACCCATACCTGAACTTCCTCGGCGACGAAGGGACTGATCGAGTTCGAGCCGCATACGGATCAGAGGCATACGACCGGCTGGTCGATCTCAAGACGCGCTACGACCCCGACAATGTGTTCCGCTTGAATCAGAACATCATTGCTCGGTGATCGAGCTGCCAAGTCTCACGATGTCAAGTCTCGGTACCTGCACGACGCGTCCGAGCTTCACGCGTCCGTCGGCGATGTGTCAAGTCTC
>CAZTXD010000184.1:0-5928 GCA_964617995.1 uncultured Acidimicrobiaceae bacterium
GTTTTCGCGCATCGAAGGCGCGCTATCGCGCGCATTCGATGCGCGAAAACGGGTCTCAGCGGGTGCGTTCCTCGATGATGGTCCTCACCGGAGTGGCCTTCTCGACGGTGCGGCTCACCGTGCAGAGCCGATCGTGGGACCGAGCGACAGCTTCCGGCAGGACCGCCCGGGCGGCATCGCCTCTCTCACCGGTCGGGAAGCTGGCCGTGAAAGTGACGGTGATGTTCTCCATGTGATTGCCGGTGTCGTCCCTGACCTTGTCGCCGGTCACCTCCACCGTCAGCGAGGTGGGGTCGGCCCGGCGACTGCACAGATGATCGACGTCGATGAGTGTGCATCCCCCGATCGCCCCGAGCAACAGCTCGACGGCGGTGAAGTCGCTGTCGTCGGTACGGAGCGTGAGCGAGCCGCCGCGCGTGTTCGTCAGCCGGTACTGACCCAGTGAGATCCTTTCCACCGTCACCGATCGTCTCGTGTCATCGCCCATGGGGGTCCTTTCACCGGGGTCCCCCATTCTCGTGCCGTGTCGGGATTGGCGGATTCGGCACGGTTCCCGTACCATGTGTGCGCTCCCGCCGGGAGCTCGTTTCCCCGACGACCCCTCAGATATCGACGCGAGGGACCCTCTCGATGACTTCCAACAGGACATACTCGCCCAAGCCGGACGACATCCAGCGTGACTGGTGGCTGGTCGATGCCACCGACCTGCCGTTGGGCCGTCTCGCCTCCGAGGTCGCCCAGATCCTACGAGGCAAGCACAAGCCCATCTACGCCACTCACATGGACACCGGTGATCACGTGATCGTCGTGAATGCTGAACAGGTGGCGGTCACCTCGGAGAAGGGACAGCAGAAGATCTACTACCGCCACTCCGGTTATCCCGGGGGCATCAAGGCGGAGACGTTCGATGCCCTCCTCGCCAGGCGCCCCGAAGCCGTCATCGAGCGGGCAGTTCGGGGGATGCTCCCCAAGAACAAGCTGGGGCGGCAGATGGCCCGCAAGCTCAGGGTATATGCCGGGGAGGAGCACCCTCACGCTGCTCAGCACCCGAAACCCCTCGACCTCGAGATCCGAAAGGTGGACGTCTGATGCCCAAGCCGCTCGTTCAGGCCACCGGCCGCCGCAAGTCATCGGTTGCCCGGGTGCGACTCCGCGAGGGAGGTGGGCAGATGACGCTCAACGGCCGTTCCTTGGAGTCGTATTTCCCCACGATGGCCCAGCGCATGCGGGTCATGGAGCCGTTACAACTCACCAGCACCCAGGGTCGCTTCGACATCGACGCCACCCTGAGGGGAGGCGGTGTCACCGGACAGGTCGACGCCATCCGCCTGGGAATCTCCCGGGCGTTGGTGGAGCTGGACCCGGAGCTGCGTGCGACCCTCAAGAAGGCCGGGATGCTGACCCGCGACTCCCGCGTCGTCGAGAGCAAGAAGTACGGTCTGCGCAAGGCTCGGCGGGCGCCGCAGTACACGAAGCGGTAGGCGAGAGGCGGCCGGCTTGGCTGACCTACGGGCAATCCTCGAACAGGGTCGGCCCATCTTCGGTACCGACGGGGTGCGGGGAGAGGCGGGCACGGAGCTGACGCCCGAGCTTGTACTCGACATCGGCCGGGCGGCGGGAAGCGCCCTCGGCCACGGCCCGGTCATCATCGGACGTGACACCCGCCGGTCCGGGACGATGCTCGCTTCGGCGCTGGCCGCCGGCTTCCAGGCGGTGGGTATCGACACTCGAGACGTCGGAGTGCTCCCGTCGGGAGGGATCAGCCTTCTGACCGACCGCTCATCGGCGATGATGGGAGCCGTCGTCTCGGCGTCCCACAATCCGGCTCCCGACAATGGCGTCAAGCTGCTGGGCGAGCGGGGAACGAAGCTGACCGACCCCGAGGAGCGGGCCATCGAGGACCGTCTGCGGAGTTCGGGGGGCCGATCCTCCGTCAACGGAGCCATCGGGATGGGGGTCCACGACGGAGACGCGCTCTACGACTACATCGCCTACCTGGCGGGCACGGCGGTCTATCGTCTCAGCGGCCTCGCCCTCACCCTCGACTGCGCCAACGGTGCGGCGTTCAAGGCCGCCCCGGAGCTGTTCTCGCGGCTGAAAGCCGACGTGGAGGTGCTGGCAGCCGAGCCCAACGGCATGAACATCAACGACGGCTGCGGGGCCACTCATCCCGAGTTCCTGGCTGGGCATACCCGGGGTCGGGTCGGTCTGGCCTTCGACGGCGACGCCGACAGGCTCATCGCCGTTGACGAGGACGGGCGCCCCGCCAACGGTGACGTGATCATGGCCATCGTCGCCCGGCACTGGAAGGCCAACGGTGGCCTCCGCAACGATCTTGTGGTGGCCACGGTCATGTCCAACCTGGGGTTCCGCAAGTCGATGGCCGAAGCCGGCATCGAAGTCGTGGAGACCAAGGTAGGTGACCGCTATGTGATGGAGGCGCTGGTGGCGAGGAAGGGAGTGCTCGGGGGGGAGCAATCCGGTCACATCGTCTTCCTCGACAAGGGGCGCTCCGGTGACGGTCTGCTCACGGCAGTGCGGCTACTCGACGTGATGGCCGGCACCGGGAAGGAGCTTCGTCAACTTCGCGCCGAGGCGATCACCGAATACCCCCAGGTGCTCGAGAATGTCCGGGTCGCCCGAGGTGTCGATGTCGACGGGGCCGCCTCTCTGTGGGATGAGGTGGCTCATGTGGAAGCCGAGCTGGGTGACGACGGGCGGGTCCTCGTCCGCCCCTCCGGCACCGAGCCGCTGGTGCGAGTGATGGTGGAGGCGCCTTCCTTGGATGTCGCCAGGAGGTATGCTGACCGACTGGCGGCCGTCGCCGCCAGCACCCTGGGAAAGGAGTAGCCGGAAGAATCATCCCCCGATAGGAGGCCGCGACCCTTTTCGCGCACCGAATGCGCGCTATAGCGCGCAAATCATGCGCGAAAACCAGATGACGACACAGCGCCCGATCTGCCCCTGGAGCAGATGACGAGGAGGAAGGTCATCGAAGTTTTCGGCGGATGCCTTCCCGGCCGATCCACGGTCGTTACGGATGGGACCAAACCCCGGAGGTGACTCCGGGAACAGAAGCCCATCCGATGTGGAGCCGGTCCCCGACCGGCCTCGCGGCCCTTCGACCTGCACGCGTCTCCCGACGCTGCGTTCGAGAAGAAGGAGCTGTTCCATGTGTGGAATCGTCGGTTATGTCGGTCCGCGTCCTGCGACCGACGTCCTGGTGCCGGGTCTCACCCGGCTGGAGTACCGCGGATACGACTCGGCCGGGGTCGCCGTCCACGGCGGTGCCTCGATCACCGTGATCAAACGAGCCGGAAGGATGGACGAGCTGGAGAAGGCCATCGCCGATGAGCCGCTGCCCAACGGGCACGGGGGCATAGGCCATACCCGCTGGGCCACCCACGGCGCCCCCAACATCGTCAACGCCCACCCGCACCGGGATTGCTCGTCGTCGGTGATCGTCGTGCACAATGGGATCATCGAGAACTGGGCGGCTCTCAAGTCGGAGTTGCTGACCTCGGGACACCTATTCGAGTCCGACACCGACACCGAGGTGCTCGCCCACATGATCGAGGAAATGGTCGATCTCGACCTAGGCGAGGCCGTTCGGCGGGTGATGCGACGGGCCGAGGGTGCCCTGGCCGTGGTGGTGATGCGTTCCTCCGATCCGGACCTCATCGTCGGCGCTCGCCGTCAGAGCCCGCTGGTGGTGGGACGGGGCGACGGCGAGAATTTCGTCGCCTCCGACATACCAGCGTTCCTCGAGCACACCCGCGACATGGTCGTGCTCGACGACGATCGGGTGGTGGAGGTGCGAGCCGGCTCGGTCACGGTGACCGACCTGGACGGAAACGCCATCGAACCGGAACAGCGGAAGGTCGAATGGGACTTCGAGGCGGCCGAAAAGGGCGGGTATGCCACCTTCATGCTCAAGGAGATCCACGAGCAGCCCTCCGCCATCGCCGACACCCTGCGGGGGCGACTCGACGCCATCGGCCAGGTCCACCTACGGGAGCTGGAGCTGGACGATCGCCTCCTCCGAGCCGTCGACAAGGTGTTCGTGGTCGCCTGTGGGACGTCCTATCACGCGGCGATGATGGCGAAGTACGCCATAGAGCGCTGGACGAGGCTCCCGGTGGAGATCGACATCGCCTCGGAGTTCCGGTACCGGGACCCGGTTCTCGACGCCCGCTCCCTGGTCGTCGGCATCAGCCAGTCGGGCGAGACGATCGACACACTGGCCGCAGTGCGATACGCCCGCGCCCAAGGCTCGACGGTGATCGGCGTGTCCAACGTCGTCGATTCGGCGCTCGCCCGGGAGGCAGACGCCGTCCTCTACACGCGAGCCGGCCCCGAGATCGGAGTCGCCGCCACCAAGACCTTCACAACCCAGCTCGTGGTGATGCAGCTCCTGGGGCTGTATCTGGCTCAGGTGAAAGGAAGCATGGATCCAGGCGGCATCGAGTATCTGGTCACCGAGATGCGTCGCCTACCGGAGGCGGTCGAGTCCGTGCTGGCCCGGGATGGGGAGATCTCGGCGATGGCGGCAGAGTTCGGCGACGTGCGGGACTTCTTCTTCCTCGGGCGGTCGGGCGACTTCCCGGTGGCCATGGAGGGCGCGCTGAAGTTGAAGGAGATCGCCTATGTCCGGGCCGAGGGATACGCCGCCGGAGAGATGAAACACGGGCCGATCGCCTTGATAGAGCCGGGGGTCGTGGTGGTCGGAACGGCCACCGACGAGCACGTCAAGACAAAGACCCTCTCCAACATGGAGGAGATGCGGGCCCGGGGAGGCACCATCGTGCTCGTCGTCGAGGATGGCGACGGTGACGTGAACGAGGTCGCCGACCACGTGGTGACGGTACCGCGGGGACCCGACCTCATCTGCACGGTGACGGCGGTGGTCCCCCTGCAGCTGCTGGCCTACCACGTCGCCACCGCCAAAGGTCTCGACGTGGACAAGCCACGCAACCTCGCCAAGACCGTCACGGTGGAGTGAACAGCAACGGGGTGCCCCGTAAGAGGCTGTCGGTACTCGGTTTCGGTCAGATAGCGGCAGGAACCTGGGCGGCGAGCGATCTCGACCAGGGACGAACGGTGGCGCGGAGACGGTCGGCGGCTTTCTGGCCGATGGCTTCCCAGGGAGCCATGGCCAGGCGGTCCGTGGCTGACTCGATGGTGGCCCGTCCGCTTCGGCCGGTCTCGGTGAGGCCGCCGTCGGGGTCCATCCACCCCCTGTCTCTCAGCGACGTCTCGCCTTCCTTCCACTCGTGGTCACGCCATCCCCGACTCCGACGGTAGAAGTCGGCGTCGAAGAGCTCCCCGGTTGCCGCATAGGAGACCACCGCCTCCAAGCCCGAGATCCCTGCCGACACCAGCGCCTGGACGTGACCGTCGCCCCTGAACTCCCGCAACAGGGTGAGAGCGTGCCACAGCCTCATGTGCGGCTCCTCAGGTGGCTCCAGCGCGGCGTGGGCGGCGAAGAGCGGGCGACCATCGGGAGGGCAGGCCGAGCCCGCCTCCATGGCGACGTCGGCGGCCCATGTCATCTCGGGCGACGCAATGGCGTCATCCAGCAATCGATTCAGGGCTCGATCGGCGGCCGCATAGCGAGCGGATACGACCGCCGGTGGTTCGGCGATCTCCCAGGCAGCGGGGATGAACTTCGCCACCAGCCCGGGATGGAAGTTGTAGAACGCCGCCGCCACCACTGCCGGCTCCACCTTCCCCATCGCCCCCGAGCGGGATGCGAAATAGCCCATTCCCCGCCGGGGGAACCCCAGCTCCTCCCACGCGGCGAACGCTTCGGGTACGAAGTAGACCATGGCGTGGTACGGCTCGAGGGTGGCCCACATCTTACGGGCGATGATGGTGTCCATCAGCGCAGGGTATCGCTCGCCCCAACTTCCTAACCTGGCCGTCATG
>CAZTXD010000185.1:0-5897 GCA_964617995.1 uncultured Acidimicrobiaceae bacterium
CCCGGGGATGTGTGAAGTACCTGCCTAGCAGCCGCGCAAGTGTGGACTTGCCAGTTCCGCTTGGCCCAGCGAACAACACGAACTGACTGGCTAGGCAACAGCTGACTGCGTCACTAAGCGTGGTCGCGCTCAGCACGAGCCCCTCGCTCAGTGCAGTCTCTCGCACTTCTGCTAAGAGCTCGGTCAATGCGTCTTGAGTCGGTGGGATGATCTGTACTGGAGTCGGGGCAGAGAGCGTCGACAGGAACTCAACTTCCTCGACGAGTGGGAAGGCATTCTTAACCTTTTCAGCGGCATCAGAGGGCCTTATCGCTAGAGCATTGGTGACCCTCCAGACTCCTGTCACTTTCTCGATGACAGCGACGACATCGAAAGCGCCAGGATTGTCCTCCATATCTCGGACGGCGATTTCAAAGAAGCTCGACAGTGGATAGCCGTCTTTGAGGACAACGAAATAGACGTCAGGGCGCTTGCCTGGCCCTTCTTTCAGGACATTGGCTCCGCGACTTGATCCCCCGGCCTGCTTGATGCGCGTTCCCCCGATCTTGTGACCGGATGCGCTGTCGCGCTTGGGCAAACCGAGTTCATTCTCTATCAGCGCGTCGACGTCAGACCACGCATACCCGGGCTTTCCTGCGTTGATGACAGCCTCTATTTCAGGTGCCAACTTCGCCTCAAAGTCCGTCGGGCGAGGCTGGACCATTGGCATCGTGCCCAGTCTCACCACACCGTGCTCTTCTAGCGATTGGAGGGCATTCAACGGGTCGGCTACCTCGGCGAATCCCTTCTCAGCGAAGTCGCCCGGGAGGCCGAGAACATCGCCGACCGCAAGGTCATCCGTCGGCGTGTAGGGATCAATCGAGGCGATCCAGTCAGAGTCTCCCTCTACTTCAAGGTCGCCGAAGTGTCCGACACCCGTCACGGTGTCGTTGTCCCCGATCAATACCACGAGATCTCCGGCAAGGATGTGTTTGCCATCGTCGCCGCGTTCGTAGCTGAACTGGATCTTCGGCGGGTATTGGTCCTCGACCGGCACCTGGGGACGCACGACCCAGAGGCTCGCTTCGTCTGGAGCCGGGTATTCCCTTGCCGGCTCTGCGTGGGCTTCTTGGTCTGTTTGGTTCACGATGCCGCGCTCCGTGTGGGCATGGGTGAGTGCTTCTGGCTCGCAGGGTAACGACCGATCGCGCGCCTGGACCTACTCTCGCACCCAGTTTCTGATCCGATCGAGCAACCTCTGTTTGTGTCACAGGTGATCGTCAGGATGGGTTGGCAACGCTAGGAGGAAATAATCGATAGGTGGTCTTCCATTCGGACACTCACGAAGCCAGGGTCGTCCGAAACGAAGATCGTCAAGACAGATTTCGGGAATCGGCCCCCCGCTCCGACAGTGCGGACGTGGCCTGAATGTCGTCTAAGACTTCGATCAGCAGCTCACGGAACTGGGGCATTATGAAGAAATCGTCCTTCATCCACGGATGATTGGGATAGGAATACCCTAAAACCTGACGTAGGAAGTCATTCTCTTTTCGGCCAAGCTGCGTCGAGAGTGAGCTGAGTGCGAGGCCTACGCTTTTCTCGTCTGCGCCCTCCACTTCGGCGACGAGCTTCTTGAGTTCATCGCGAGTAACAGTCGCTTGCTTCAGACACTCTGGGAGGAGTAGATCCCTAATCCATCCGATCGTGGTGAGGTCTCTCGACAAATACGTCTTCAATCGGGCACGAAGTTGGTCTTCTTGGTACGAGCCAGGTTCGTCTGACATCGGAATCTTGAACTTCCTTCCGCCTATGCGCGCCTCTTCTTCCTCCTCTGAGATGACGGCTGATCGAGTCAGCACCTCGGCTCCGGCCGCTGTCCGAATGTACTTCAGCATCACTGCATTAATTGCCACGCCGTAGGTCTCAGAAAGCCATTCGATCATCCTCTCTAGAGCAGGCTCGATTTCAAAGCCAACGAGAACTAGGTGCTGCGTTCCGTTGATGGTCAGGCTCTCCAAGTCGATGTCAGGGAAGGCCTGGCTAAGTACATCTTCCAGTGTCTCATTGCAGTAATTCGCGCAGACCTCGCCGAGTTTCTCAAGGCTCCACGCAGCAACGTCAGCCGCGTAGTCGATCGTTTGCGCCAGCGCATCGCGAGGGACTCGATCTCGCTTGAGTTCAATGACTACGACACTGCCCGTGCGGTCGATGGCCAGGAGATCGAGAGGGCCGGATCTTGTAGCGACCTGTCGTCCGATGATCTTGAGGCCCGGACGGATGATGGATGGGTCACTCTCAAGCCAGTTCTCGAGATCGAGTGCCTCAGTCCTGCCGAAGTCGGCGAGTCGACTCTCGACTGGGACAAGTCGTCCGTCGACGATTTCCCAACTTCTAATTTCAGTCGTCATCGTTCTTGCAGCGTGATCGCGGAATACGCACGGCCGTGAAAGCCTAACGAGCGATGGCGGAACGGTTGAACGAGAGCTGCCATCCGTCAACAAGATTGAGTTCTCCGTGTCCTTGGCCTTGACTCAACGGAGCACGTCGCAAGGCGTTTGGCCCCCGGTTTGACGCAGCACGCGCGACCCCGAAAAACCCCAACAACCACAGGCTCCCCACGACCACCGCACCTAGTTCGACCTTGAGCTACTCACTCCAGTGCGTGCTAACTGGGCGAACGCCTTCCAGGTTCCGATTGCCGCTGCCGATCGCGTTGCAGAAGTCGTGATTTCCTCGTGCAGCTAGTTGGTTGCTCAGCCTCACGCTTGGGTGGTTGACTGTGCGCATGGCATCGATACGACAGCAGGTTCTCGATGCGTTCTTTCGACTGGAGAAAAGAACTCAACTGACGGTCTTCAGATTGAGGGATGTGGTGGCGGAGGTTCTCAACAGCAACCCTCAGTTGACCGAACAGACCGTTCGGACGTACGTCACATCAGTCATGTGCGCCAACGCGCCCGTGCATCACGCCAATCACACGAATGATCTGCTTCGCGTTGAGCGTGGGATGTACCGGCGAATGTTCGACGGCGACGTCTCAGAGTCAGACTCTCATACACCTGTTGCTTACTCGGCGGAGTGGACTTCGGTTTCGGAATCTCCTGATCCAGATTGGTATTGGGAGGGTCACGTCCAGGCGTCGGTGATCAGCGGCCTGGCGACGACCGGATGGCGAGTTCTGGCGGTTGCAGACACGCAGTCCCGGGCTGCCGGCACCGATATCGTCGCTGAGACGGACGGGAAGAAGCTCCATGTCGAAGTGAAGGGCTACCCGAGCAGTACGTATGCCAGAGGTGACCGTAAAGGTCAACCGAAACCAACATACCCAGCGACCCAGGCCCGCCACTGGTTCGCTGGGGCTCTGATGAAGGCTGCAATGCTGAGAGGGGATCACCCTGATGACCATGTGGCCATGGGGCTACCGGCGTTCGAGACGTACTCATCGTTAGTCGGTCGTGTCGCTGATACTTTGGCGGCTTCTTCAATCGACGTGATTTGGGTGGATCAGACCGGTGAGATCACATTCGAGAGCCCAGGGGTCGATAAGGAATGAGAGCCGTCTTTGTGCCGGGGGAGCCGATCCTGTCAGGCGGCAAGGGCCAGGTCGAGTGGCAAGAAGCGATCCGCCACGCGTATGGCCAGGAGATCCTCAGTCCGAAGCTCACGTTCGTCGTGTCGGCGTTGAAGCGGCGTGGCCATTCATTCGATCTGGACAACCTCGTGCACCCAGTACTGATGGTTTTTGACGACCCAATTGAACGGGTTTGGGCACGCATACGAATCGGGGAGTCGCCGGGGCTCCTCATCGAGGACACCGAGCTGGAAGATCCCCCAGACGATCCTTTGCGATCTCTCTATGTCGCTGAACACTCGAGACTCAGCGCACGGGGACGTGTGGGAATTCCTGATATCGAAGCCGACGAGATCTTCTCGGATCACGATGGACTCGGGTTGGCCCTGCGATTCGACAGCGATGACATACCCATCAGACGGGGCTGGTTCGGCCCAACCGAGGCCGTGATTGACGATTTGGTCGCTTGGTTCGGCACGTACACCAGCCGGGAGCTGATTGCGGACCATCGGATTCGGGATCTGCGGATCGAGAGGGGTGTTCGCCCAGAAGCATACGGAGTTCACATCACCCTCTGGTATGTGCCTGACGACGAAGTCCATCAGGACATCAGCCAATGAGCAGCGAGCGGGTAGTCACTCTGAGGAGCGAAAAGCGAGGTGCAGACTCTCGCGCGTTATGGGCCAGCCTGACGGAGGATGGCGATCTGCGTATCGACGGCCAAGATTTGGGGCCAGCTACATCTCCGGTGAGTCCTGACGGTGAGTACGAGTGGATTCAAGTGATTCGCAAATCTGACATCCCAGATCTCCTTTCGCTACTCGGCGCTGAACCCAGCGAAGACGTTCTCGAGATCCTCGAAGCAAGCTGGTCCGGTGAGAGGTCCTATGCATTGGAGAGACTGTTGAGAGAGAGCGATGTGAAAGTCGAGTTGTTCGTCCTGTGAGCAGGATCGGTGGTGATGTTTGGTGAGCGGCAAGATTTATCTGCTTGGAACTGACGGGAATCTCCTGACCATGAACGAGGCGCCCTACGAGGCCGAAGCTCTTCTACAACGGTTGCTGGCCGACTACCCAGACCTATTGGCAGGGGATCAGATGCGGTCCAGTTCACCCCGGCGGTGGTTGCTCATCTCACGTGAGGTCAGCGTGCCCGATGACGAGTCGGAAAGGGCACGTTGGTCCGTGGATCATCTGTTTATCGACCAGGACGGAATCCCGACGCTGGTTGAGGTCAAGCGGAGTTCGAACACGCAGGTGAGGCGAGAGGTCGTGGGTCAGATGCTCGACTACGCGGCCAACGGGACTCTCTACTGGTCCTTGGAGCAGATAGCGGCGTCTTTCGTCGCGCGCTGCGAATCGGAGGGACTGGATCCGAGTGAGGTGATCGATTTGTTCCTCGGTGAGGGCGCCGAGTTGGACGAAGAGAGCTTCTGGCAGACGGTGAAGACAAACTTCCAGGCCGGTCGAATACGCCTCGTCTTCGTCGCCGACACGATTCCCGCTGAGCTCCGGCGGATCATCGAGTTCCTGAATGATCAAATGGATCCAGCCGAGGTCATGGGGGTCGAAGTGCCGCAATTCGTCGGAGAGGGACGGCAGGCTCTAGTGCCTCGCGTGGTTGGCGTCACTGCCGAGTCAGAACGGCGGAAGTCCGTTTCGACTTCGAAGCGCAAACAGTGGGACGAGGAGTCCTACTTTGAAGAGATGGCGTCGCAGCGTCCCCCGGAGGACATTCGAGCTGCACGGCGGCTGCTGGAATGGGCTCGTGATCGGGGGCTGGAGATCAAATGGGGATCTGGTGCTGTGGCCGGATCGTTCAGTCCAAAGTCCAAGGTAGAGGATCAGACCGTCCACATGTTCAATGTGTACTCGGATTACAACATCGGCTTCTCGTTCGGCTCGATGAGCGTTGCACCGTTCGACGAACTCGCTGGCCGGCGATTGCTTGCTGAGCGGCTGGCTACTGTGAACTCGAGTTTCGTCTTCGACGATGAAAAGCTCACTCGGTATCCCTACAGCGGGCGGGGGGCCCTAATTTCGGACGACGAAATCGATCAGTTCCTTGCTGTTTGGGAGTGGTACCTCGACGAAATCGAAAAAAGGAGCGTCTGAGCGTTCGGTTCTTTGTGGTCTGCTCGCCGGTAGTCGAAATTTCAATCGCGGTCGCGGCGGATGATCCGACCGGTGGCGAGTCGAGGTTCCTGAGCCTCGACAGGGGGCGTTTAACCCTCGTTAGACGAGTCCAGCTTGACCCTCCGAATCCCCAACAACCGCAGGCCTCTTCGCGACCAGTAGGCGTCCCGTGAAGTGGTGGAATTTGGGGGCGGGTCCTTCGTTCTGAAGGG
>CAZTXD010000186.1:0-5853 GCA_964617995.1 uncultured Acidimicrobiaceae bacterium
GTTGTTCTCGATGATGAACACGAGAGGGAGACGGTGGATCCCCGCCCAGTTCATCGCCTCGTGCCAGTCGCCCTCCGAGGTCGAGCCTTCGCCGCCGTAGACGACCACCAACCCGGGCACACCCTGGATGACGAGTCCGTGGGCGATCCCGGCGGCGTGGGGATACTGGGTTCCGATGCAGGACGACTGGGTGAGGACGCGTCGGTCGGTGTCGGACCAGTGGTTGGGGAGCTGGCGGCCTCCCGACATGGGGTCCGTCTTGCGGGCGAACACCCCCAGGAACACATCCACGGGAGGCATCCCCCAGGCCAGCGCCACCCCCATATCGCGGTAGTAGGGGAGCAGCCAATCGTTGGCGCGGTCGAGGGCGAGCACCGACGCCACCTGCACCGCCTCGTGCCCGGAAGAGCCGACCACGAACGGCGCCCGGCCCTGGCGGTTGAGAGCCCACATCCGGTCGTCCATGCGGCGGGCCATCAACATCAGCCGGTACATCTCGATGAGCTGCTTGTCCTCGAGACCGAGGGTTTCGTGGTCGACGGTGATGCTCAACGGGCGATCCTCCTTCACATTCTGAGTGGGCGGCACCGGTCCATTCCCCCGATCTCGTCGATTCGACGCTCGGCCACGTGCATCGCCGCCGCTACCGGGGTCATCTCCTTCTCCCGGGCGGTCTCTAGGATTCGCATAGTGGCGTCGTAGATACCGTCGACCCGGTGGAGGGCACGGGACTTCGAGTATCCGAGAAGCTCGTCGTAGACGTTGATGAGGCCACCGGCGTTGACGACGAAGTCGGGGGCATAGAGGATCCCCGCTTCGGCCAGTCGGTCCCCGTCCTCGTCGGTGGCGAGCTGGTTGTTGGCCGAGCCCACTACCGCCTCGCAGTTGAGCTGGGGGATGGACTCGGCGTTCAGCACGGCGCCCATGGCGCACGGGGAGAGGATGTCACAGGGCACATCGAGGGCGTCGTCCGGGTCGACGGGCTTGACGCCGAAAGTCTCCACCACCTGATCGATGGCGCTCTGGTAGGCGTCGGTGACCACGACCTCGGCTCGCGCTTCGACCAGCAGGCGGACGAAGGCAGTTCCCACCTTCCCGACCCCCTGGACGAGGACCTTTCGTCCGACCAGGTCCTGATTGCCCCACAGGTGCTGGGCCACCGCCCGGGCGGCGGCGTACAGGCCACGGGCGGTGAGCGGGGAGGGATCGCCCGACCCACCTTCGGCCACGGGGATGCCCACCACCCAGCGGGTCTCCTTGCGCACGAAGGTGAGGTCGTCGGTGGTGGTGCCCACATCCTCTGCTGTTATGTACCGGCCGCCCAGCGAGTCGACGATGCGGCCGTACGTCCGCAACAGACGCTCTGACTTGTCGATGCGGGGGTCCCCGATGATGACGGCCTTGCCCCCTCCCAGATCCAGGCCGGCGGCCGCGGCCTTGTAGGTCATGCCCCGGGACAGGCGGAGCACGTCGGTGAGGGCCTCGTCCTCGGAGTCGTATGGAAAGAAGCGGGTCCCGCCGAGAGCGGGACCCAGAGAGGTGGAGTGTATGGCGATGATCGTGCGAAGGCCCGATACCGGATCGGACCCGTATACGACCTGTTCGTGGCCGTCCGACTGCATCGAGTCGAAGATGGTCACCGTCATGTCTCCTCTCAGCGGGCCGTCTGGCTGGGGACCTCGGGGCGGATTGTACCTGGATCGGGGATTGGGGGGCCGGGTTCCCCTGCCGGCGCTGTGGGTTCCGACGATCCGGCTCCGCTGCCCGATGGGGTCGGGGTGGGAGATGTCTCTAATCTTGAGCGGATGATCGACGTCGCCTACCTGAGGGTGTATCGGCCGGCCAAAGAGGTCCTTCTACCCGTGAGCCTCGGCGCCGGTGACGTACCCCGGCTGGGAGCGGCCACCCTCACCACCGAATCTCAGGTCGCAGATGCCTGGGAGGTCGAATGGAACGGTCGCCTGTGGCGCTGTCCCCGGGCACCGCGACGGCGGCTCCTCGAATCGGTCGTCGCCTACCACCAGGCCACCACGCGTTTCGGGGTGGGGATCGTCGACGGAGCGGTGGCCGCTTCGGCGAGAAGGGAGCTGAGCCACATCCGCGCCGGCGTGGGCGAACCGGCGGCGGTGATGGTGTCGGCCTGGCACCCGCCGCTGCGCTGGTTCATCGCCTTCGATCCGGATGATCAGGTCGAGCCGATGCTCCTCCGGGCCGGGCTGCAGGACGCCATCCGGCGGGTCGACGGCACGGCCGAGGCCATGCGTAGCCAGGGCCTGCCGTCGACGTGGATCGACGACATGGTCTCGATGGGCTCCTGGCTGGAGTCGTTCCCCTCCGACGGGATGGCGGAGCTGGACTACCGCCAGGTCGGTTGGAGGATGGGAGTGACGATGATCGACGACACTGCCGCCGATGTCACCGCCTCGGTGAGCGCCCTCGCCGCCGGGGACCTGGAGGAGGCCACGCGTCTCTACACCACCGCCCTGGCCAGGTGGGCCGAGGCCCAGGCGATCGGCTACAGCAGCTGAGGTCGCCCTTCAGTCGGAGGAGCGCAGGTCGGAAGGAGGCTCCGGAGCGGGAGGGCTGGTGAGATCCTGAGCGGGAGGGGTCTGCGACCCGGTGTCCACCGGCTCCGGTCCTTTGACGGCCCGCACGACCTTGTCGGCGATCTTCTCTCGTGTGTCGGGGTCGATACCCGCCGGGAGGTTGGTCACCACGTCCCGGCGGATATCGGCGGCGGGCCGTGTCGACCACTGGCGTTTGCGCTCCTGGACGGTCTTGGTGACCCAAACCACGAACCCCACGAACAACAGGCGGCGAATGAACTTGCGCATTGTGTCTCCCACGGTCGCTGGTCGGCGTCTGGATGCGGACGCTGGTCGTATCATCCAAGATACTCTCGCCCTCATACGCCAAACCGACCGGAGAGTCATGCCCTTCACCCCCGAGCATCACGAGTTCCGTCGGGTCGTGCGCAGCTTCGTGGAGAACGAGATCAATCCCCGGGTCCCCGAGTGGGAAGAGAAGGAGTGGATCCCCCTCCACGAGGTGCTCTCCGAGATGGCGAAGCTCGGTCTGCTCGGCCTGGAGTACGACCCCGCCTACGGGGGTCAGGGGGCGGATCATCTGTTCACCGTCGTGCTGGCCGAAGAGCTGGCCCGCGCCGACCACGGTTCCATCGGAATGGCGGTGGGCGTGGTCACCGACATGGCTACACCGTCCCTGCACTTCTTCGGCACCCACGAGCAGAAAGAGCAGTTCCTGGCTCCGGTGTTGAGGGGCGAGCAGGTGTGCTCGATCGCCGTGACCGAGCCCGACGCCGGTTCCGACGTGGCGGCCATCCGGACCCGGGCGGTCAGGGATGGAGACGAATGGGTCATCAACGGCTCCAAGATGTTCATCACCAACTCGCTCCAGGCCGACTGGCTGTGCTTGCTGGCCCGCACCTCCGACGAGGGAGGTTACGCCGGGATGTCCCAGATCATCGTCCCCACCGCCGTAGAGGGCTTCGAGGTGTCACGCAAACTGGACAAGCTGGGGATGAAGGCATCCGACACCGGGGTCCTCAGCTTGACCGACGTCCGGGTGCCGGTCGGCAACCTCATCGGCACCGAGGGAATGGGATTCCAACAGCAGATGGCCCAGTTCGTGATCGAGAGGATGTGGTCGTCCTACGGAGCGGCGGCTGCTTGTCTCCTCGCCCTGGAGAGGACCCGTGACTACCTGGCGGAGCGGGTCGTCTTCGGCAAGCCCCTACTCAGGCACCAGTACGTGCAGTTCAAGCTGGCGGAGCTGGCGGCGGAGGTCGACATGCTCCGCGAGTACAACCACGTCATCGCCGAGCGCCACGATTCGGGTGAGGACGTCACCCGGATGGCCACCATCGCCAAGCTCAAGGCCGGTCGCCTCCAGCGCGAGGTGGCCGACTGGGTGCTCCAGTTCCACGGTGGCATCGGCTACATGGAGGAGACCTGGACCACCCGGTTCCTGCGCGACGGGCGCCTCACCGCCATCGGCGCCGGCGCCGACGAGGTGATGCTCCAGGTTCTCGCCCGCCTCGACGGCTACACCCCCTGACCGTTTTCGCGCATCAAATGCGCGCGATAGCGCGCATTTGATGCGCGAAAACGCAGGGGCGGCGGGGGTTTTTGGGCTTACACTGTGGGCCGAGGAGCGTGCGATGGATGTCAAAGTGCTGGGTCCGGACGAGGTCGTGAAGAGGCGGCCGTTCACGTCCCCCGATCTCTATACGCACGATCACTCCATCCTGTCGTATCTCCTCGAGGACTTGCGCGGCATCCTCGGCTCACCCTCTACCGGTCAACGGATCGATTCCCACCAATCGATCGAGTGGACCGTCCACGGGCTCAGGAGGAAGGTGGTGGTGTGCGACCAACCGGCGTTGCGATCCGCCCGGAAGGAGATCTGCGTGGTCGGCTTCTTCGGGGAGCGCTACTTCGGTCGGGACTCCACTCCCCTGGAGGAGGCCAACGCCGACCTCGTACTCGAGTTCCGCAACTACCCGGGGATCCTCTCGTACAGCTCGATGGAGTTGGTCGACGGGAACTGGGCCAACCTGGTCCTCCACGACAAGCCCGAGGCCCGGGAGTACTGGAGGGCCAGCCAGCGTCACGCCGACGCCGCCAGCAGGCTATCGCCGCTCTTCTACCGGACGGTGCGCATCCACAACGGGATCCTGCCGCGGGGGGTGGCGGGGCGGAGGACGATCGTCATCCAGCGCACCAAGTACTGGGACTTCCGGGGGCCGCGGGTGTGGCAGGCCGTGCGTGACCTCGAAGTCGCCGCCGAAGGAGCCTGACCGGATCGAGAGGGTCTAACCCGAACTGTGAACGGAATCGTTGCCGACGGCCACGATTCCGTTCACAGACTTTCTGGACGCGGCAGCGGTAGGTTCGGTATCATTGGACAGATGCTGCGACGGGGAACACCCGAGGGGGTTCCGGTGCTCTCCCGAGGGAAACACCGGAGTCCGCGCAAAGGTGCGTGCTTCATGGAGTACGTCTCGCTGTTGGCAGGAGAACGCTGGAGCGACCACCCCCAATGCACTCACGCCCTGCTGGCAGGAGTCGCCCGGGGAGTCAACGACCACACCTCGGATGCCGGCCGGTCCAGGCTCGTCCCTTTGATTCCGTTGGTCATCGGCCTGACCGACGACGATCCCCGGGTGGATGTCGGCATCGCGATCCGCTGCGCCGCCATGGCGCTTCCCGTCGTAGCCGAGTATCGACAACGCGCTTTGGCCGCCGGACTTCTGGCCGCCGACCAGGTCTTGACCGACCTCGACGACGGAACACCCCCGGATATGACAGGGCTCCTCGATCAGGCTCGACGTGCCCTCGCCAGTGCGCCTCAGGCAGCTCGGTGGGCGGAGGACTTCAATCCTGGAACCCGCCTGACGCCGCGGGCTTTCCAGCGTCGATCAGCGCCCGCCATCGTTCGCGTCGCTGTCGTCGGTATCGCCGAGGCGTGTATCCCCGACCCCGACATGCGGCTCTACGAGCTTCTTGCCGCCGTCATCGGTGACTGCTCACGTTGGTTCGGTTCGGGGTCATCCTCAGACCCGGCCACGCCGGAGATCAGGTTGGGGGAGGCCCCGGCTGACCGGATACTGGCCCGGAGCCTGGCTGTGACGGCTGGCCGGGCGACATCCGCTCCCGGTGCAGAGTGGATCCCCGAGGAGGAGCGGCCGGACCGTCGGTCCGATCACCCGAACGGGTAAGTCGGCGCCGTTCCGTCGCTCGGCCCGGTGGAATGAAACGAAGACCGTCCCGCGGTGATTCTTTGGTTGTCTAAGAACAGTCCCCACCTTCTCTGGTTGTGCACGAACGGAAT
>CAZTXD010000187.1:0-5630 GCA_964617995.1 uncultured Acidimicrobiaceae bacterium
TTCCTTGGACCAGGACGAACGCCCTCCCGCTTCTCTGGTTGCCCACGAACGGATACTGTTCTTCGACGTCCAAAGAAGCCCGGACCGTTCGCCGGCGTCCAAAGAAGGGGAGGGTTCTAACCTCGATGATGATGCCGATGACACACCCACCTTCCGTCGATGCCGTCGTCCGCCGGGTCGACGACGGGAAGCTTCCCCGCCCGCTGGTGGTCGAGGTGGTCCGTAATGTCATCGAGGACTTCCGGCAGGACCCGGACCTCGACATCGAGGGCGAGACGCGGCGCCGCCTCGCCGACCTGACCCGATCGGTACCCCGCAGGGTGATCAACGCCACCGGGGTGATACTCCACACCAATCTGGGACGTGCACCATGGAGTGGCGAGGCTCTGGCGGCCGCGGCCGAGGTGGCGGCCGGCTACGCCAACGTCGAGCTGGAGGTGTCCACCGGCGAGAGGGGCCGCCGCAACGACGCCGCCGAGAGACTCGCCGTGACCCTGACCGGGGCTGAGGCGGCGATAGTGGTCAACAACAACGCCGCCGCCGTGTTCCTGACGTTGCTGTGCCTGGCCGCGGAGGGGCCCGTCCCCGTATCCCGGGGGGAGTTGATAGAGATCGGCGGCTCCTATCGACTGCCCGAGCTGATGGCAGCGGCGGGCGCCGAACTGGTCGAGGTCGGTACCACCAACAGAACCCGTCTTTCCGACTACGCCGCGGTGGAGGAACCGGCCCTCCTCCTCAAGGTGCATCCCTCCAACTACCGGGTGGTCGGGTTCAGCGCCGAGACCTCCGTCGCCGAGTTGGCCGGCCTGGCCTCTGACCGCGGCGTGCCTCTCGTCTTCGACGCCGGATCGGGCCTGCTCGACGCCCGGGCGCCGTGGCTGAAGGGCCCACCACCCCAGTGGCTGGACGGCGAGCCCGGCATTCGTCAGGCACTGGAGGAAGGCGCCGATCTGGTCATGTTCTCCGGGGACAAGCTGCTCGGCGGTCCCCAGGCGGGGCTGATAGTGGGGCGAGCCGATCTGGTGGACCGGCTGGCGCGCCATCCCGCGGCCCGGGCGCTGCGGGTCGACGGATCTACCGCCGCCGCACTCGCCGCCACGCTCGCCGCCTACCTGGCCGGCCGAGCCCACGACCTGCCGGTGTGGCGCATGGCCGCGTTGACCGTGGGGGATCTGAGGGCGCGGGCCGAGAGAGTCCTCACCGCCTCGGATGCTGACGGACGGCTGGTGGAGGGTGCTTCCACCATCGGAGCCGGGTCGGCGCCGGGAGCGGAGATACCGACCTGTCTCATCGAACTGGACGATGGCGACGACGTCTACCACAGGTTGCTCGCCGGGGACCCTCCCGTTCTCGGCCGACGCGCCGGTGGCGCCCTCCTCCTCGATCTGCGCACCGTCGACCCTGCCGATGACGCGGCGGTGCAGTCGGCTCTCAGCAACGAATGACGGTCATCGGGACGGCCGGTCACGTCGACCACGGCAAGTCGACCCTCCTAGAGGCCCTGACGGGTAGGGATCCCGACCGCTGGGCCGAGGAGAAGAAGCGGGGACTGACCATAGACCTCGGCTTCGTGTGGACGACCCTGCCTTCCGGCCGGGAGGTGTCGTTCGTTGACGTTCCCGGACACGAGCGCTTCATCAAGAACATGCTGGCGGGCATAGAGGCGATAGATTTGGCCCTGTTCGTCGTGGCCGCCGACGAGGGATGGATGCCACAGTCGGAGGAGCACCTGGCCGTCCTCGATCTCCTCGGCGTCGACCGTGCCGTCATCGCCCTGACGAAGGTGGACCGTGTCGACCCGGAGCTGGTGGAGTTGGCGACCCTGGAGATCATCGAACGGCTGGAGGGAACGTCCCTCGAGGGTGCTCCGGTCGTTCCGGTCTCGGCACCGAGTTCGTCGGGCCTGGACGACATCCGCGCCGCCCTCGACGCTGCCATCCCCGTCACCACCCTCGGAACGGACCCGCGCTTGTGGATCGACCGTCGGTTCACGGTGGCGGGGGTTGGCACGGTCGTCACCGGAACGCTGCTGGGCGGGGGGTTGGCGGTGGGGGATGTGTTGGTGACGCATCCGGGAGACGCAACGGCCCGTATCCGCGGGTTGGAGAGCCACGAGAAGGCAGCCGAGACCGTCGAGCAGAGCCGCAGGGTGGCGATGAACCTGGTTGGGTTCCCCGACGATCTGGGACGTGGGGCGATGCTCGGTCGACAAGGGCGTTGGATCCAGACCGGCCGTTTCACCGCCGCCATCCGCGTCGCTCGTTACGTCGACGAGCTGGGCGACCGGGGGGCGTTCCACGTCCATGTGGGGACGGCGGCGGTGCCCGCACGTATCCGTGCCGTGGGCGACTCCTGGGTGGTTCGGCTCGACCGGCCGCTTCCTCTCCGTTACGGCGATCGCTTCATCGTTCGGGAGACCGGGCGTCGGGCAGTCGTCGGAGGCGGGGTGGTGCTCGACCCTGCCCCGGCCGCCCGGGGGGCCTCCCTGCGCGCCTCGGCCGGGCTTCCGCTCGGATTGGGCCCTGCCGAGGCGGCAAACTCGCTTCTGCGCATCCGGGGCCGGGATCGCCTCTCCCGGCTGGAGGCCCAAGCCGGGGCGGCACCCTCCAAGGCCACGATCATCGGCGACATGGTGGTCACCGAACAGGAGCTCGACCGCCTCGTCGCTGCCGCCCGCAGCGAAGTGGAGTCGTTCCACGCCGCCACCCCGCTCCGGGAAGGGATCCCGCTGGCTACGCTCTCCAGCCGTCTCGGGGCCGCCCCCGAGCTCGTCAGCCACGCCGTCGACTCCACCCGGGATCTGGACGGAGACGGGACGGTGGTCTGGCAGGCCGGTCACACCGTGGCACTGGATCCGTCCCAGGAGGCCGCATGGGAGGAAGCACGTGGCATCCTCGCCGAGGCCGGGATCCAGGTGCCCCGCGTCTCCGAGCTCCCGATCGGAAAGGAGGTACTCCACCGTCTCATCCGCTCCGGTGAGCTGGTGCGGATCTCCGATGACCTCGTCTACCTGCCGACCGACGCAGAGCGTCTACGGGAAGCGATCGCCGCCATGCCGGAGAGCTTCACCGTCGCCGACTTCCGGGACAGTCTGCAGATAAGCCGCAAGTACGCAGTGCCCATACTCGAATGGGCCGACTCCGTGGGACTGACACGTCGCCGCGGGGATACCCGCACACCGATTCCCCCGTAGGACGCCTTCTTCGCTCAGCGGGCAGCAGAGGCGGCGAACAGCTCCTTGCGATCGGTCTCGGTCATCCCACCCCAGATCCCGAACGGCTCCTTGATCGTCAACGCATACGAGGAGCACTCCGAGAGGACCGGGCACACGGCGCAGATGGCCTTGGCGCGTGTTTCACGACGTTCCCTGTCGTCTTTGCGTTCGAAGGTGGAGGGAGGGAAGAACAAATGGGCATGGTTGCCCCGGCAAAGCGCCTTCAGTTGCCAATCGTCAGGAGACAAGTCGTTCCCTTTCGTCGCTAACCGCAGGGAAACGCAACCTAAACCGGCATCCCAGCATTCGCCAGGGAAATACTGGAAGGCGTTAAGAATGATTTTCGCGCTCTACACCGGTTTGCGGCGAGGGCTCCACCTCCAGTCGGGGACCGTCGACCCGCACGATCCGAACGGGATCTCCCGGCTCAATCCCCGCCGCGCGATGCGAGGAGGCCCGCCACCTGGCACCGTCGACCTCGACCACTCCATCGGGAATCAGACCGGTGACCGCCGTACCGGCGGCACCGATCAGGTGATCTCTCCCGATCGTCGGTGTACTGAATCGCGCCCTGGCGACGGTGGGCATGGCGAAGACATAGAAGAGCAGCACCGCCGCCACGATCACCACCGTGACGGCGGCGTTCATCTGCAGCTGGGGGGCGCCGTCAACGAACCACAAGCCGCCTACGAGGGTGAGCAGCGCGCCGCCGCCGGTCAAAGTGACCACCCCGCCGCGCTGATAGGAGCTGGTGAGCGCCCACCATCCGACCAGAGCCAATGCGAACGCCCACCACCGCACGGGCAGGGCGGCGATGCCGTACCCCGCCAGGAACAATGACACCCCCGCCACGGCCGCCGCCACACCGGGACCGATGGCGTAGAACTCGAAGGCGGCGACGGTGAGGCCGGCAACGAGGAACAGGAACGCCGCCTCCGGGGTGACGGCGAGGCGCAGGAACCGCGCCCAGAAACCCGGTTTGTGGAACACGACCTCCCCGACCGAACCCGTTTCCAGAAAGACAACGTTTCCGTCGACGACCACCGAATGCCCATCCACCGCCTCCAGCACCTGGCGGATGGTGGGCGAGACGGCATCCACGACTCCGGGAACCTCTGTCTCCACGATCGCCGATCCACCTCGGAGAGCTGCCGGGACGGAAGACGAGTCGACGGTGGTTCCGGCGACGATCGTGGGCATCCCGAATCCCACTCTCGCCTCGGGTGCGGCAACCGAGACCGGGGCTGCTACCAGCAACTCCAGCGCACCCCCATAGGCGACCGCCGGAGCCGGCCCCACCCACACCACCACCGGGATGGGTGGGTCCCCGATCATCTCCAGCAGGGCCTCGAACCTGGCGAGATCCGCCACCACCCCCGGAGAGTCGATCTGGACGACGACTGCGTGCGAGCCCGACTCCGCCGCGAACGAGATCGACTCGCCGATGAACGAAACCGCCTGGTTGTCGAGGGCCCCGGACACATCGATCACGTCCACGCGCCGATCGGAGGGACTCTGCGCCTGCCCGACGGCAGGCGCGAGCACGAGCAACAGGAGGATGGAGAGAGAGAAGCGCCTCACGGGGCCGCCATGATAGGAGGGCGCCCCGAAGGCCCTGTCCCGGTGGCTATCGTGGCGACATGGCGAAAGTGATCGTCGTCACCGACGACATCTGGGTCGACAACGACGTTCGGGCGACGCTCACCGACCCCGGAATGGATCTCATCACGATCCAAGATCCACGACAGGCGGTGGAAAAGGCCGTCGAGCATTCCGCTGCCGCTGCCGTCGTCGACCTCCAGGTGGGTTCCATGGGTGGTATGGCCGTCATCCGGGACCTGCGCTCGGCCATGGCCGGGGGGGACCTGGCCAAGATGCGAACGGTGCTCCTGCTCGACCGATCCGCCGACACCTTCCTCGCCCGAAGGGCCGGTGCCGACGTTTGGCTGGTCAAGCCCTTCACGGGCCAGGATCTGAGGGCTGCCATTGCCCTTCCGACCCCGGTCTAGGCACCACTACACTCCTCGCTCCACGGGACGTGGCGCAGTTTGGTAGCGCGCAGCGTTCGGGACGCTGAGGTCGCCGGTTCAAATCCGGCCGTCCCGACCACAAAGGTGCTGGTCAGAGGCTTACAGACAGGCCTCCGGCCAGCACCTCGGTCGTTTCATCCCGCGTCGATCCCGCGTCCAGATTTTGGAAGGCCGCGGGTACGAGACTCACCTTCAGGCCGTCAATCGCAGATATCGCGCGCGGAATCTCCCCCACACACGCCGCCATTCTGCTTAAACCACTCCGAGTGGTTTATGGAAGGTTCCGGGAATGCCGGATCGGGGCGGAACGAAGTGCGCGATATCGCTCCCGGCGGTGAGTGATCTGGGCGCCTCGTTTGGTGCCAGTGTCGGGCGTGCGCGAGGAG
>CAZTXD010000188.1:0-5540 GCA_964617995.1 uncultured Acidimicrobiaceae bacterium
GGCGTCAGCGGTGGTCCTGGCACGAGCCATGTCAGAGATCATATGCCTATATAGGCAAATGTCAACCCGGACGACCACAATCTCGCGAAGGCGGGCAGCCGTCCGTATGGTTCCGGCATGACCAACAACACGTGCAGCCATTTCGCCGACCTCCGGGAAGTAGCAGACCCAGCATCCACTGAGTGCGACCGGTGTGGTCAACCCGTCGTTGCCCTGACGATCGACACCGAGGTGCACCCACCCAAGATTCTGCTCATCCGCGGTCGGGCCGAGTTGGACTTCGTCGATGGCATCCCGGACGAGTATCTCCAGGCGACCAGCAGCTACGAGATGACGCCCGAATCACATCGTTTCAGCCGGTAACGGAGTACTCGCGGCGAAGGACAGGATGCCTAGCCGGAACTCAACCGGCAGTCGAGACGTGCGAGTCGCCAATATCACGGATTCAACCAGGGCCCCACCTCACCAATCGTCGTCGCCGGTTGATGAAGCACGGCCTCATGGCGAGACCGCCCTCGACGGCCGTGGTCGACGGAACCAAGTGCTTCTCTGCCCTGAGCACCTGGACGATCCGGGTGTTCACCTCGTCGAGCCTGCGGTCATCGACGTCATCGTGGTGATAACGGAAGCAACCAGATGGAGAGGGCAGGGGGAGAAGCAGCTCCAGTCTGGGGTGCTCACGCGCCCGCTCCGCGATGTGCTGCGAATGCGACATATCACCGGATGCGATCTCTGGATCGCTGCGGCCCGATTTCCTGCAAGGCAGCCCACCCAGACGCTCGCCAGGGGACGGCTCAGAAGAATCGCGAGCGGCCTTCGATCCAGATCGTCGTTCCCCGCCAATCAGACGGCAACGCCAATTACGCGCCTCCAGTGACAGAGCAGCGGAGCAGGCAACAGTGTTCTGCCAAATTCCCTTTGTCGTTTCACAAATCGACACAAGCGGAGACACGAAGCAACACGGTTCCGGAGTCGGAAGAACCGGAGGTCGACGGATCGACGCCGTCCCCGACTACGAACGTCCTCACGGCTCGTGCGTGTCGGATTCAAGCGAATTCGGCGCCGCGCCTAATCCGCGCTCGTGGGCGGCGACCACCGCTGCCGTACGGTTGGGGACGGCCATCTTCGCCAGGATGTTGGATACGTGATTTCGCACCGTCTTGTCCGATAGTCCGAGACGGCGGGCAATCGCTGCATTGTCGTGACCGTCGGCGAGGGCCTCGAGGACGTCGAACTCCCGTGCGGTGAGTTCCGGAAACCGATCTCCCCGGCTGACGCGACGTCTTCCTACCGACGCCAGAACCGAGTGCGACAGGGGAACGATCCCGGCGGCCACCGCAAGTACCGCCTCGATGATGGCGTCTGGTTCGGCGGACTTCAGAACATAGCCACTGGCACCGACGGCGAACGCCCCAGAAATGGCTCGTTCGTCCTCGGCCGACGTCAGAACCAGCACCCGTGTTGGCGACGATGTTGCCCGGATCTCCGACGTCGCCCAGATCCCGTCACCTCCCGGCATGCGGAGGTCCACGACCCCCACATCGGGGGAGGCGTTGCGTACCATCTCCACCAGCTCCTTGCCCGTTCCGACGGTTCCGACTACCTCGATATCGTCATGGTCCGCCAGCAAAGTCTCCAGTGCCGAACGGAAGATCGGATGGTCTTCGGCGATGACGACCCTTACCGGTTTCATCGGGTCATCGGCAGTTTGGCAGTCACCGCCGTCCCTCTGGGCCGATTTGGGCTGATCTCGAAGGTTCCCCCGGCTCGTTCGATCCGTTCCCGCATCGACCGAGACCCGATCCCAAGCGTTGGATCGGCGGGAAAGCCGGTGCCATCGTCGACCATCTCGACGATGACCGATCCCTCCCCGACTCGAAGCCGAACCTCACATGCTCGCCCTCCCGAGTGCTTGGCCGCATTGGCAATGGCCTCCATGCACACCCGGTAGACAATTGCCTCCTGATCGAGACCCAGGGTCGGGAATGGCTCGTCGACGACGAGGCGCACCGAGAACTCGGGTGGGTCGTCGAAGGTCTTTACCTTGTCGCTCAGGGCCTCGACCAGCGATGCCGTCTCCAACGGGAGGGGTGTGAGGTCGTCGATGATCCGTCGGGCCAGCTCCAGGGAGTCCCTCGCCGCCGTCTCGATGGTCTCCAGCTGCACGATCGTGTCGGCGGTCTTGGCCGATTCGAGACGCTTACGAGCCGTGGCTGCGGAGATACGGATCCCCGACAGCGTCGGGTTGAGTTCGTCGTGCAGGTCCGACTGGATTCGGGTGCGTTCGGTCTGACGTGCGCTGAGGAGACGCCGATGTGCCTCGGCCAGGTAGCGGCCGAGCCGTCCCGCTTCGAGGGCGGCGGCAACGTGAGGCAGCAATTCGTCGAACGCTGCTCCATCGGCGGGGTGGGGACCATTGACCACGAGGCGGCCAACGGGCTTGCCGAGATGAACCAGAGTGTGGCTGGAGGAGGTGGCCGGGTCGAGGTCACCCCACGAGGCGAGCCGATGGAATCCCTCTCCGTCGGCCTCCTCCACGGAGACACCGCTCAAGCTGAGGGAGGCTCCCAGCGAGACCGCGACCAACTCGGGCACATCCTCGGGGGCAACTGCTTCGCTGAGCCGAGAGGCCAGGGCCCGTAGCGTCCGACCCGACATCTCATCCCGGCCGAGCAGGGCCCTACTTGCCCCCTCGCCGAGGCGCCGCATCAGATTGCCCAGCGCCACAATCACCAAGGCGACGATCAACACCACCGCGGCAGAGCCGGGATCGGTCAGACCAACCAGAGTCAGCAGTTCCACCGTTACCAGGGCAACCACCGCCGCCGCGATGAGGCGAACCGTCCAGTCCAGAACAGGGTGGATGATCGACGCCCACCTCCTCACGTCTCCGGTCAGCCAGGACACGGCGACCGTCAGGGGCAAACCTGCCACCACCAAGGTCCCGGCGACTTCATCGATCAGACCCTCCCCAAAGGTTCCCCCGGCGAGGGTGCCCAACCCCACGATTGGATAAAGGGACGCAATCAGCCCCGCAACCGCGACGAACAGCCCGATACGGACACGCTCCTCGCCGGCCGATCTGAGAAAGTGACGCCACAGCTGGACGACCCCGATGATGCCGGTCACTAGGACGCCGACCAGAGGGATGGCGGCAGCGAGGAAGAACTCCGATGCGTACGGGCTGTCCTCACCAACCGCCAGGATGGCGACCACGGCCCATCCTATGGCGAACATCTGGTAGCGGAACAGTGCTCTGCCGAGACGACCCCGAGGACCACTCGGAAAGACGACGACCAAAACGGCGACCAGTGGAAGCGTCAGAACCCAGAAGGCACCGCCGACTCGATTGGGCAGATCGCCGGAGGGGCCAATTCGATCGAGTACGAACCCGCCCAAGTGTCCCAATGCCATGACCGCAAGCACCAGCGATACCGGGTGACGGGGGCGACGAACGACCGCCCACACCGCCACAACCACAACCGTCAGAGATGCGACGGCGTACATTCAGGGAGAATATAGCGGCATCAGGGGCTCCTCCGGCTCACCGCCGGACTCTTCCCGGCGGTGCCTCAGCTGCGTCGACCGACCAGCCACATGCCGATCGCAACCACGATCAGCCCAAGGCCGAGCCACGTGAAGATCCAGATCGGGAACTCGGTGTCCTCGCCCAAGACGGGGCCACCGATGGCGCCGGTCAGGAAGCTGACGAGTCCCAGGATCGCAACCCACCATGTTCGGTTCATTTCCTCCTCCTTGTTCTCTCTTTCTGACTGGTATTAGACGTCACATCGACTTCTTCTTCGAGGCCAACTTGTCCGGGCTGTTGACCATCACAGAGTCGATCGAGGCAGGACCACCAAGGACTAGTCCGGAAGCTCCGGACACGAGCCGAAGTCGAACTCGTGCAACACGAAGTTGTTGGGCTGGGCGGTTATATGGACCGTCAGGTTCACACTGTCGGCCCTCCCCACGCCCTGGCCGATAATCTGCAGCTTGGCAGTCAAGGTCGCCTGGAAGCCGCCGTTTCCGGCGTTGACCGTCTCGCCAAACCAAACAGAACCGACGATGCGAAACGCATCACCAACCGAGTCCTCAGCCACCACCTTCCACGGAGTGACGGTGACAGTGAAGTTGGTGTTCCCCGGGGCGCTCTCGCCCTCATGAGCGACGATGCGCAGCTCTCCGGATGTGATGGTGTAGGTGTCGCCGGCACAGCCGAACACGTCACCGGTCACGTCTTCTGTGAAATGGAACGCCGGCTGGCTCGCCATCGCCGGAGCCGCGAGGGCTCCCAGCAGCACGCTCACCGCAATCAGGACCTTGGCCGGTCTCATCGATGCGAACATCTCGATCTCCTATGTCGATGACCATCCCTCTGATCGGTGGCCACCAACAGAGGTACACCGCCCAGTGTCCCGAACGGAAGTGCCCGGTGTCCCGATGGGCCGGGAAACTATTCGGGAAGACGTCGAGTCCGACCGCATCCGACAGATCCGCCGGCCGTGATCATGCAGCACTGCCACTCAGATGACGTTGTCTCTTGCCCTCCTAAGCGAGCGTCGCTACCGGATCCACCCGCAAAACCCTCTGGCGCCTATTCAACAAGAAAGGCGACACCAACCGGCCCGACCGCATGCACACCATCATGTCAACACTCACCGGCACCCACGGTCACGCCAACCGAGGCACCGAAGTCCCCCGCACCACCCTCACCACCGCACTCCAAACAGAAACCCACCACCACACCACCGAAAACCTCAACAAGACCAACCACTACCAAGACCTCACCATCGACAAGACATAAGCCTCCGAACTTCGACGCGAATGACGTCGGCGATCAGAGGTCGGGCACCACATCGCCAGAGCCACTTACACCTTTCCGTATCTCTTTGGGGCCGTCTCGGACGAGGCTCGTGATGTGGTTATGAAGCCGCTACCGATTGCCGGATATCGGGTTGGTTCGGGTCGGCTCTCCGGCTCGTCATTATCGAGCGCCTGGAAGGCTCTGACTGTGCTGCTGAGAGGACCACAGCCGGTCAGTCGAGTTACGCGTATCGGAGTGTCGAATTCGGCGTGTAGGCGCGTCAGAGGTGGCGTTGATGCTCCGAGTAGGTCATTGATGACCGATCGGCCGCTGTGCCGCCACCGGGATGCGCCGTCTAGCGCGGCGCGGTTGGGATCAAGGGGGTGACCCGCTTAGGCGGTCGCGCGGGACTTGGCTTCGGCTCGGAGTTCCCGGTCTAGGACTACCTTGCATAGTTCGATGAAACTACTGACGGCAGGGCTTAACCAGCGATCGGGGTGATGCGCCATCTGGAGCATGACGGCTGTGGGCGGTCCAAATTCATCAACCGACACGAGCTGACCGGCGGCGATCTCATCTCGCACGATAACTTCCGGCAGGTAGCCGACACCGAGGCCGGCCCCTACGCATTTCTTGATCGCGTCCACGCTTTCGAACTCGAGCGTTTGCGACGGTGTCAAACCGTAGCTTGTCAGCTGATGCTGGAACAGGTGGCGGTAACCGCATCCGCGCT